>DASYNU010000161.1:0-62838 GCA_036008345.1 Bryobacteraceae bacterium
AGAAAAGGAGCATCCCATGAACTCAACCCAATCGGTTCGACCACGAAATCTGCAATTGGCCCTGCCGGCCCTCGCGAGCATGGTTTTCCTGTTCGCGCACCTTGCCAAGGCAGATACCGCAGTCCCAATCCAGAATACGGGCTCGTGCGGCGCTTTTGATTGCTCGGACTTGAACTACTCCGTATTCTTCCTTTCAACCACGACAGCGGTACCGGCAACCTTTGCTGTGGGAGAACATCCCGAAGGGCTGACCAACAACATCATATCCGGCACCGCTCCGGGCTTTATGAACGCGCCGATTGGCTCGCTCTGGGACGCCCCCAATGGCGACACAAACTGCTGCGTTACCGGCACCGTCTTCGATTACAGAGTGATACTTCCCAACGTGCCGGTAGCCGAGAACATCACACTCTCAGGGAATGTCGCGGCGGAGGGTTCCGTCGCGGTTTTCCTGAATGGATTCGGTAACTATATTCTTGGGCCAACCTCGCTCAAGGCGTTCTCGCCAATTGTGGATCCCACGGGCAAGCTCATTACCTTTAGCGCTAACGCCGGCGCCAATTACCTGGATTTCGTCTTTAGCGGCTGTGACTCATTTCCCGCCTGCTCAGCCAACCCGGATGAGCCTGTCAGCGCCCTGCTCGTCGATCCGTCGTGGGTTCCAGCTCTCCCCGGAGCCATCGTCTCGGATGTTCCGGAGGCCGATGCAATCGCGGACGGCGGTGTGGCGCCCAATTCCATTGCTACGCCGGAGCCGAGTAGCGTCCTATTTCTAATCGCTGCTCTATTCCTGATGGTGGGAACGAACATCCTGCGGCAGAAGCGCAGCAAGTTATCCCAAGAAGCCTAGCTTCACCGACCCAAAATTCGGGAAATTCGGAAACACCATGGGAAGCGACGCATCCGGAATCCCAAACCACGAACACAACGTCGCGCCATACTGATCGATCGATGTAGTCGGAATCCACCGCCCACGCACATCCGCATCGTCCGGACCCGCCAGCTCAAACGTTGGGAACTTACCGAAAACTTGTCCGCCCTGCACCGCTCCTCCCAGCACCAGATGATGGCTGCCCCACGCATGATCGCTGCCATCGTCGGTAGTGGGTTGAAATGTCCGGCTAAAGTCGGACTCAGTGAATGTCGTCACGTTCTGCGCCACTCCCAATTCCTGCGTCGCGTCGTAAAATGCCGCGAGCGCGGGACTCAGTTGCGGATAAAGTGTATTGTGCGTGGCCAGTTCGTTGGCGTGTGTGTCGAAGCCGCCCAGCGAGCAGAAGAAAATCTGACGCCGCATCCCCAGGCTCGCCTGCACCTGGATGATCTGCGCCACCTGCTGCAGTTGTGCCCCAAGATCGGTAGTCGGAAATTGCGTCTTGAGCGGAGTGGCCTTGGCTAGCGCGGCTTCCAATGTTTTCGCGTCGCTGATGCCATTCGCCAGCGTGTTGTTCGCCGCCTGCACCAACGACACCCCGGTATCGGTAGTGAGCAAGCTCTTCAACGCACTCAGCCGCGCGTTGGATACCGAGGTGCCCTTGAATCCCGCCAGTCCGAGCGCCTGTCCGGGCGTTATCGCCGCCGGTTGCGTTTGCACGCCCGTCCCTTCCAGCGTATTCCCCGCCATCGATACGAAAACTGGAAAGTTCCCCGTGTTGATTCCCGCGCCGGCGATATAATCGGCCGCGCGCCCCGCCCAACCCGTGGGACTGTGTCCCTGCGCCAGCGCCGTCTGCCATTGCAATTGCTGATCGGAGTGCGAAAACAAATTCAGCGGAATGGGCGCCTGTTGGCTCTGATACTGCGCCCGCGTCAGCGGCTGTACCAGCGACCCTACATTCGCCACCACCGCCAATTCTTTGCTCGAAAACAAGCTCGCTACTTCGGCTAGCTTCGAGTGAAACGCGTAGGGCGCTCCCGAAACGCTGGTTACCTGCGACGTCAAATCGCTGGCCGCGAGTCCCAGGCTTCCGCGAATGGACGTGTAAGCTTGATAATTCACGTCGTCCATCGGGATCACGGTGTTGTTCGAATCGTTGCCTCCAAAAAGGAAGACGCACACCAGCGCCCGGTAATCTCCTCCGCTCTGCGCCAGCGCCGGCAGCAAACCAAAAGGCCGCAGCGCAAGCGATCCCACCGTAGCCGCGCCAACTCGAATAAATCCCCGACGTGAAAACATGTTTCCCATTCCTCCAAACTACTTCAGGATCATCGTGGCGCAGGCACTCTTGCCTGCCGCGTCGGCACTCATGCCGACGCCGTGAATCTTCACCTACTGAATAATCTGATACTCCCCCGACGTCAAAACCACATACAACGCCGCCTGCACCATGGTTTCAGCATCTCCCGCATTCGCCTCGGAAGCCGCATTCATGGCATCCGTCACAGCCTGTTGCAAATCGGCCGACATCGAGCTATGCAGAAAAACTTGGCTTATATAATTGATCAGAAAACTCGGAGCCGCCGCCGTTCGCTCAAACGGACTGAGATCCACAGTAGTCGACTTATCCAGCTTTCCGAAAAGAGCCGCATTCACCAGGTTCGCCCGCGCGGTGGACGTCGCCGTCGAATAAATCTGAAACTCCGGACCCACGAGGCCGCCCGCGATTCGATACTGCGGCGAGAAATAGCTGAACACGCTGGGCGAATGGAACAGGCTCTCGCCCGTTAGCGACGCGTCGCCGTAAATATTGCTGCTCGGCCCCAACGTCGCATTCAAGCCCCGCAAAACATTCGTCATGAAAAGTATCGGCTCCCGCATGTGGCCGAACGTGGGGTTCACCGCCGCGCTCGGATCGTCTCCAGCGCGCGCTTCAGGATCCGTAAGAATCGCCGTAATCACGGCCTGCAAATTGCCTCGCACTCCCGTTCCGTCATTCAGAAAAACATTCGACACCCGCGCGATATATTGCGGGCTAGGATTGCTGGTCACTAGATGTTCAATCAACTGCTGGCTCACGAACGGAGCCATGGTAGGTTGCGCCATCAGCGCATCCAGCACCGATTCCAAATCCTGTTCCGCCGTTTGTCCCGCCGGAATCGTGATGTTTCCGAAGATGTTCTTCGCGGTCGTGTCATGCTCGCCCTCTACCGCGAACATCTGCCCGAAATAGTAAGCCGGATTGTTACGCCGTGGCGCGGCGCCGTGCGCCGTGGGATACGTCCACCCGGTGAGCGCCTTAGCCATATTCGTCACCACCGCCTGGTTGTAAGTGGGAACCGGATTGTGGTTCTGATCCACAACCGCGCTACCATCGACGTTCAACTGCGTAAGTCCCAGCGTGAACAACTGCATCAACTCCCGCGCATAATTCTCGTTCGCCGCGGTATTCTTCGCCGGATTCGCCTTGGCATTATTCGCCATATTCAAATAGCGCCCCATCGCGGGACTCAGCGTCACCGCCTTCATCAGATCGCGATAATTCCCGAACGCGTTATCGCGAAAAATGCGCCAGTAAGGCGGAAACGCATAGGAGTAATTGACGCCGGAGGTCTCTGAAACCACCCAAATCTGGCTCAACACAAACGCCACGCGCTGCCGAAGCTGGTCCTGGCCCATCACCGCGTTCTGGAAAAATGCCCGCTCCACCGGAGCCAGCACGCCATTAGGCTTGGAATCCGCAGTCAAAATCGCCTGATCGGGCAAATCGGAAGTGTTCAGAGCGAATTGCGCAGTCAGCCAATCGGCGATCCCCATCTGCTGCACCTGCGCGATGGATGCCGACGTTGGCCCCCAGGTAGCCTGATCCAGGAAGCGAGCAGCCGCCCGCGGCGTGAGCATCTGAGGGAATCCATGCGCCCCGAACAAAGCGAAGATTAGAATAAGCTTCCGTTGCACTCCCATAAGAACCCCCACGGCCCAGGAAAGTTTCGGCCTGCCAAGTGGGGCAGGCGCTTCCGCCTGCCAACCGAGCAAATCAACTAAAATGAGACGAATTCCCACCCATGCCCGAACCTCGAGTCTACGAAAACGCCTCAGTGCTTTTCCTGGACGCCCTAAATAAAGGCGCCGAATTCCGGCGCGTGAATGAAACCGATTTAATAAAGCCTCCCACGGGCAATGGCAAGGCGCTCCCAGACCACGGCACCCGCGAAGTGAAACACGGAGGCTCGGTGCAACTATGACACGCCCCGTCCTACGCATCTTCATCTCATCCACCGCGATCGATCTCCGCGACTATCGCGACAAGGTCCGCGACGCCGTCCTACGCCTGCAAGATCTGCCTATCGCAATGGAAACATTTTCGGCGCAATCCGGTGCGCCCGCGAGCGAATGTATGCGCATGGCAGCCGAAGCAGACGCAGTAGCTGCATCGTAGCCCACCGCTACGGCTACGTCCCGCCAAAGGAGTTGGACGGCGACGGGGAACGCTCAATCACTTGGCTGGAAGTGGACGCAGCAAAGCGCGCAGGCAAGCCAGTATTTGCATTCCTGGTCGATCCCAAGGCCCCCTGGACGGAGGCCAAAGAACAGGACCGCCTAACCTCTGAGCCAGAAAAAACGGGAGAGATCGTCAAAGCGGTTCAGGATCTGCAGAAGTTTAAAGCCTATCTCGAACGGGAAAGCACCCGCCAGACCTTCACCAACCTGGAGGATCTTTCCAAGAACGTCGCAATCACGCTCGCCAACTTCGCTGCAAAGCTCAACCGCCCGCCCGCCTCGACCGCCCGCATCTGGCAACCGCTCTTCTGCCAACCCCTCCAACCCGCCCAACATTTCCGAGGGCGCGAAGCCAAGCTCCAGCAACTCAAGGACTGGTTCGAATCACCCGTCACTCCAGACCGCGTGGTCTCCGTGGTCGCCGCAGGAGGCACCGGCAAGACCGCGCTAGTCGACAAAGCGTTACACGAAGCCAAGCTCTCCGACCGTGCTGGCATCTTCGTCTGGTCCTTCTACGAAGATCCCCACACGGACGCCTTCCTGCGCGCAGCCTACCTCTACTTCACCGGCGAAAAAGACACGCCCACCGGCGGAATACTGGAGCGTCTCCAAATGGCACTTTCCGGAGATGCGCCGCATGTCTTAGTCCTCGACGGACTCGAACGCGTCCAAACCGACGAAGGCCCACGTCGCCGAGGCGAACTCGAAGACCTGCAACTGAAGCGCCTAGTCCGAGCGCTGGCCGGAGGCGTCGGAAACACACGCGCCCTGGTGACGTCGCGCTTTCCGCTGGTCGATCTCGACGACTGGAAGGGCGCCGGGCACCGCCCCGTCCCACTAGACGATTTGGAGCGTCCAGTTGCTCTGGACGTCATGCGAGGTTGGGGCGTGAAAGGCAACGAAGCAGCCCTCGGGAGGCTGATCGAACCACTCAACATCGGAGGCTTCTATCACGCGCTTTCCGTCGCGGTTCTGGGCTCGTATTTCGGAAATTTCCCGGGCGCAAAAGAGTTCTCGATCGAGGATGCAGCAGACGCCGACCCCAAAGCCCGTCGACTGACCCGCATCCTTGAACAATACGCAAAGGCGCTGATTCCCGTAGAGCGCGACCTCCTCGCCCGCCTTTCGCTGTTTCCCCGAGGAGTCAAAGTGGAGCTCCTCGGCTGGATCGTGCAGTCCGGAGGAGAGGTGGCCGGGGTCCTCATCGGTCTTTCGGACCACCAACTCGTAAAGCATCTGGAAAGGCTCAAAGCGCTGGGGCTGGTGTTTCTGTACGTGGCCGATCGACAAGCCGTCTACTCCGCTCATCCTTTCCTCCGCGACTTCTTCCGCAAGCTCTTAGGGACGAAGCCGGAATCTGTCCACGAGTCCGTGCGCGCCAGGCTCGCCTCCAGCCTGGATGCGAAACCAAAAACACCTCCAATCGATCCGCCGACACTAGATCAATACGAGCTGCTGATCGAGGAAACTCTCCTCGCGGGCCGTATCCAAGAAGCGTGGGAGCTGTACTGGTCGGGATTGGGTGGCTTTAAAGAACCTCGGTTGGGCTCTTGGAGAATACGCTCGCGGGCTCCGTACCCTCGAACGCTTCGCCCCGCAAGAAGATTTCTCCCGCATCGACCCTGATCTTCCGCCACTCGACCGGGCACGGTTAGCCACCAACATTGGCTGGTTCGCGTGGTCCTTGGGCGATCTTGTGCGTGCGCGCGATGCGCTACATTATGCGCGCGGAATGGACCAGAGCGCGGCGGCCCCCGCTCGCGAAACCATCGACTCCCAAGGCCTTGCTGCCGCGGAGCTGAGCGCTGGCCGGTTTCCTGAGGCACTTGATTATTCTGAAAGCGCGCTCTCGCTCGCCACGGAGGAACAGAATGAAACGGAATCAGTGAACGCTCTCGCGTTTCGAGCCACAGTACATTTCGCCCTGGGGCACATTACCGCTGCGGAAGCCGATTTCCGGCATGCCACCGAACTGAAACGTGTGCCGCTATACAGCGTCCATGGCATCCGAGAGGCTGACACCAAATTCCAACTAGGTGACCGGCTCGGGGCACTTAGACAAACCGAAGCAAACAGGGAGATCGCCGTCGCAACCGATTGGAACGAGGATCTACACGCCTGTGACGCCCTTCTCGCCAGATTCCTCCTCCCCGACGATCCCGCCCAAGCGGCCCATCACTTCCAGGATGCTCGCGCCTTCGCCGATCGCTCAGGGAACGTCGAATTCCAGCTCCGCTGCTTCCACGCTGCCACCGAACTCCACCGCCACCTCGGCGACCTCCCCCAATCCATCACTGAAGCCGAATCCGGCATCCTCCTCGCCGACACCTGCGGCTTCGGAAAATTCTCCATCGACCTCCGCCTCGCCCTCGCCGAAACCTACCTCGCCGCGGGCGACCCCCACAAAGCCCTCCAAAACGCCCGCAACGCGCTCGACCGCTCCGAAGCCCCCGACTGCCAATACGCCTGGGGCAAAGCCGACGGTCTCCACTTCTGCGGCATCGCCCACCTCCGACTCAACGAGCCCGAACTAGCCCGCCAACGCCTCACCGCAGCCCTAGAAATCCGTGAGCGCCTAGGCCACGGCCGCATCGAAGAAACCCGCCGAGCCCTCGCCCAATTCCCACCCAAGCAGTGACAATTCCCCGCCCTCTTTCTTCCCTTCCACCCCAACCATTTACCACCAACTCCCCATCCAGCCACAAACGCAAGCCGTACCATATCCACGTAGATGCCACCGCGCACTCCAACCCACACCGCCGCACCAGTCCCCAGCCCCCAGCCCCGAGTCCCCAGCTCAGCCCAGATGACGGATCGCGAATTTTCATGCGTCAACCAGGCCCTCCCCCACCAGCAACCCCCACAATCCAAACAACCTACAAAGAACCATCCTCGAAACACAAGGAACGCTCGATGCGTCACCAACCCTCCCACCAGCAACCAGCCACCAGCCACCAGCGGCCAGTCCCTTGACCCCCCGCCCGAACTCCTTTACAATCAATAATTAGGGCTCCCCAAGAAACCAATGACCGGCCGCGAACAGGACATCCTGCATTCGATCGTTGAGTCGTACATCCAAGACGGCGAACCTGTAGCCTCGCGTACCATCTCACGCCGCCGCAGGGATGACCTCAGCCCCGCTACCATCAGAAATGTAATGGCCGACCTCTGCGACGAAGGCTATCTCGCCCAACCCCATACCTCCGCCGGCCGCGTTCCCACTGAAAAAGCGTTCCGCAGCTACGTCCAGTCCCTCGCCCCCGGCCGCCTGCTTCTGGCCGAGCTCCAGCGTCTGCGCAATGAGCTTTCCCAATTGAGCACCATGGAAGCCCGCGTCGAGCGTTCCTCCCACATGCTCACCGAAATGACGCGCAGCATCGGCATCACCGCTGCCATCCCCACCTCCAGCCAAACGCTGGATCAGATCGAACTCATCGCCCTCGCCGATCATCGCGTCCTCATGATCGTCGTCACTCGCGATCAGGTGGTGCACAACCGCGTGGTTCCCTTCGTCGAGCCCGTCTCGCAGGATGAGCTTACTTCCATCCGGAATTACATCAACCGCAACTTCGCCGGCTGGACATTAGTGGATATCCACGCCGATCTCAAACGCCGCTTCGAACAGCAGAGCGCCGCTTACGACGCGTTACTTAAAAAACTCACGCTGCTCTACGCGAAAGGTCTGCTCGATATCGAGCTCGCCCCCGAACTGCATATGGAAGGCACCAGCAATCTGGTCGGCCTGGATCTGCATCTCACTCGCGAGAAGTTGCGCGATCTCTTCCAGACCCTCGAAGAGAAGAAGCGAATTCTGCAATTGCTCGATCGTTTTCTGGAACAACCCGACGGCGAGCTAGCCGTCCAGGTGGGCCTCGCCGACGCGCACCCCAGCCTGGGCCAATTGTCTTTGATCGGAGTGTCCATCCCGCTAGCCGGCGGCGTCTTTGCCAAGATCGCGGTGCTAGGCCCCATGCGCATGAACTACGGCAAAGCCATTTCCGCCGTCCAGCACGTAGGCCAAGCGTTCCGGGGATTAATGTAAGCGCAAAGTGGCTCAGTGGGGCAGGCGCTTCCGCCTGCCAACCGATAAACTGTAACTATGAACCCGAAAGAACCGCTAGTAGACTCCGGCGAAAAAAACGAGTCCACCGGCGTAGCCGACCCGCCCACCCCGCTCGAAGCCATAACCGCCGAGCGCGACCACCTGCTTGAAGAAAAAACCGATCTCACGGATCGCCTGCTCCGCCGCCAGGCCGAGTTCGATAACTTCCGGCGCCGCGCTGAGCGCGAACGCGCCGACGTGCTGGAATACGCCAACACCGAAAGCGTGCGGTCTATCCTGCCGATTCTGGACGATTTCGAACGCGCCCTCAAAGTGGAATGCACCGGCAACAAGGAATACGTCCGCGGCATGGAATTAATCCATCAGCGGCTTTCCGACGCACTAAAGAAGTTAGGCCTGGAGCCGATTAGTGCCAAGGGGCTGACATTCGACCCGCATATTCATCACGCCGTCGAGATGTCCGAGACCGATCAGGTCGAGGACCATACTATCCTCGAAGAGTACCAGCGCGGTTATAATTTCCGTGGACGCCTGCTCCGGCCGGCCATGGTTAAGGTAGCAGTGAAAAAGCAATGAGCGCAGCGAAAAAGCAATGAACGCCACTAAGCGCGATTATTACGAAGTCCTCGGCGTCGGCCGCGATTGCGACACGCCCACCTTGAAGAGCGCCTACAAAAAGATGGCCATGAAATACCATCCGGATCGAAATCCTAACGATCATTCGGCTGAGGAAAGCTTCAAGGAAGCTGCCGAAGCCTATAGCGTTCTCAGCGACCCTCAAAAACGCGCCGCCTATGACCGCTATGGCCACAAAGGATTGCAAGGCCTCGGCGCCAATCAGGGTTTCGATCCGAACGCTTTCACCGATTTCAGCGACATTCTGGGTGACCTGTTCGGCATGGGCGATTTGTTCGGTGGCGGGCAACGCCGCTCGCGCACTCAAGCCCAACGCGGCGAAGATCTCCGCTACGATATCGAAATCAACCTGGAAAATGTCATGCAGGGCATGAGCGTGGATATCCAGGTTCCGCGCCTCGATCTATGCACCCGCTGCCAGGGAACCGGCGCCGAGAAGAACGATGGCATCGTCACTTGTCCCATGTGCCACGGGCGCGGGGAAGTGATCTACCAGCAAAGCTTCCTGCAAATTCGCCGCACCTGCAATCAGTGCGGAGGACGCGGCCAGATTATCCGCCGGCCCTGCACCCAATGCCGCGGCGAGCGCTACGTGAAGAACGAGAGAAAATTAAAGGTCAATATCCCCGCAGGAGTCGACACCGGTACCCGCCTGCGCTTGTCGAATGAAGGGCAGCCCGGCTTGAACGCCGGCCCCCCGGGCGATCTTTATGTGGTCATCAAACTCAAAGACCACCCGATTTTTGAACGACAGGGTGACGAACTGCATTGCACCATCCCCGTCAACGTTGCCCAAGCCGCGTTAGGTACTCAAATTGATCTGCTCACCTTCGACGGACTGGAAACGGTCAAGGTAGCCGAAGGCACGCAAAACGGCGCGCAAATCCGGCTCCGTAATCTGGGCGTCCCGCGCTTGCAGGGCTCCGGCCGTGGCGATCTTTTTGTCCACATCGACGTGCGTGTCCCATCTAAACTAACGCGCGAGCAACGCAAACTTTTCGAATCCCTCCGCGACACGCTCCCAGCCGAAAATGAGCCGCACGAAAAAGGCTTGATGGACAAAGTCAAAGATTACTTCATGTAGCCTGATTCACCCTCCCCGTTCGCTCCAACCACGACCGGAACATCTGGGTAAACGCCCGCACCTCCGGCGACGCCCACAGCTCCTCCACCGTGCATTTCATCTTGCGGCTCCAGTTCCGGTATTCCGCCGTACTTCCCGGCAAATTCTGCTGCTCGGTCTCTTTCAACAGATCCTCCTGATTCAGCGCCATCAATTTGGAATTCGCCGACGCCAAGAAACCCACAATCGCGT
Organism: Bryobacteraceae bacterium; assembly: GCA_036008345.1. Taxonomy (GTDB): domain Bacteria; phylum Acidobacteriota; class Terriglobia; order Bryobacterales; family Bryobacteraceae; genus Palsa-89. Next base: position 10,393 of record DASYNU010000161.1, read on the forward strand.
TGTGCAATTCGCCGGTCAACTCCGGAACCTCTCGCGCATTGCGCGTAAACCATTCCGGCAACAACCGCAGTCCATGCAGCAGATCCAGCATCCGCTGTTTCTGCACCGCCCGATCTTCCAGCATTCCGCGATACGCGCCATCGTCGGGAAGTAATCCGGCGCCGCGCCGCGCTTCAATATCGCGCCCCATCCAGAAACCCGCCAGTGTCGGCAAATCGTGCGTGGTAGCCGAAACCAGCGCGTCGCGCGGGTATTCCCGCGGAGTGCGGAAACGGCCATCCCGATCCTGTTCAAAGTACAATACCCGGTAACTGAAAATGCCGAACCTGTGCAACGCCTCCCGCACTTCGTTGGGAACCGTGCCCAGATCCTCACCCACAATCAGAAACTTTTCGCGTACGCTCTCGAGCGCCAGAATCCGCAACAGATCCTCGGAACGGTCTCGTACATAGGTCCCTTCGGATGCGTCCATGCCATCCGGAATCCAGTACAGCCGGAAGAACCGCATCACGTGATCGATTCTCAACGCCCCGCCGTGCCTGCAATTCTTCCGGATCGATTCGGCAAACAAACGGTAACCATCCTGATAATGGCGCTCGGAGTTCGGTGGCGGAAACGCCCAGTCCTGCCCTTTGGGAGAGAAGGCATCCGGCGGCGCTCCCACCCGGCATCCGGCCACATAATGGCCGCGATGCGACCACAGGTCTGAGCCGAACCGGTCCGTGGCCAGTGCCAGATCGTGATATAAGCCAATGCTGAGGCCTCGTTCGCGCGCGTGTTCCTGCGCCGTCCGGAGCTGCGAATCCAGTTGCCACTGCAAATATTTATGAAACAGAACTTGACGGCGGTGTCTTTGCACGAATTCCCGCGTCGCCGCGGATTCCGGATCCTGGTACGGCTCCGGCCACGATCTCCAGTTCCAAACGTCCGGATGCTCAGCGTGAATAGCTTCTTCCAGCGCCGAATGCACCGCGAACCCGTGCAGCAAATCCCCTTCCCGTTCGATGTACTCGCTCAATTCTCGGGCACGCGCGGTCTTCAGCTTCCACTCGGCCTCCAGAAACGCTCGAAACAACAGTTTCAGGAAGCGCAACTTCAGCTTGTACACCCGCTCGTATTGCACGAACTCAGAGGCCGTTAGCCTCAAGATCTCGCGCTGCGTCGCTGGCGATTCAAGCAGCGCAACCGCACGTCTCGAAGCCGGGAAATCCACCATCGCCTCCACATCCAGGTAAATCGGATTGCGATAGAAGATCGAGTTCGGCAAGTAGGGGCTGGTGTTGTAAGGCTGGCGATTCGGAATCGCATGCAATGGGTTGAGTGCGATAAAGCTCGCGCCGGCTTGCTCGGCCACCCAGTCCACGATGGCCTTCAGATCGGTAGTATCCCCGCAGCCCCAGTTGCGGCGCGATCTCACCCCGTACAAGCTGATGGCAAGTCCGGCAGCGCGGCCCTCCTCCAGCCATTGCGGCTGATAAGCGCGCTCCGGACTGACAATGAGGCGCGTGGGTGGCCAGGTTTCGCCTGCAATCTGGAGCGACAGTTCGTGATACCCCAGCGGCAGTTCCACGCTGAGGCGAATTCGCTTGCGCACCAGTCGCGCTCCGCGCAGCGCCGTCTCTTCGACACTCGGGAGTTCGCCAAGTGCAATCCGGATCGATTCCCCGCCGCCACTCTCCAGTCGAATGTCGAACAATGCCTCGCTCGCCGCCTGCTGTTCCGTGAGCGAAATCGGGATCTCGTACGGTTTCGCAGCCTGCGTCAGCACTAGCGTGGGTGCAATCGGTGGATGCCACCCCCGCCAGGCACGCGCTTCCAGGGCTTGCGCCAAGGACTCATGCGATTGGGCATCCACGCCGAGCGAGCCTAGTATCCGGGTCACCAGCTCGGGAGTTGCGTGATGTTGGTTCCCCCACATGTCCCAGTAAGAGGTTTCGATGCCCCAGGAGTTGGCAGCCTCGGCCAGTTCCTGGGTGGTTGGTGCGGTGGTCTGGGCAGTGTCTGGGATTGACTCCATGTGATAATAGGATCGTGGACGGAGACCTTAAATTTCAACCCAGTCTTCCTGCCGCGCTATTTGCGCGCGCTGACAAAGAAGATGCCGAGCATGGTTCCGAGAGTATTATTACTACCACCATCGATAAGGCCATCAACTGGGGCCGCAAGAACTCCATCTGGCCCATGTCCTTTGGTTTGGCTTGCTGCGCCATTGAAATGATGTCCATGATCGGCTCGCGCTACGACATTTCTCGCTTCGGCGCTGAGGTGATGCGCGGCTCCCCCCGGCAATCGGATCTGATGATCATCGCTGGGCGCGTGTCCAATAAGATGGCTCCCGTAATCCGCAGGTTGTATGAACAGATGCCGGAACCGAAATGGGTGATTTCTATGGGTGCCTGCGCAACATCGACAGGCGTGTTCAGCAATTATGCCCTTATTCCGGTAAACCAAGTCATTCCCGTCGACGTTTATGTTCCCGGCTGCCCGCCCCGCCCAGAGCAGTTAATCTACGCTATCATGATGCTGCAAAAGAAGATCGAGGACTCCAAAGGCACCACCATGCAAGTCCTGAATCTGGCCTGATCGACAAATTCTCATACTTTTCCCCACCTGGTCGATACGCATCAGTATAAGAGAATTTGTATCTCGGGAAAGGTTTCAGATGAACATCTCATCTAGCAGTCCCAGTGCTTCGGCTTCGATTCTGCCGGCGGCCGTCAACGTACCGCCGGAGGAGGCGGCTCAACGCCGTCACCTGGTGCAAGCCGCCAAGTCGGTCAATGCCAGCGGTATGCTCGGGCAAAATCAGTTTGTTTTTGCTGTGGACCCCGCCACCCACAGAATGATCATGCGCGTAGAGAATCGCGACACTCATGAAGTAGTTCTTCAAGTGCCGCCCGAATATGTCATACGGCTGGCCGAGGATCTAGGGTCCCCAGCCTCCCATACATTGCTCTCCCAAGCCGATACGTTAGGGTAGAATGTCCAACAAGTATCCAACCTACGTTGACGAAGAAGTTCTGACCGCCACTCCACTGGAGTTCGTGCATTTGCTCTATCGCGCGGCTTTGGATTCCATTGCTTCCGCTCGCCGCTATCTCCGCTTGGGAGATATTCGCGCTCGATCGCTCGCCATAACCAAGGCGATGGCCATTGTCACTGAGCTTTCGCTTTCCCTCAACCAGGAAGCCGGCGGGGAATTGAGTAAGAACCTCTCCGAGCTGTACGGCTACGTGGAATTATTATTGATGAAAGCCAATTCCGAACAGTCCGACCCACCACTCGCGGAAGCCGAACGGTTAATCGGAACTCTCGCCGAGGCGTGGGAAATCTGCGCACAATCCAACCCTGCTCCCGCAGCTTGCCCGGAGCAGCTTGAGCCCAGGCATGAGCCGCTGTCCTGCGCCTACTAACGCTCACTCCTTCAGGTGAGCGTTGATAATCGACTTCGCCGTTGCACCGGAATTCACCTCGTATGTCCCCGATTGCACCTGCAGGCGAAGCTGCTCTAGACGGGCTGGATCGCTCGTCGAGAGCGCCTTCGCAAGCTGAGAAACTTCAGCTTGGTCCGTGCCATCCGTCACGCTGTTCGTTTCCAGCGCGCGCTTTTCGGCGGTCTGGTCCGCCTTCTCCGTACCCCGCGTCAACGGAGTGCGATTCAGATCATCAATCCGCATGTTTCGTAAGTCCTGCTACCACTATCTTAGCGATACCAAACCCTCCGCTGTTAGCCAAAGCTTGCGCGAATTGCTGTTCGCCGAATTCCATCAGCGTCGAGTTGGCGTCCTTCTCCTCATCTTCCCCTTCTCCAGCTTCTCGCGCCGTTTTCAGCATCTGGCCAAGCATGAGAGCTTCAAATTCCGTCGCTGCATGGCCAATGCGGGTGAGACTGTCCTTGTTCGCGGAAACAGGCTGCATGCCCGGACCGATCAAGGGAAGTGACATTTAAATGACCTCCAATTCGGCCTCGATCGCGCCCGCGGCCTTGAGACTTTCGAGGATGGCAATGATGTCGCGAGATGTGGATCCAATGGCCGTCAACGCTCTCACTAACTCTTCTACGCTAGCGCCCTGTTTGAGCACTACGTTGCGCGCTTTCTCTTCCTTTGCCGTCACCACCACCTCAGGAGTAACGGTGGTCTGCCCTCTGGAGAGGGGCCCGGGTTGCGAGGTGTTGAGAATGGTCTGAATTTCCACCGACAGGTTCCCCTGCAGTACCGCCACCGGTGCAATTCTTACGTCCTTTCCCATCACGATCGTGCCGGTCCGTTCGTTCACTATGATCCGAGCTGGGAGATCCGTTTCCACTATCAGATTTTCCAACTCACCCAGGAACTCGACACCCTTGCCCTTATAGGCAGCCGGTATGTCCACCGCAACCAACGCGGAGTTCTCGGCGCGTGCTGGTTGTATGCCTTCACTTCCGAATCTCTGGTTTATCACGCTCGATATTCTGCCGGCGTTCGTGAAATCGGCCAGGTGTAGCTGCAGCTTGATGCGGCTCTCGGGAGCGATGGAGGGTGCCAGCTTCTCGATGATCGCGCCGTTGGGGATGCGGCCGGCCGTGGGATGGTTTACGGTCTGACTGGTGCCGCCACCGGCGCCGCCGCGCTTCGCGACGAAGCCCGCTGTCACTACCGAGCCTTGAGCGGCGGCATAGACCTGGCCATCCGCGCCTTTGAGCGGTGTCAGAATTAGCGTTCCCCCTTGTAGGTTCGAAGCGTCGCCGATGGCCGCCACCGTTATATCGATTCGGGAGCCAGGCTGTGCAAACGGCGGCAGATTGGCGGTCACAAGTACCGCCGCAATATTTTTGACCAGTATCAGGGTCGGGTTGATCTGAACTCCCATCCGTGCCAGCAGATTGGTGAGACTCTGGGTGGAGAACACGGTTTGTACCTTGTCCCCTGTCCCGCTCAGGCCCACTACCAGGCCATAGCCTAGCAACTGGTTGTCTCGGACGCCCTCGATGGAAACCAGATCCTTCAGGCGTGTTCCAGGTGCCGCGCGGAGCGGAACAAGTAACAACAGAATGGCGAGGTAGCGAAAGTTCATAAGCTAAAATGGCAATAGTCCAAGCAGTAGACGGTACAGGATGAACGGGCGCTTGACTGCGTCGTTCACAACTCCTTTGCCATTCACCAGGATTTCCATTCTCGCTACCCGGTCCGCTGAGACCGAGTTGAGCGGGCTCAAATCGTCGGGCCGGACGATGCCGCGTAGCGTGATGATCTGCTTCTCGGAGTTCACCATTATGGCCTTCTGTCCCTGAACCACCAGGTTCCCGTTCGGCAGGACGGCGGTCACTTCGGCGGAAACAGTGGTAGTGAGGGTGGTTCCGCGGGTTGTGGTCCCCTGCCCGTTGAGTGCCTGATTGTTGGAGGTAGTCGCCAAATTGGAAAGCGCCTTCACGGAACCCTTGGGAAGCAGGCCCGATGCAACACTCGCTGCGACGCTCGATGCCCGGGATGTCTTGGTTGTCCCCGTAGAAACCGCGGAGGTGTTCTCGTTTACCACAATGGTCACCAGATCGTAAACTTGGCTCGCTCGAACGTCGCGGAAACCATCCGCCAGCCGTCCGCTGGAAGTGTATAGCGAACCCGGTGAGGCGCTCGAAAACTGATGCGAGCGCTGGTTCACTTGCTGGATGTATTGATCGAGGGGAATCTGCAGCTCGGCCGAGGGTTTCTTGGCCCCGAGCAGCGGGAGAGTTGCCAATAATGCAAGCCGGAGGCGCCTCATTCTCCCCCCGCAGGCCGGACTAGCGCCCTTCCTTTATCCTCCACCACGGCTCGGAAATTCCGTCCGCTCGCGGAATTGTGCACCAGGATGGTATCGCCTTTTTTTCCCGATGACGCCGCGATGCCGTCAAAGGATAGAGTGGCCGGCCCATCGATCACTCGCACCTGCACGATGTCGCCCCGGGCCACGTCTTTTGGTTCGTCGAGCGCGCTGCCCTCGATTCTTTGGCCGGCATGGATACTGCGGCGGGCAACCTTGCCGACAATTTCGGCCGAAGAGTCGAGCCTCGGCCCCGAAAACGGGAATTCGTGTATCGTGACGGCCTTGACCTCAACATCGCGAATAGTTGACCCGGCTGAAATGTCTTCGGCAGCCAGAAAAATGGAACGGTCCACTGCAATCCTGACTTTCGCCCACACTGCCGCGCTGTGATGCTGATCGTAAATCAGTCTGCCTCTCCAAATCACCAGAGCATCGGGAGCACTCGGGGGCGGCTGGCCGAGCGAGGAGCGTTGAAATTCCAACCGGCCTAGTGGTAGCGGCTGGCGGCTGAATTCCTCAATCTCCAGCTGCGCGCCGCGAATGCCTAGAGCCGCCTGGAGTGCCGTTTGCATTTCGGTTGGCGTTATCGCGCGTACCAAGCGCTCGACGCATACGTCTGGGACGTCACTCAGCGCCACGCCTTGGCGTTGCGCGATCACAGCCAGCTCACGCCCCGAGAACAGGCGCACTGTGCCAGGTAAGGGGGCGAATCCCACCAGCGTGCCAGGATTTAGTTCCCGAAGAAGCGGCACCGCCTCGAGCAGGTCGCCGGCCGCAACTCGATCAGACGCAACTTCGACGCAAGCGCCGGCTAAAGGAGCGGCGATGGCAGCCACTATCCAGCTAAAGATGCATCTCATGGCGTCACAATGTTGTTGACTTGTTGATACATCTGGTTGGCTGCCGTGACCACTTTCGAGTTGGCCTCGTAGGCGCGCTGGCTAACGATCATATTGATAAATTCTTCTACTACGCTGACGTTGGATCCCTCGACGTAGCCTTGCATCAACTGACCCAAGCCTTCAGACCCTCCCGGATTGCCGACCGTGGGATCACCCGAAGCATCGGTCTGCGCGAAAAGGTTTCCTCCGATGCTATTCAAGCCGGCAGGATTTACGAAATTGACCAGCTGGACCTGTCCTGCCACCTGGGCGGCGGTCTGGCCAGGCTGCGTGTAGCTGACCGTCCCATCGGGGGCGATTGTGACGCTCTGCGCTTGAGCTGGAATGTTAATCTGCGGTTGAATGGGATTACCGCTGGCGGTTACAACGTTACCAGTAGCGTCCAGTTGGAAGCCGCCGTCGCGGGTGTAGGCCAGTGAACCGCTTGGTAGCAAAACCTGGAAGAAGCCTTTCCCTTGAATAACCAGGTCGAGCGGGTTATCGGTCTGAGTGAAATTTCCCTGTGTCATGATAATCTCGTTGGACGCGGGACGGGTTCCCAGTCCTATCTGTAGACCGCTGGGCACGATGGTCTGCGCGCCCGCCGCCGCACCCGGCTGGACATAGTTCTGGTAGAGCAAGTCCTGGAACTGAACCCGGCGCATCTTGAAGCCGTTCGTATTCACGTTCGCCAGATTGTTGGCAATGTTGTCGACGTTCAGTTGTTGGGCGGACATCCCGCTGGCCGCGCTGTAAAGAGCTCGAATCACTGTTGGCTTCTCCGTTTAGTTCTCATGAGGTAGCTACGAGGTAACCTTGGCCACGTCCTGGACTACCTCTCTATTCATCTCGTTCCCAATTGCCAGGGCTTTCTGCAACGACTCGAACTCTCGCATCACGCTGACCAGGCGAACGGCGGACTCGGTCGGCTGCGAATTGGCAGCTTCGAGTTTGCCCTGCTGGATCTCGGCGCTTGACGCCGGCGCAGGCTGAGCCGTCGAAACGTCAATTCGGAAATAGTTATTGCCTTGTTTTGTGAGCCCCGCGGAGCCCGGGAAATCGACAACGGAGATCTGAGAGATGTCCTGGCCATCTTGACGCACCATGCCGTCCGTGCCGATGTCCACGCTCTTGGAGCTATCCACTGGAATCGGTTTCCCGTTTTGTCCTTGAATCGTATACCCGTCCAGGGTTTCAAGTTCGCCCTGCTTCGATATTTGAAGATTGCCGTCTCTTGTGTAAATCGATCCTGAGGGCCCGTTGGCGACAAAAAAACCCTTGCCGTTAAGAGCCAGGTTAAGTTGATTCCCGGTGGGCGTTATGGAACCTTGGGCAAAGTCGGTCCATTGCCGTTCTGTTACGGGAAGAACCGCCGGAGTAGTTCCGGCTGGCGAATCGGCTGCCTCCGCGGAAAGATACAAGCCAAAAGACTCACGATCCGTTTTGAAACCGGGGGAGGAAGCGTTCGCAATATTGTTGGCCAGCATATCCAGACTCTCAATCCGAGCCCGAATTCCGCAGGCTGCCGCACTAGTAAGAGTATCCATCGCGAACTCGTCGCCGGACTGAGATGCAAGTCACTGGCCGGAAGCAAAGTGCTTTCAAACTCCAGCCAAATCGGCCGATGAGTGCGTTGTAGGACCAGTTTATGGCGACAAGAATGTGTCACATCGGGATTTGTGCCAATTCTGTATCAGTGTGAAGCGGGTAAGTTTATGAACCGCGGTACGAGCAGGATGGTGTTCGAGTTGCGTTAAGACAGGGCGTGAATGTCGCCACAGTCTTACTGGTCTCACCTTCCCCAAGCAAATCGCGGGTGAGTTCCATTGCATTCTTGCCCGGGCCCGCGCCCGGCGGACAACGGGGAGCATCCTCATCTGTAGGAGCATTCTCATCTTTAATAGATGGGCTGGTTAGAAAAGATGGGCTGGTTAGAAAAGATGGGCTGGTTAACAAAAGCGAAACGCCGTTCCCCGCGGGATTCATCCCCGCGGCAACAGTCCAGCAACAGCCGATAGAGTTCGCAGACTTGAGCACGGCTCCCGTTGCGGCGAAGTCGAAGCCCAAAGTCTTAAAGAATGGGGACAATGACGCCGGCACGGGGAAGATAGGCGAATCCAAAGCGAAGCCGGCGTTGGTTCAGGTAATCGAAGCCCCTGCTCCGCCTCCTATCCCGAAGCCGCCAATCCTGTTCCGGGCTCTGACTTGGGAAACTCACTCTCAAAGTATCGGAACTCCACACAGTCCGGCCCCGGTCGACGCCGCGCCGGAAGTGCATATCGAGAATACCGACACCTCGTTCCCATTGAGCTTGAAGCAAGCCACACCCATCCCCAAGGAGAACGAACCTGTTTCCACCGCGAAAATCGCATTTGGACTGCGCTTGACCATTTCTCACCCAGAAGCGAGTACGGCCACTCGGTCATCGGCTCCAGATCCACCAACTGGCCGAGTGTTGGATCTCAACACCCTGGCACCGGAGAGTGCGGAAGACGAAAGCCGATCAGCGCAGCTTTCTTCGGCTCGCGTCACGGCGGGTGAGAACCAGGGAGCGTCGAATGTCGACACTTCTACTCTTACCGATGCGCGGATGCTAGACCTGTCTCTGACATCGCGTGGACCTGAGTCAACACTAACGAACGTGCCGCATCCATCTGCGTCTGCCGGCTCGGGTAACAGCCGCGTCGAGGACATCTCAACCATGATTGTTCCGGGCAGCAGCATGGGCGCTCCCATGCCGCGCGGTCAAATCGCGAGCAGTCAGAGCGCGGAAGCAGTGAGGCAAACAGATCCGGGCCCGAGTATCCCGGCCGGCGAAGAACCACTGCAGGGATCGAAGAATGACACTAAGTCTCTTCCGGATTCTTCTGCCGACGTCGCACCTGTTTTGATTCTCTCGAGATCATTGCCAGATCCTCAGGCCGCCAACCTTGAGGCAGCCGATGATCAGGTTCCCACTGGGCCGAGCGGTATGCAGAAAGCGGTTCCGGAAAATGCGTCTTTTAGCGCGTCTCCCGAACGTGACGCGAGCAGGATTGCTGCGCTCGTCCCTGAAGTGGTAGGGCCTCCCACTCTACAGCAACCGCCGAAGCCGGTCAAAGAGTTAGGAAATGCCGCAGCGGCGCCGAACTCTATGCGATCCGAAAACAGCCGGGAGAATGCGGTTACCGGCGCGCCGAACGCGGAACCTGCGCAAGCCTCGGGAGGATCGGACACAACCGAGGGAAGATCGGCCGCCGATCAATCCCGGACAACATTGCCGCGGGCAACGTCGTCCAGGTCAATGTCATCACAGACGATTTCATCCGAGACAATGTCGTCCCAAACGGTGTTATCTCAGTTACCGCAAGCAGTCTTGTCCCAGGCCACTACATTCCAGGCAACCGGTTCCCAAGGACCCGCAGCCCGGGCCACCGATGTTGCAATCGCGCCTGAAACGAATACGCCGCTGCTACCGTCAACTGCCAGGCAGATCTCACTAGAGCTATACGGCGATGACTCGGCTAAAGTCAGTGTCGACCTCAGCGAGAAAGCGGGCAAAGTGCAGGTGGCGGTGCGCACTGCGGACCCGGAGCTAGCGAAATCGCTGCAGACAGACTTAGGCGAGCTGGTAGGGAGACTGGAGAGCAAAGGCTTCAAGACAGAAGCATGGGTTCCCGCGGCTTCGCGACATACACCGGCGGCCGCGCCTGAGCGATCGGGCTCCACGAACAGCCTGGACGACCCGCGGCAATCCGGCTCAGGTTACGACCAGCGGCAGGGTAGGCCGGGTCAGAACGGATCCAATCAGCGGCAACAAGCGCGTTGGATGGCGCAACTCGAAGACACTCTCTCCACAGAAGAAACGGGGACCATAAACGAATGATAACCAACCCAGTGCAAGGCACCAGCCCGGCCCCGCCGGCTTCGAGCAGCTCGACGTCAAACAGCTCGGTACTCAGTCCGTTGGCCAATGAGCAGACTTTTCTACAACTGCTAGTCGCACAGCTTGAAAATCAGGATCCCACTCAGCCACAAGATGGAATACAATTTATCACCCAATTGGCCCAGTTCGCCGGACTTGAGCAAGATGTACAGATGCGAACGGACCTGGATTCCATTAACAAAGTCCTGACCACGCCCCCGGCCGCGGCCACTGGCACACCAGCAGCAACATCCTAAAGGAGACTACATGTTCACATCATTTTCAACGGCTCTCTCTGCGCTGGCCGCGGATTCCACGGCCATCGACGTCGTCGGGAACAACCTGGCCAACCTGAATACGGTGGGCTACAAGACTAGCGTGGTTTCGTTTCACGATCTGGTGACGCAATCCATGGGAGCCAACCTGGGAGATACTCAGGTTGGGTTCGGCGTGGGTACGCCGCTCACGGAGCGATTGTTCACCCAAGGCGCTATTCAGACCACCGGAGGAACCGTCGACGCCGCGATCCAGGGGCTTGGATTCTTCGTCGTAGTTGGCGCCAACAACACCACCGAGTACACCCGCGCCGGGAATTTCCAGGCGGATCAAAACGGGAACCTGACTACTGCGACCGGAGAGTTGGTTCAAGGGTGGACCCAGTTGGTCAATGGCCAGCTCGATACCAACGCCGCTCCGGGGAATATCACCATTCCAACCGGAACTGTACAACCGCCCACACCCACCCAGAACATTTCTTTCGACTTCAATCTGAACGCAGCAGGTATCAGCGGGGGTACCAACGGCACTTTTGCGACGTCGGTTACGGTCTACGACTCGCTGGGCAATTCACACATCGTAACGGCCACCTTCACAAAAGATCCAGCCGCGCCGAATCAATGGGACTACAGTGTCGCCATCCCGGATGCGGACATGCAGAACCCACCCTTCACGCCTCTCACTGGCACCCTAACATTCAATTCGGATGGATCACTCTCTTCAACCACCGCGGCGCCGGCACCGCTGGTGATCTCCGGGCTCGCGGACAGTGCTGCGGATATGTCCATAACTTGGGATCTTTATAACGGTACCGCCCCTCGCATCACGCAATACGCCCAACCATCGTCGACGTCGGCTGTTGCGCAAGACGGATCGGCGGCCGCGCAATTGGTCCAAGTGGGTGTCGGCAACGGCGGCCAGATTCTGGCGCAGTATTCCAATGGGCAACAAACGGTGGTGGGGCAGATCGCGATGGCCACCGTCCGAAATCCTGATTCTCTAGTCGCTGTCGGCAATAATAATTACGAACTCAGCGCCAGTTCGGCACTTCCTGCAGTGGGCGTACCGGGAACCGGCGGGCGTGGGTCGGTGCAAGGCGGCGCACTGGAATCCTCCACGGTGGACATCGCAACGGAGTTCACCAGCCTGATCGTGTATCAACGTGCCTATGAGGCCAATGCCAAAGTGGTTACCGCAGTCGATGAACTGAGCCAGGACACGATCGCTCTGATCCACTAACTAGCCGGTCCTGGTCATGAGTTCCCTTGAAGAGATCGCCGACTTCGCAGATGTTCCCATCGAAGTGTCCGTGGAGTTGGGCCGCAGGATCATGACCATCGCTCAAATTCTGGAGTTGGGACCGGACAGTGTGATCCGCATGGCGCGGTCCGCCGGGGACAACATGGACATCCTGGTGGGAGGGTCACTAATCGGCTATGGAGAAATCGTGATTATCGAGGATTCGGTGGGTGTGCGAATCACGGATTTCGGTTTGGAGGAGTGAATTTTAACTAATGGACATCGCTCGCCAATCGCTGGCCATTACCATCGTCTTCGCGCTTCTGTGGACCGCGTTGTGGCTGATCCGTAAGAAGGGCGGCATCCGCATCAGGCAGCGGAAGGGACGCGGAGAGTGCAGGATGCTGGAGTCGCGCGGAAAGCTTGTTCTCAGCCAGCAGCATACCATTCACCTGGTGCGGGTCGGACAACGCGAGCTGGTGTTGGCCATGCATCCGTCGGGTGTCACGCTTCTGGCGGAGCTTCCTGTGATAACGGGAGGCGAAACATGAGACGGATTCCGCTGGTGGTAGCAGCAATCAATCTGTGGCTGGGCCCTGGCTTGCTCGCGCAAGGCCAAAACGCTCTCTCCGGGGTTTCTCTGGTCCAGTCCAAGGGCGCCGCGGCTCTGAGCGCACCGATGCAGGTCATCGTGCTGCTCACGTTCCTCACGGTTCTGCCGGCGGTCATCATGTCGGTCACGCCGTTTCTCAGGATTACGGTAGTACTGCATTTTCTGAGGCAGGCTTTGGGGACCCAGGGAACGCCCTCCAATCAGGTCCTGATCGGGCTTTCCTTGTTTCTGACACTCCTGATCATGCATCCGGTAGTGATGGACATGTATAGCAAAGGCTGGGAGCCGTTCGACGCCGGACAACTCACCTGGCAGCAAGCCTTCCAAGATGGCAGCGCACCCTTAAAGACATTTTTGGGGCGGTATGTGCGAGAAAAAGACGTCAAGCTCTTTCTGGACGTTTCGCATACTGAGCCGCCCAAGCGCCCCTCAGATCTTGGGCTGACGGTGTTGCTGCCGGCTTACGTACTTTCGGAATTGAAGACTGGGTTTCAAATCGGCGCGGTTCTATATCTGCCGTTTCTCGTGATCGACTTGGTAGTGGCTTCGGTGACGCTCTCGATCGGGATGGTACAACTGCCACCGGTGATGCTGTCGGCGCCGTTCAAGATCCTTCTGTTCGTTCTGGTGGATGGCTGGAACCTGGTGGTGGGATCTCTGATCAAGAGCTTTTATTAAAGCAAGAGCTTTTATTACAGACAGATAAGGAGCTTTTATTAAGACATGACTTCCGCAATGGCGGTGGAACTCTTCCGTCACGCGCTGCTAGAGACTTTCTGGTTAAGCCTTCCGATTCTCGCCATCGGATTCGTGGTGGGAATCGCGATCAGCCTGATACAGGTTTTGACTTCCATTCAGGACACAAGCTTTGGAGCCGTGCCGCGGTTGATTGCTTTCCTGTGCGGATTGCTGGTGCTGCTGCCGTGGATGACGGCGAAGCTGATATCTTACACGACCATACTTCTCGGCGATTTCAGCCAGTATGCACGCTGAAGTCACATTCAATCTGTCGACGGTGTACGGCTTTCTGTTGGTACTGGCGCGAGTATCCGGCGTGATCGCGTTCGTACCGCTGCCGGGATTTTCCGCCGGCCCGGATTCGAGCCGTATCGTGCTGGCACTGGCATTGACCATGGCGCTATCCGCGGTCTGGCCAACGCCGGTACTGGACGGTCCAGTGCTTGGGCGGCTGTTGGGATGGATGGGAGCCGAGTTGGCCTTCGGGTTGACGGTAGGAGTGGCCGTCGCTTTTTTGTTGGAAGGCGTGCAGATGGCGGCCCAGGTGATCGGATTGCAGGCGGGCTACTCTTACGCTTCCACGGTGAATCCGGACACGGAGGCGGACACCACTACCCTGCAGCTGATGTCCCAGCTGTTTGCAGGCAGCCTGTTTTTTGCCTTTGGGTTCGACCGCCAAGTGATTCGCATTATGGCCAGGAGCCTGGAATCCGTGCCGGGCGGAACTTATGTTCTAGGTGCCAGCGCTGTAGAGGCGATCTCGCGGCTGGGCGCAGGGATCTTTTCGACCGGGCTTCAGATGGCGATTCCAGTACTGGCTCTGATGCTAATGCTGGACATCGCGTTTGGGGTCCTCGGCCGGCTGCACGCACAACTTCAACTGCTGGGCTTTTCCTTCGGCGTGAAGATGCTGGTGGGAATGGCGTTTCTAAGCGGCGTGGCGAGATTTTTCCCTGCCACTTTCGAGAAAGCAGGGGCCATAACCTTGGGCGTCTTGTCGCGCCTGGTGACTCACTAAGATGGCGGACCAGGGACAGAAGAGTGAAAAACCGACCAAACGGAGGCTCGACAAAGCCAGACGCGAGGGCCAGTTCCCGGCCAGCCGTGAATTCCTGGCCGGGTTACAGTTCCTCACTTTTGTGATTCTGGCCGGCGCCGGCGGAGCCCGTTTCCTTGATCGGACCAGAGAAATGGCACGTTACTTTCTATCGGCTGCCTTCCGCATTCAGCTGACTCAGCATGCGGTGGAGAATATCTATCGCACTACACTCAGTCACGTTTTCACCCCACTGCTCTGGATGGGGGTTTGTCTGGCTGGCGTGGCATTGGCGGGTCAACTGGGCAGCACGCGCTTAGGACTCTCGTTCGAGAAGCTGGCTCCCGATCTGAAGCGGCTGAGCCCGGCCCAAAAAATCAAAAACCTGCCGGCACAAAACATGGCGTCCTTTCTTCAGGCGCTGGTGTTCCTGCCGCTGATCGCGCTGGCGGTTTATAGCATCGCCAGAGACCATCTGGCCATTTTTGCAGGATTGTCGCATGAGGCCATCCTGCCAGCCTTGCAGGTGGTGGCCGCATCGCTCAAAACGCTGCTGTGGAAAGCTGCGATTCTGTTCGCGGTAATCGGGTGCCTGGACTTTCTGCGCGTATACCGCAGGCACAACAAATCGCTGCGGATGAGCAAGCAGGACCTGCGTGATGAGGCCAAGGAGACCGAGGGTAATCCCCAAATGAAGGGTCGCATCCGGCGCATTCAACGTGACTTCGCGCGCCGGAATATGATGAAGGACATTTCGAAGGCAACCGCGGTGATCGTGAACCCGACGCATTATGCGGTCGCGATTCGATACGAGATGGAAAGCATGGCAGCGCCGCTGGTGCTGGCCAAGGGCCGTAATTATCTGGCCCGGCGAATTCGTGAGATCGCCATGGACCACCAGGTTCCGATCATCGAGAATGAACCGCTCGCCCAAGCGTTGTACAAGTCGGCGGAAGTTGGGCAGGAGATACCGGCGCATCTGTATCGGGCAGTGGCTGAGGTACTGGCGTATATCTTCAAACTCATGCATCCGAGGAGGCCCTAGGTGGCGGCAGCACGCACAGCTCCGGCCAAGAAGGAACGTGGTGTAGCCGCCCCCGCACCCGGCGCAGCGGCAGCGGCGCCGCAAACCGGCTTCCTCGCTAACTGGCGCGAGTTCATCGTCCCCATCGGCGTGCTGGGCATCGTGATGGCGATGATCACGCCGCTTCCGCCTTTCCTGATGGATGTTCTGATCAGCGCCAATATCACGCTTTCGGTGATCGTATTGCTGGTTTCCCTCTATATCACCAAGCCGGTGGACTTCAGCGTATTCCCAACCACTCTGTTGTTGATGACATTGTTCCGGCTGGCCTTGAATATTTCCTCCGCTCGCCTGATTCTACTGTATGGAAACACTGGGACGTCGGCCGCCGGTGACGTAATTCAAGCTTTCGGGGCGTTCGTCGTGGGGGGCAACTACATTATCGGCGTGGTGATCTTCCTGGTGCTGATTGCCATTCAGTACGTGGTCATCAATCACGGCGCGGTCCGAATTTCCGAAGTGACCGCGCGCTTCACCCTGGACGCCATGCCGGGCAAACAGATGTCGGTGGATTCCGATCTGAATGCCGGCCTGATCGATGAGAACGAAGCGCGTGCCAAGCGCAAAATGCTGGCCAGCGAGGCGGAATTCTATGGAGCCATGGACGGCGCCTCGCGCTTCACGCAGCGCGACGCGGTGGCGTCCATTCTGATTACCTCCATCAACATCATTGCCGGCTTTCTGATTGGCGTGCTGCAGCATGGGATGGACCTGAAGCGCGCGCTCCAGACTTACACCGTACTGACCATTGGGGATGGCTTGGTGACCGTGATTCCGGCGCTGATGATTTCCATCTCCGGGGGTTTGATCATTACCCGTACCAGTTCGGAAACCAAACTGGGAATCGACTTCCAAAAGCAGGTGTTCAGCAACGCACACCCTCTGTTGCTGGCCTCCGGGGTACTGATCGCGATGGCGGTCTTTCCGGGTCTGCCCAAGATTCCATTTCTGGTTTTGGGTGGCGGTGTAGGTGCGATTGCATGGCGCGTGCGGCAAAAAACTGCCATTGGCGACAAGACCAAAGCGCCGGCCAGCGTACCCGCGCGGGAAAGCCTGGAAGGTCTGCTCAAGGTGGAACCGTTGGCCGTAGAGGTAGGGCTCGGGCTGGTGCAAATGGTGGAGGGTGGGCAGAATTCGCCGCTGCTCAAGAGAATCGCGAGCATCCGCCGGCAGTTGGCAACCGAGCTCGGCTACATCCTACCGCCGGTGCGCGTCACCGACAACCTGACGCTGAAAGCGCGGGAATACGTGTTTTCGATTAAAGGCGTAGAGATCGCGCGGTTCGAATTAGTGCATGGATGCGAGCTGGCCATTCATTCCGATGAGAAGTCAGAGGCGATCGAGGGCCTTCCGACGCGCGAGCCAGCTTTCGGAATTTCCGCGGTCTGGATTGCGCCGGAGAACGTGGAGAAGGCGCGCAAAGCGGGCTATACGATCGTCGATACGATCAGCGTTCTCGGAACACATTTGGGTGAGGTGGTGCGCCGGCACGCGCACGAGCTGTTCTCACGGCAAGATGCCAAGAACGTACTCGACCGGGTAGCGGAGGAGAATCCAAGGCTGGTGGAAGATTTGGTTCCAAAATTGCTCACCTTGGCGGTGGTGCAGAAAGTTTTCCAGAACCTGCTGCGGGAGCGAGTGTCGATCCGCGACGCAAGCAGCATTCTCGAGGCGTTGGGAGAGGCAGCGCCGATCACCAAGAGTACTGTACTCCTCACGGAATATGTCCGGCAGGCTATTCGGCGGCAGGTCGTAAAACCGCTGCTCGATATGGCGGGCGATTTGACGGCACATTTCCTAGATCCTGCCGTGGAACAGGTGATCGAATCCGCAGTGGAGCATACGGAGAATTCCAGCCATCTGAATCTTCCGCCCCAAAGGATTCGAGATATCCAAGACCGAATCAAGAAGTGTTGTGGACCCGCTGAGACGCCGGGCGTGTTGTTGACGAGCTCGGGTGCGCGATTCTTCGTGCGGCAAATCACCGAGAGTATCATCCCGAATCTAACGGTGCTATCCCACAACGAAATACCTCCCGGAAACAGGGTCGTATCCCTGGGGGCTGTGAACTAGGGCAGTAGTGAGATGTGGCAGTGAGATGTCGCAGTGAGATGTCGCAGTGAGATGTCGGAGTAAGATGCCGCAGTAAGATGTCACGGTGAATAGGTGCAGCAGAGCCAACGGCCATGAGACTGAAATCGTATTTCGCGGACACAATCGAGGAAGCCATCAGCCAGGCGCGGCGCGAGATGGGTTCGGACGCGATGCTGGTGAATTCCAAGCGAAGCGGAGCGGAAGCCCGGCATTTGGGAGCTTACGAAGTAGTGTGCGCCGGGGAAACCGAGGCGCGTTACGAGACCCCGGATGCAGGGCGAATACGCGCGGCCGCCGCGCCGCCCATGGACCGTCTGTCGCAAGACGTGACCGAATTGAAACAACAGATGGAACGTCTGGCTCTGACGTTGGCGAGGTCGGGGAGTGGGATGGCCGGCATCGCGTCGGATCCTGAACTATCGAAGGTCTTCGCTCAACTGACCGACGCCGATTTCTACGCCGACCTGGCGTATGAGGTGGTGGGTAGAATGACGACTCCGGTGACTCCGGACGCCCTACGGGCCGAGCTCGGGACGCTGGTCAGCATCGACTCAGAACTGGGTTACCAGCAGTGTTACCAGGAGTGTTCTCCGGGTTCGCCTGCACGTACGGGATCGGCTGCACGTTTAGGATCGCCTGCACGCATGGTCGCGCTGGTTGGTCCGCCTGGGGCGGGCAAGACCACGACGCTGGTGAAACTGGCACTGCAGCATGGAATCAGCGCCCGCAAGCGATCGCAGATCCTGACGCTCGACACTTTTCGTATCGCGGCCGCCGATGAGTTGCAATCCTATGCGGCGATCCTGGGGATCGGTTGCGAAGTTTTGGAAACCACGGCGGCATTGGCGCAAGCGTTGCAAGAACATAGTGACAAAGATCTCATCCTGATCGACACGCCAGGACTTGCGAACGGCGAAATGGACGGGTTCGAAGAGTTGGCTCATTTCCTTTCCAGCTATCCCGGGATGGACACGCATCTAGTACTTCCGGCCTCGATGCGAACCGCCGATTTGCGGCGGGTGGCCCAGCGATACGAAATATTCGGGCCGCGCAAGCTGCTGTTCACGCGGCTGGATGAAACCGAGACTTTTGGTCCCATCCTGAGCCAGAGCGTACGCATGAAGCGACCGGTATCCTACCTGTCCCGAGGCCAGCGCATCCCAGAGGACCTGGAGGCGGCTACGCTGGACGGAATCCTTGACCTGATCCTCAAAACCGAGCCGGCCGGGCAAGCCAGGTTCGGAATGGCGGCGGCATGAGGGCGCAAGGCACTGCCAAGGAGCCCAGCGGCGTAAAAAGATACCAGATGCTGGATAGTGCGGCGGAGGAGCGCGAACGGCTCATTCTCGAGCATCTGCCCCAGGTCCGCTTAATCGCCAGGCGGATTCACGAAAGGCTGCCAGAAAGCGTGAACCTGGACGACCTGATATCTACGGGCACGCTAGGATTGATCGCCGCCATCGACCGGTTCGATCCGCGGCACAACGTAAAACTCAAAACTTACGCGGAGTACAAAATACGCGGCGCTATCCTGGACAGCCTGCGCGGCCTGGATTGGGCGCCGCGCCAGCAGCGCAAACGTTCCAAACAGATTGAGGTAGCGATTTCGGCGGCCGAGCAGCGGCTGCATCGAGGGCCGACCGAAGAAGAGATCGCTCACGAGTTGAAGCTCACTCTGGAGGAGTATCACGAGTGGCTGGTGGATATTCGGGGCGTCAACTTAGGGAGCCTCGAAGCCGCGTCGCCGGATGACGCCGGCCGCAGTCTGTTGAAATATATTTCCGACGATGAAGAAAACTGGCCCTCGCGGTTGCTCGAGAGGTCGGAACTGCAAAGGCTGCTGGCCGACGCCATCGACAGGATGCCGTCCACCGAGCGGACCGTAATCAGCCTGTATTACCACGAAGAGCTAACTTTGCGTGAGATATCCAAAGTTGTGAATTTGCACGAATCGCGGGTGTCGCAGCTCAAGTCCCAGGCGATTCTCCGCTTGCGCACCTACATGCAGAAACGCTGGCCAATCGAGAAAGGCGCTTAGCCGTGGCGGAGAAGAACGCGGCTCCGGTATGGCTGTCCGATGTACTGGCGCGCAATCTTACGCAAGTCATGGAAGCCATGATGGGCGAAGCGCCGAATGTAACCTGTGTACCGCACGAACTTTCGCCCGCCGATCTGGAAGGGGGCGAACCCGCGCTGCTGTGGTGGGAGCAGCGGTTCAGCGTGAGTGGCGGCGCGTTGATGTGGGTGGGAGCCAGGCGTCAGAGCTGGGAGGAAATCGGGAATCGGATACTGAAGAGCGCTGGGGTGGATGACGGCGATTCCGACAGCATACGCAGCACGTATCTCGAGATTGTCAGTCAGGCACTGTCGGGTGTGGCCAGCGCACTGGCGGCTCGGGCCCGCGAGGATGTGGCTTGCACGGACGGCCAGGAAGCGACGCCCAATTCCGATAGCGGAACCAGTTACTCGTTTGAGATCGGTGTTGGGGATCAAACCTTCCCGGTTATCGGTGTATTTAGCAAGACGCTGATGGAGTTGCCCGACAGCGCTGCACCAGTGGACATACCGAAACGAGCGGATTCCGCTGCGAAATCGGCGGCCGGAGAGGGAGGCAAACCCACCGCCATCGACCTGCTGCTGGACGTAGAACTACCGGTAAGCGTCTCCTTCGGGCGGGCCCAGCTTGCGTTGAAAGACGTGATCAAACTTACCACCGGGTCCATTGTGGAATTGAACCGCGCCGTTTCAGAGCCGGTAGACGTGATTGTCAACAATTGCGTGATTGCGCGAGGCGAGGTGGTGGTGGTGGAAGGAAATTTCGGCGTGCGGATACGCCAAGTGATCAGCCGCCAGGAGCGGCTCAGAACATTGTACTGAGGCCAAGCCATGTTCGAACGAACTTTTATCCTATTCGGTTCCTATGCGTTCCAGGCTGCCGGCGCAATCGTATTGGTGCTGGTGTTTCTGGCGCTCAAAAGAGAGCTGCATGAATTGCGCTCGCGAGTTACCAGGCTGGATTTTACGCTCCGGTTGGACGCGATGAACACGCGGCTGCGCGAAGCCGAGGAACGCGCCAGTGCACCTGGAGTTCCGGCGCCTGCCAGGCGCAGCGTGAATCTCAGCAAGCGCAGCCAGGTGATCCGTCTATCTCGCCGCGGAGAGCAGGTGGATACCATCGCAACTACACTAGGCCTTCCGCGCCGGGAGGTGGAACTGCTGTTGAAGGTGCATGCGGTGTCGGCCGCCAGCGTGGGTGGGTCTACATCCTGACGTCATGCACCGCCCGAGTGCGAGGGGCAATTTTCTCGGAGCGGTCGTCAATAGTAACGTTCACGCTGGTCTCGTGGCGATCGCGTGTGAGTTCAACCGGAAACGACTTCTTGGAACTGGCTGCGTGTACCGCGCTCACCAGTTCGTTCGGTGTCGCGACCGTGGATCCGTCCACCTTGGTAATCACATCTCCGGCTTTGATACCGGCCTTTTCGGCGGCTGTATCCTTCACCACCGAGCGAACCAGTACTCCGTCTTTGACACCGAAGTATCCCGCCAATTGCGGCCCCAGCGATTCCGCCTCTACACCCAGCACCGGGCTGCGCCAGGTGGTGAAGATTTGCGGCATATCGGGCATGTGGATCTCGGGCATGTCAAAGTTTGGCATGACGGTGGCCATGCTCTTGAGTTTGCGCGTTTGCACCGTGGCAGTGACGGTTTGTGTAGCGCCGTTGCGGCTGATAACCAGTTTGACCTCGCGGGCGGGCGGGGTTTCGCGGACCAGCCGGCCGAATTGTTCCATGCCTTCCACGCGCTGGCCGTTGTATTCAAGAACCACATCCCCGGATTTTAGTCCGGCTTTCTCGGCGGGGCTGCCCTCTTCGACGCGCGTGATTTCTACACCGTAAGCTTCCTTGAGCTTCAGTTCACGCGCACGGTCGCTCCCAATCTCACACAAGTTAACGCCCAGGTAGGTCCCGCCCGGCATGAGAGCACCCACACCGTTGCGAAACTCAAAAATCTGCGGAGTTGCGGAATCTTGTGGAGCGAGCTGGACGACTTCAACTTGAGCGCCCAATACGCCGGCAAACAGCAGCATCGACGAAATGAATTTATACATACGAATTACCTCAAATTCTATTCTTGAAAACTCTACTTCTCGCGGCGCAGATAAATTGTGCCGCCGTTCACATTGATGCGCAACAGTGGGCCGCCTCCGTTGAGCGCGCCCTCGGCCAGCACGGGGCTGGCTCCAGGCAGGCTTCCCGCCTTGACGCGAATTTCCTTAAAATCGGAAATGATCCTGCCGGTGGCGCCTCCCGAATCGTTTCTGGCCATAACCGTCAACGGTACGTTAGACGCAATGAACACCGTGATGTCACCAGCGTTGGTGCTGAGCATGGAATCCAGGATGCGATTTCCGGAAAGCAGTTCCGCCAGAATGCTTCCGGCCGCGGTAGAAGCGCGCAGAGCCCCGCCCACATTACGCAGGCGGATGGTCCCGGAGGCGGATTCGCAACGCACGCCGTTGGCGGCATTCACCTGAATGGCGCCGGCGGAACTTTCGGCAGTCACCGCTCCATCGGCTTGCTGTACTTCGATCAAACCAGCCGCGGTGCGGGCAAAGACGGTATTCGAGGCGCGCTCAATGCGAATGTTACCGCCCGCAGTATAGGCGTGCACCGGGCCCAGCGCCTGCTGGACGTAAACCTCGCCGCCCTCGGTATCCAGCCACGACTCACCACCCGCGCTCTTCACGCGAATCACACCGGCGCCCGAATAACAACGAACGCTGCCGCCGACGTCGCCCACCTGGATATCGCCGCCACCAGTACGAACTTCCACTTTTCCCTTGATGCGATCCACCAGCATGCGTCCACCAGCGGAGCGCGCTTGCAGTTCGCCGCCCAGATCCATGGCTTGCACGTTGCCGCCGCGCGTTTCAATCCACACCTGTTGCAAAGAGCGGGGCACGGTGACGGACAACTCGGGACCTTCCGAGATGTTCGCGGGAGGCGTAACAGTCAAGCGCAGCCAGCCGCTCTGGGTCCGCGATCTCGCCTCGAATTCGTGAAGCAGCGCTTCTGCCTCCTGGGCATCGCGCGCCCGCACTCGCAGCTTGAGTTTGTAAGTGACCTTTTCGCCATCGCCACCCTGCAACACCACGTTGCCGACAGTATCCAAGCGGAAGCGATCAAGCGGAGTGGCCGTAGCAACACCGTTGACGGTTTCCACCCAATACCGTCCTTCGCGGGTGATCTGCGAAAATGCGTTGGGCGACAGCGCCGCAACACCAACAATTGAGATGAGAACGAACTGCTTCATTGGTCTCTAATAAGTCTCCGCCGATGCGTTCATATCATGCAGGGCTCGCTGACAGCGCATCCGAATATATCCGTTCTGTTCCTTGCCCATTACTTCTTGCAGAACACCCACCATGGAATCGGCGTGATGCTGAATCAGCAGATCAATCACCTGCGTGCGAACTCCAGGGCAATCGTCCTTGAGCAAAACTTGCGTCAGCGTCTGGCGCGTTTCCGGATCGTCGGCGAAATCTTTCAAGCCGTCCAGTGCTTTCAACCGCACACCGGCGTTCGAATCATGCTGCACAGCGTAGAGCAGCGCGCTGCGCACCGCGGCGGATTGCGGCTGGCTCTTCAGCAGATTGACGGATTCCACCCGCAGTCCGGCGTCGGAAGGGTCCTTCGCGGCCGTGAGCAAGAGGCGCTGAATAGACTGATCGTCGAGATTGCCGGAGAGAGTACGCTGGGTGGTTTCGTCGACTACAATCTGCACTCTTCCTGAGCCAACCGGCTCCACGTATCGGACGCGCGAACTTGCGGGCTCAACCAGACCGGCGGAGCGGAACGATCCGGGGAACGAGGCGGGAGTCATACGTGCACCGAAGAAGCCGATCGCCAGCATAGCGAGCGCGCCGATGGGCTGGGCGATGCCGGGAGCGAAGTGGAAGTTGATGGTAAAGCCCTGGCGAATTTTGTCCCAGAAGCTGACGCGCTCGGGCGCCGCATGCGCCAGGCTCTCGCGCAACTGGGCACGGCACTCCGCCAGCAACTCCAGGCTGGGGGACATTTCGGAGTCGTCGAGCGCTTTGAACAGAACTTTTTCGTGCGCCAGCGCGGCGCGGCAGCCGTCACATTCATCGATGTGGACTTCCAGCTGCTCTTCTTCCTCAAAGGAAAGTTCGCCGTAAAGAAATAGCGGCAACGATTTTTTTGCGTCTTCACATTTCATACAAACTCTCCGGTCTCATACAAACTCTCCGGTCTCATACAAATCTCCGGTCTCATACAAAATCTCCTAGCGCAGCGCGCATTTTCTGCGTGGCGCGGAACAGGCAATTCTTAGCGGCCTCTTCCGAGGTACCCAGCATATCTCCGATGGCGCGCAGCCGCAGACCCTGGTAATGTCTCATTTCGAAAACGGCCCGCTCGCGGGGCGTCAATCCGTCCAAAACCTGCCGGATCCGGGTGCGCAGCTGCCGGCTGAGCAACTGGCGCTGCGGATCTCCATCGGCGCGCGATTCTTCCACCGTATCCATGCGATCCAAAAACCCTTCGCTGGTCTCCACCACCGTGTCTTCCTCACGCCGCACGCGGCGTTTTCGCAAGGCGTCCAAACAAAGATTCGTGACAATGCGGTACAGCCAGGTATGAAAGCTGCAGTCGAATCGAAATGTATGCAGGTTTTTATACACCCGCAGAAACGCCTCCTGATAAATGTCGTTGGCATCCTCAGGCGAACGAAGCAGATTCATGGCCAGCCTCAGGACGTTCTGGTCGTACAGGCGCACCAATTGCTCAAAGGCGCGCTGATCGCCCCTTTGAGCTGCCCTGATCAGCTCCGGTTCGTCCATTCTTACGGCCGCCTGGGCCACTGTCGCCTGCAACACCTTGATAGACGTAGGATAAGCAAAAACGTCACGGTTGCGTCCTGGGCCTGGGGTAGGGGGTTAACTGGCCAATTCCACTTCGATTTTCTTGCTGGCCTGATCCAGTTTCAGAATACGAAAAGAGCGGATTTGGCCGGCTTTTACTGCCTCGGGCCGGTCGGATTTCGCCGCAGCAGAACCCTGTTTCCACTTGGCTGAAAGCATGGCGGTTAGGGAAGATAGATCGGCCGCGGCGGGTAGCGGCGCGGCCGGAGCCTCTTCGGCGCGCTCCGGCAGCCGGCACTCGGCGAAGACGCCTTCGCCCAACTCCACTTTGGCCTGGCCACGACCGGCTTCGACGATCCGTCCGGTGACGGTTTCGCCGGCCTGATGCTCGCCGATATATTCATCGGCAGTAGTGGGCTCCAACTGCTTGATCCCCAGCTTAATGCGGCGCCGTTCCTGATCGAGTTCCAGCACCACGGCGCGGACCTTCTGCCCTGCTGTGACGGCCTCGCGCGGATGATTCAAGCGCTTCTCGCGCGTGATGTCTGAAATATGGATCATGCCTTCGACGCCGTCTCCCAAGCTGACGAAACAGCCGAAATTAGTGAGGCTCGAGACGGGGCCTTCTACGATGCTTCCAGGAGCATACTTGCGCGTGGCTTCCTCCCACGGATCGCCCAAGGCTTGCTTGAGGCCGAGCGAAATGCGGCGCTCCGCGGCGTTGACGCCCAGCACCAGCGCTTCCACGCTTTCTCCGGGTTTCAACACGTCGCTTGGCCGCTTGATTTTTTTCGACCAGGACATTTCGGAGATGTGAATCAAACCGTCGAGGCCGGGCGCGAGTTCGATGAACGCGCCGAAATCGGTCAAGCGGGATACTTTACCCTGCACACGCTGGCCGACTTGGAACGTCTCGCTCGCAAGCGTCCAGGGATCGGGCGTGAGCTGCTTCATGCCCAGCGAGATTCGGCGGGTTTCCGGGCTGATTTTGAGGATCTTGACTTCCACCGAATCGCCCGGGCTCACGAAGTCCGATGGCTTCGCAACGCGGTGCCAGGCCATATCGGCGACGTGCAGCAGACCGTCGACGCCGCCCAGGTCGACGAAGGCGCCGAAATCGGTAACGCTACGAACCGCGCCGCGCACCACCGCGCCTTCCACCAGTTCCGCGAGCCGTTTTTGGCGCGCCTGTTTTTCCTCTTCATCCAGCACGACGCGGCGGTCCACCACGACATCTTCGTCGGTGGTATCCAGCTTGATGATCTTGCACTGAATTTCCTGGCCAACCAGTTTTTCGACTTCGGCCTGGTCCTTGGCGCCGCTGCGTGAGGCCGGCAGAAATGCCGGGACGCCAACGTCGACGCGTAGGCCGCCCTTAACGATTTCGGTGACCATGGCGGCGATAGCACGCTTATCGGCGAAAGCGCTTTCGAGAGCGCTCCAGTCCTTAGGGCGTTCCACTTTGATGGTGGAGAGCGTGTAGGAACCTTCGCCATCGCTGCCGGTGATGCTGACTAGCAGCTTGTCGCCCACGCGAATCGAGAGCAGGCCGGCTGGGTCGCGAAACAATTGAGTGGGAAGAATGCCGTCGATTTTGCGGCCGATATCGACAAATACCGCATCGGCCGTGATGGAAACCACGGTCCCCTGCGTGGCTTGTCCGCGTGCCGGACCGTGATGCTGCTGTTCGAACTCAGACAGAATATCCGCGAACGAATTTTCGCCGGAGGGCGTGGCTTGTTCGGGAGACGCAGCCGCCGGGGCCGCGGGTGGTGCGGGGGATGTCAGATTTTCCATGAAGGACGCGCTTGATCTATTTTGCCACAGCGGCCCGGTGCACGGCAGGCGCTGTCAGGCCGACCAAGACTACCTATGGCGCAGAATCGAGCGACTTCAGCAACGTCCTGGCCAACTTCCGCGTCTCAGGATCGGAGCCCTTGGAGATCAGCACCAGATCCTCAACCACGTCAGCCTTACCCTTCGGCTGAAACTGACGTCTACCTTGCAACCAATTCACGCCCCCGGCCCGCAAACTTTCGCGATTGTGGGCCGCATGCTGCATATACTCCGCCTCGACTGCGGTTCCTGCGATCAGAGGGAGAGATCGCCGGGGAAATTCCATGGCGTACATCCTCTCAAGCTCCTCACAGGCAGAGAGCCTGACCGCCTGAGGATTTTTCTCTTCCACAAGATCGTTGATGAGATGAAATGTCGCCAAATATCCAATAAGGGGTTGGGATAACAGCGGATTCCCGAGTCGCAAACACGCAGCGAACGTTGCGGCGTCGTCACCCGGATGAACCCGAGCAGAATTCTGGCAATACAATCGGACGCGTCATCGCATGGCACGGCCGGAGATGATTCCGTGACCCAGTGCGTTGGAATGTCTGGCCGAAAAATATCGACAGCGGATCGGTATCCGTCAACCCGCTGCCGCCTAAGGAAGAATATTCCACTATCACCCATGCGACCGCACGGTCCTTGCGGGGGGCCTGATAAGATCGGGTAGCCACGTCCGCCGTAGTGCAGGAATCGAATCTCTTTCGGAATCGCAGACCCTTTCAATACTTGTTGGACAGCGAGAGTGACTTCAACTTCCACAACCCTTACTGGTGGCAGGTTTTGCTCGTCGTGGGGGATGTAGAGTACACCGCTGACGTCGCGACGCGCGCTCGGATAA
Organism: Bryobacteraceae bacterium; assembly: GCA_036008345.1. Classification (GTDB taxonomy): domain Bacteria; phylum Acidobacteriota; class Terriglobia; order Bryobacterales; family Bryobacteraceae; genus Palsa-89. Next base: position 37,608 of record DASYNU010000161.1, read on the forward strand.
GCCAGAACGATTGTGTCTGCATCCTTGACGTCGACTTTTAGATTCAGGGTCCTGTCACGGAAGTTGTGTGGTAACTCTTCATGCCGACACCCGGCTAACAGGCCAGCAATCGCCAGGTACGGCAGCAGCCAGGTTGACGCAAAGGGATTCAACCTTCGAACATCCACTTGCCGCCAACCATCGTTCGTTGAACGGAGATGCCGATTAGCTTCGACGGATCTTCGCGCAGCGGGTCGCGCCCTAGAACTACCAGATCGGCTAGCTTGCCAGGCGTAATCGAGCCCTTCAGGTTTTCTTCGAAAGATGCGTAGGCACCGTTCATGGTGCCAACCTGCAATGCTTCTTGGATGGTAATTCGCTGCTTCGGGCCCCAAACATTTCCGTTTTTGTCGGTTCGCGTGACTTCCGATTGCAGGGCCATCATGGGGTCGAAAGGGCTCGCGGTATAGTCGGACGCCTGAGTTGCGCGGACGCCGGCGTCCAGAAAACTGCGCAGCGCGAACATACGGTTCACGCGCTCTTCTCCATACACGCTCAGTTTCTCGCCGTGGTAGTAGGCGTAAGAGGAAAACGGCGTCGGGATGGCCCCGATGGCCTTGATCCTTCGCACCAAGTCGTCGTTGATGACGGTGCAATGTTCCAACCGGAATCGCGGATCGTGGCGCGGCGTCTCGCGCTGCAGCCGTTCGTACACGCGCAATGCTTGATCGATAGTCCCATCGCCGTTGGCGTGGCTCGCCACTTGCCACCCGGCCAGATGCGCCTTGCGCGCCCAGGTGTACATTTCATCCTCACCCATGATCAAGATTCCGTAATCGTTCGGGCGCCCTACGTAGGGCTGCGACAACCGCGCGGTACGCTCGGAAATGGAGCCGTCCAGCATCAGCTTCATCGCACCGACACGGACCCACTCGTTCCCCAGGCCGGTTCGAATTCCCGCGCGAATCATCTTGTCGATATGCGGCGCACCGATCAGGCAATAGATGCGGGCATGCAAATCGCCTGCTTCATACGCATCCTGATACGCCAGTAAATCGTCGGGATTGCCCAAAGCGTCATGTGCCGATGTCACACCGGCACGCACCAGCATTTGAGTGATCAGCTTCACGCCGTCGCGCCGGTCGGATCGAGTGGCGGTGCTTGGGATTTTCGATCGGAACGCGGCATTTCCGTTGTCCATAATACGGCCGGTGAGTTTCCCATCCGCGCCATGCTCGTAAGCGCCGCCGGCGGGATTTGGAGTCTGGTCGTTGATATCGGCCTTGTTCAGCGCGGCCGAATTCACGAATGCGGTGTGGCCTCCGCGATGTTGAATGTAGACGGGATTGTTCGGCGCGGCTTCATCCAGATCTTGTCGATTGATAGGGCGGCCCTCCGCCATCTTGGTGTCGTCATATTTGAAACCGAGGACCCAATTCCCGGCAGGCGTTTGAGACGCGCGTTTGCGGATGGCGTCTTTGATGGCGGCGATAGAAGGCAGATCTGTGTCCACGGACTGGAGATGTTCGAGGCCGGACTGCGCCACATGCATGTGAGCATCGATGAAGCCAGGAAACACCGGAAACTTGCCGAGATCGATTCGTTTGGTACGCGAAGTGGCGTAGGCGCTGATTTCGGCATTCATGCCGACGGCCAGAAAACGGCCGTTCGCGACGGCGACGGCCTCGGCCTGGGGATTGGCCGGGTCCATGGTGTGAATCACGCCGTTGATCAGAATGATTTCGGGCTCAGTGGAGGAAGCGGAAAGGGCTGTAGCTCCAAGAAGACCGACGAAGTCGCGACGTGAGAGGTGCATTATGTTTCCCCAGGATGTATTGTATGCGAGTCAAGATAAGATTACAGCGTGGAGCCTATCTACACCACCCGGCAATTTGTCCGCCTGCAGGACATCGTCTGGGTACTGTTGTTCGCCTCCCTGGCGTTCTTCGGGCCGGACCAAACCCCAATCAGCATGTCGGCGTTGCTAGGGCTGGGAATTTACCAGGTGGTTGAACAGAAGGTACATTTTTTGCGAACGACCACCGGCATCATCCTGTCGTTTGCGATCAAGTTGGGGCTCTGGTACGTTCTCATGGGCTGGACAGACGGGATATCGAGTCCCTATTTCTGGGTCTTTCTTCTACCCGTGATTTCAGTCGCAACGTCCAGGGGATTGATTGGTCTTGCGGTGGCTACCTTTGTGGCGTGCGGCGCGTATCTGTCCTTTTTAAAGTTCATCCCCAAAGAGTTGTTCCTTCCGCGGGAAGAGTGGCCGCAGCTCATTCTGAAGACAGCCAGTTTTCCAATTCTCGGCTTTCTCGCCTACGATCTGCTGGAGGCGAATCGCAGGGCCACGCTCAAGGCGGAGTCAGCCGCCGCACAGCTTGCGGAAGCGAATCGGCATTTGCAGGAGGCCGAAGTCGCGGTTCGGCGCAGCGACAGGCTGGCGGCTCTCGGCCAACTTTCGGCGGGATTGGCGCACGAGATCCGCAATCCATTAGGCACCATCAAGACGTCTGCGGAAATGTTGCTCAAAAACGTTCCGGCCGACAACGCCGTGGCTCGTGAAATGGCTGGATTTATTTCGAGCGAAGTGGATCGAACGAACTCGCTGGTTACCCGATTTCTGGATTTCGCGCGGCCGCTGGCCGTGCGGTTGGACAAGACCGATCTTACACAGGTGATCGACCAAGCTGTGAGCGACGTGGAAAAGCATCAACCGCCCTTCGACGTGACGATTTACAAGAACTACTCGCCTGAGATTCCACCCTTCTTCCTGGACGGGCAATTGATGGAGCGAGTGATGTACAACCTGCTGCTGAATGCCGCGCAGGCCAGCCCCGCGGCGGCGAGCATCACGGTGAAGACACGTCAAATTGACGGGATGGTGGAAATCACGGTGATCGATCGCGGGTCGGGCATTCCACCAAAACTAATCGAGACTATTTTCAATCCGTTCTATACCACCAAAGCCGGAGGCGTGGGATTGGGGCTGGCGATTGTTTCGAAGATTGTAGACGAACATGGGGGCAGCATATCGGTGGAAAGCGAGCCCGGTGAAGGCAGCGTGTTTCGAATCTATCTGCCGTTTCGGGAAGCATTGAAAGAGGAGCGATGAAGGCGAACATCCTGGTGGTGGAAGACGAAGAAAAATTGCGGCGCGTAGTGGAGCTGCAATTGAAGGGCGCGGGGTTTGAAGTGGAGCAGGCCGGCACCGTGGAGCAAGCCATGCGATTGGCGGACCGGGCCGACGTGATCCTCACTGATTTGCGGCTGCCCGGCGTGAGCGGCCTGGAGCTGTTGGCGAATCTGCGCCGCCAGGACTCTCACACGCCGGTCATCGTGATGACGGCATTTGGAAGCATCGAAACCGCTGTGGAAGCCATGAAAGCCGGCGCCGTGGATTTTCTTCCCAAGCCTTTTTCACTCGACCATCTGATGACGGTGGTGAACAAGGCTCTGGAGCTGCGCACACTGCGCGACGAAAACCGGGAGCTACGCGCGGAGCTCAGCCAGCGTTACGAATTCGACAACATGGTGGGACACAGCGAAGCGATGCGCGAAATTTTCGGCACCATCACGCGCGTTGCGCCCACACGCGCCACTGTACTGTTGTGCGGCGAGAGCGGTGTGGGAAAAGATATGATCGCCCGGGCTATCCATCATCATTCGCCGCGGGCGGATCGGCCGTTCGTGAAGATCAATTGCACGGCGCTGCCTGAAAATCTCATGGAGAGCGAGTTGTTCGGCTACGAGAAGGGTGCTTTCACCGGCGCTAATACGTCCAAGCCAGGAAAGTTTGAGCAGGCCGATACGGGAACGGTATTCCTAGACGAAATCGGCGATGTGCCGGCGTCGGTGCAAGTGAAGCTGCTCCGCATTTTGCAGGAGCGCGAATTCGAGCGCCTGGGAAGCAACAAGGTGAAACATATCGATGTGCGTGTTCTGGCCGCCACCAATGTGGATCTGCGGGCGGCACTGGAACAGGGTACTTTTCGCGAGGACTTGTATTATCGGTTGAACGTTCTGCCCATCAACATTCCGCCGCTGCGGGAACGCAAGGAAGATGTTCCGTACCTGGCCGGATTTTTCGTGAAGAAACTGGGAAAGGATTTGGGCAGCCCGGTGCAGTCGATTTCTGACGGCGCCATGGAGCGGCTCATGGGATATCACTGGCCGGGAAACGTGCGCGAGCTGGAGAACGTGCTGGAGCGCAGCATGGTGCTGGCGAATGGAGCGGTTCTGGAAGCAGGCGACGTTAAGCTGGACACTGCGCCAGCGGCTCGCTTTACCGTGGCTGATAATTTTCTGCCGGAAGGCACCACGCTCGACCAGTATGAGCAGTCCATCATTCGAGAAGCATTGAAGCGCGCAAATGGGAACAAAAGCCAGGCTGCGCGAATGTTGGGGCTAACCAGGAATGCATTGCGGTACCGGTTGTCGCAGATGGGGTTGGAAGCATAAAGGGAGGCTCGGGTGAAACACTATCAACTGGCTCAGGTGAACATCGGAAAGATTCTTGGGCCGCTGGATTCAGAGGTGATGGCGGGTTTTGTAGCGCAGTTGGATGAAATCAACGCTCTCGCCGATCGCAGTCCAGGATTTATCTGGCGGCTGAAAGATGCGACCGGCGTGCAGGCTTACGAGGATCCGCTCATTTTGGTAAACATGTCGGTTTGGGAATCCGTGGAGCCGCTTCGGCAGTTCGTGTACCAGAGCGGCCACGTGGCTCCATTGCGCGATCGATTGAAATGGTTTGAGAAGCCAGTTCAGGCGCATATGGCGATGTGGTGGGTGCCCGCGGGGCACATTCCAACTGTGCAGGAAGCACGGGAGCGCCTGGAATACCGCCGCAACTGGGGTGACAGTCCAATCGCGTTTTCTTTCGGCAAAACTTATCCCGAACCGGAAGAGCCAGCGGGCGATGCCACCACGCCTCGCGTGACGTTCAACAATCGGATTTTTGTTGCCGCGTTCAACACGCCCAATGGGGACTGCAACTCCGGAACCCAGTTTCATTACCGGCAGGACGGGGTGCGGGTGTGGGCGACGTATGCTGGCGGTCGCGTTCATTTTGGAAGTTTGGTGGCAATTGGCGACGCGGAAGGCTGCTTGGACATGCGCTACCAGCATGTCGACGCCGGCGGCAAACTTCGCACCGGCAAGTGCCGCGCTACGCCGGAGATCCTCGCCGACGGGCGAGTGCGTTTGCACGAACAGTGGCAATGGACGAATGGGGATCTGTCGGAGGGGCGGTCCATTGTGGAAGAGCTAAGCAGTTAATCGGCCAAGGCAAGATTCGCTTGAGCGCGCAACGTCAGGTCAGCAAAATCGCCGCGGCGGAATTTCACGAAAGCGGCGGCCGCAATCATGACAGCGTTATCGGTGGAAAGCGCAGGCGTCGGAAAATAAACGGGGCACGGGAGATGGGCCTCTCGCGCCGCGGCGCGTAGGCCGGTGTTGGATGCAACTCCGCCCGATACGATCAATGCCCTGGCGCCGATCTCCTCGGCGGATGCAATGGCGCGGCGCAGCAGTTCTTCAATGACGGTTCGTTGAAATGACGCCAGCATATCCAGCGTGGCCTGCGGCGTTGACCGCAGCCAATCCTCCATAGAAGGATTCTGCAACTTACGCCGAGCCTCGATCTCGTCTTCGAGATCATGTTGCTCCACCCAGCGCAGAACCGCGGTTTTCAATCCACTGAAGCTGAAGTCCAGCTTGTTGCCTTTCATATGTGCGAGCGTGAATTTGACGGCACGCGGGTCGCCATCAGGCGCGAGTTGATCGATGATGGGGCCGCCGGGATATCCGAAGCCGAGCAGCTTCGCCACTTTGTCATAAGCTTCGCCGGCGGCATCATCGCGAGTTCTTCCAAGCAAGCGGTAAGTGAATCCTTCACGGACTTCGAACAAATGCGTGTGGCCTCCGCTTACCACTAAAGCCACGGCTGGCAACTCGACGGGCGCTTCGCTGGATTCCAGAATCACGGCGTGGATGTGCCCTTCGATGTGATTCACCCCGATGAGCGGCAGGTTCCGCGCGAAGCAGATGGATTTCGCGTAGGTGATGCCCACCAGCAGCGAACCGACCAAACCGGGGCCTTCGGTAACCGCGATGGCGGCCAGGTGGTCGAAGTTGGTCCCGGCTTGTTCCAACGCAAGGCGGGTAACCGGCACGATGGCGCGCAGATGTTCGCGGGAAGCCAGCTCTGGGACTACACCACCATACTTGCCGTGCGTCGCCATTTGCGAGGCCACTACCGAGGATAAGATCCGGCGGCCATCCTCCACCACGGCAGCGGCGGTTTCATCGCACGAAGTTTCGATAGCAAGGATGCGCACTGGTATCGTGAAGTTTGGATCTCTCCCAGTTCAATTATCACTTGCCGGAGAGTTCGATCGCGCAGGCGCCGCTCCGCGACCGGGCGGGCGCGCGGATGTTGGTTTTGCATCTCGAAGAACAGCGCTGGGAAGATCGGATGTTTCGCGACTTCCCGGGCTTTTTGAGACCTCGCGACTGCCTGGTGTTGAATAACTCGAAGGTGTTTCCATCGCGATTGCTCGGCCGGCGCCATGGCGTGCATCCGCTGCGGACTCTGAGCGGCGAGGTTGAGGTTCTGCTGGTGGAACCGATGAGCGAAGATTCGAAAACCTGGACTGCCCTCGTTCATCCGGGCCGTAAGATGCGCACGGGCGAGCGTATATTTTTCGGCGACGTGGAAGCTGAGATCATCGGGCGCGGTGAATATGGCGAACGCATGGTCCGGTTCCACTGGGATGGGAATATCCCAGAATGGCTGGAGAAAACCGGCCATGTTCCGCTGCCGCCGTACATCAAGCGCCCCGACACGGCGGAGGATCGCGACCGATACCAGACCGTGTTCGCGCGCGAGACCGGCTCAATCGCAGCGCCCACCGCGGGCCTGCACTTCACTCCGGAGACTTTAGAAGCGTGCCGCCTCCGAGGGGCCGAAATCGCGTATGTGACTTTGCATGTCGGCTTGGGAACGTTTCAGCCGGTGCGCGGAGAATCGCTGCATGCCGAGCGATTTTGTGTTGCGGACGAAAACGCAGGCAAGATCAGAGAGGCAAAGAGAGTGCTGTGCGCCGGAACCACTAGCATGCGCGCGGTGGAAAGTATGTTCTTGGGCAAGAGAGGGAAAACGGATCTCTTCATCCGTCCCGGCTTCAAGTTTCAAAGAACCAATGCAATGCTCACGAATTTTCATCTTCCGCAATCCAGCTTGTTGATGCTGGTATGTGCATTTGCAGGACGAGATTTTGTGTTGTCCGCGTACCAGCATGCAGTGGACGCGGGATATCGATTCTATTCGTACGGCGATTGCATGCTGATCCTATGATTGCCGCACAGCGACTGACGCGATGGGTGCTGACCGCGACGTTGGTGGCGGCCGCAATGGCCCTGGCCGTCCGGACACTCGCGGGGCCAATTTATTTTCGATCCCCGCTCAATGTAGAAGGCGTTATCGGTTTAGCGGTCGCGCTGCTGCTGTTACTGCAAGCCAAGATTGTTCACACCAGCCCGGAGCCAACGCGGCGGAATCCTGCCGGGGATGCAATCGCCGTTCTCCTGATTGCCGGATTGATCATGGCCACGTTCTGGCGATCCGCGAGTTTCTATTTTCTTTCGGACGATTTCATCTTAGTGAACCAGGCGAAGTCGTTTCTATACAACTTCCGTAGCATATTCGCGACGCCGGGCGCCGACGGTTCCTACCGGCCCATCACTCACCTGTACATGAGCCTGGCGTATAAATGGGCCGGTGTTGACTCGATGCATTGGCATTGGACGGAGCTTGCGATCCACGCTGCGAATTCGATTCTAGTGTTCGTGGTGGCCCGGATGTTGGGCTTCTTGCGATTCGGCGCGGCGTTTGCGGCCACATTGTTCGCTGTGCACGGGACTCGGCCGGAGGCAGTAGTGTGGATCGCCGGGCGCGCCGATTTGCTGGCGGCTCTTTTCGTTCTTCTTGGACTGGCTTCTTTTATCCGCTTCTGGAACGGAGAAGGCCGCGCTGTATGGCTCGGGGCCTCGCTCATGTCGATGACATTGGGCATCCTCAGCAAGGAGTCGGCATACACATTCGCATTGCTGTTGGTTGTATTTCTTGCGTCCAAGAATGCTCTCAGGACGCGGCGGGCGCTCTACGCGCTGACTCCCTTTTTCGTTGTAACCGCGTCTCTTGCGGCATGGCGCATCATTTTGCTGGGTGGGGTGGGAGGCTACAAAACTCAAACCGGGCACTCCGAAGCGCTCTCCATCGGAATGCTTCCGGTGGTGAAGGCGCTTACCTTGAGGCTTGCGTCCATTTCCTTCTTTCCGGTCAACTGGAGTCATGAGCCAAGTACCGTTTTCGGCATCATCATGGTTCTGTATCTGGCGGCGCTGGTATGGCTGACACGAGCACAAGTAGGTTGGAACGCATTCATTGTTCCGCTCGGCTTTTTATTAGTCCTGGTGCTGCCGCCTTTATCCCAATTGCTGATCGGAGCCGATTTGCAGAAGGCGCGCGTCTTGTACCTTCCATTGCTGGGTTTCTGCCTGATGCTTGCGACGGCCGTGGAGGCGTTGAGGCGGAAATCTCGGTGGTTGGTTGCAATTACGATTCTCATATTCAATATCGCGGCTCTATTCCACAATCTGAACGCGTGGGAAGAAGCTGGTGAGAAAGCCAGGACCGCGTGTAGCGTGGCTGCGGCGTGTCCTAACAAAGTTGTAGTGTCCGGATTACCGGGCAGCTTGAACGGCGTATATTTCTTTGCGAACGGATTTCAGGAATGCGTCGAAATGCAGCGAAACAGCAATGCAAGCCGGCCTTCCGATTCATCGCAGCATGCATGCATCCTCCAATGGGACAACAGAACCGAAGAGCTGTCCAGTGTGCCGTATGATAACCACTAGGTAGGCGCGAACCTATGAACCGAATAACCGAACAACCGAAGAACCGCGAAGCATGAGCGCCGATACCGCAGCCGTTCGCTCCGGCGAAGAGTTAGACCAGGCCGCGTTAACCGGATATCTTCAGGACAAGATTGAGGGCGGCGCGGGTTTGGCAATTGAACAATTCCCGGGCGGCCATTCGAATCTGACTTACCTGCTGCGGACGCCGGCGCGCGAGTATGTGCTGCGGCGTGGGCCGCTGGGGCCGGTTGCGCCTAAGGCGCACGACATGGCGCGCGAATACATGGTGCTGAAGGCCGTGCATCCTTTCTTTGACGCGGCGCCGGAAGTTTTTCATTTGTGCGAGGACACTTCGATTATCGGGGCCGTTTTTTTCATCATGGAGCGGCGCCGCGGCATCGTGGTGCGCGATCGTATTCCACCGGAGCTTGCCGCTTTCCCGGACTATCCGGCACGAGTGAGCCGGGGTTTTGTGGACTGCCTGGTGGCGCTGCACGCGGTGGACATCCAAGAGCACGGCTTGGTGTCGCTCGGCAAGCCGGCCGGATTTCTGGAACGGCAAGTGCGCGGCTGGTTCGACCGCTGGAATCGCGCGAAGACAGAAGAGATTGCACTGATGGAGCGTCTTATCCAGTGGCTCACGGATCATTTACCGGCTTCGCCCGCGCCCACACTAGTGCACAACGATTTCAAGCTGGATAATCTGATGCTGGATGCGAAGGATCCTGGGCGCATCGAAGCCGTGCTGGATTGGGAGATGGCCACGGTGGGCGATCCGCTGGTGGATCTGGGCTTGATACTTTGTTATTGGTCGCAGCCCAGCGACCCGGGCGGCACCCAGGCGTCGCTCACCTCCGAACCCGGTTGGTTTACCCGCGCTGAACTGATCGGCCGTTATGCGGACCGCACCAGCCGCGATCTGTCGCTGATTAATTATTACGAGGTTTTCGCATTGTTCAAACTAGCCGTGGTGTTGCAGCAGATCTATGTCCGATTTCATCGCGGCCAGACTCAAGATGAGCGCTTCCGGCATTTCGATAAACGGGTCCATAACTTGATCCAGCAGGCCGTGGCACTGATATAATCCATGCAACACATCAGGAAAACATGGCCAATCAAGAGACCGTTTACAACGTCAGTGAACGCGTAGCCACCATCACGCTGAATCGTCCGGACAAGCTGAATGCCTGGACCGCCCTCATGGACCAGGAGGTCCGCGCAGCGATCTACGAAGCGGAAAGTGATCCTAGCGTCCGCGTGATTATTCTGACCGGCGCGGGACGTGGCTTTTGCGCGGGCGCGGATATGTCGCTGCTGGGCGCCATCGCACAAGAGGGTCTGGAAAGTTATCGAGGCCCCGAGAGTTTTCTGCGGAACACCGGTAACGGCGAGCGCCAGAACGTGCGGCCGGATTTCCAGAAGAAATATTCGTACTTCCCTTCCATTCAGAAGCCTGTAATTGCGGCGGTGAACGGGCCGGCGGTGGGCCTGGGATTCATTCTTTCGCTCTATTGCGACCTGCGTTTTGCGTCTGATACCGCGCGGTTTGGGACGGCCTTCGCGAAACGCGGACTCATCGCCGAATACGGTCTGGCGTGGATGCTGCCACGCTTGATTGGTCCAGCCAATGCGTTGGATATGCTGTTCTCGGCGCGTTTGGTTGATGCGAACGAAGCCTTGCGGATGGGTTTGGTGAATCAGGTATTTCCGCAGGACGGCTTCACCCAGAGTGTTTACGCATATGCGAAGGAACTGGCGAACAATGTCAGCCCACGCTCGATGGGGATCATCAAAACGCAAGTTTACAACGCGATGTTTCAAACATTAGGCGAGGCGTTTGAAACATCCGAGCAAGAGATGTTGAAGAGCCTGCAGTGCGAGGATTTCAAGGAGGGTGTGGCTCATTTCGTACAGAAGCGCGCGCCGGTGTTTACCGGGCGGTGAACGGCACCGGCTTCCTCACGGTCGCGGTTCGGAAACACGCTATCGAACCGCGACCGTAAGGGAGCCGGTGCCTGGTAAGGTACCTTTATGAATTTCGAATTTACAGACAAAGTCAAATCGCTCCAAAAAAGGCTGCAGGCCTTTATGGATGCACACATTTATCCGAATGAACAGCGCTACGCCGACGAAATCAACCCGGACGACCGGTGGCGTCCCTCCGAGATTATTGAGGAGCTGAAGCCCAAGGCTCGCGCGGCGGGCTTATGGAACCTGTTTCTGCCCGAGAGCGAGGACGGCGCCGGCCTCACGAATCTGGAGTACGCGCCGCTGTGCGAGATCATGGGCCGCTCCACCATGGCGCCCGAAGTTTTCAATTGCTCCGCGCCCGACACAGGCAACATGGAGGTACTGGCGCGTTACGCTACACAGGAACAAAAGGAGCGCTGGCTGAAGCCGCTTCTCGCGGGCGAAATGCGCTCCTGCTTTTCGATGACAGAACCAGGTGTTGCGTCTTCGGATGCCACCAACATCGAGAGCAGCATTGTTCGCGATGGCGATCAATATGTGATCAACGGCCGCAAATGGTGGTCCTCGGGCGCGGGTGATCCACGCTGCAGGATTTCGATCTTCATGGGCAAGACGGATCCCACGGCGCCGAAACATAAACAGCAGTCCATGATCCTGGTACCGATGGATACTCCGGGCGTCACGATAGAACGGATGCTCACGGTTTTCGGATACGATCATGCTCCGCACGGGCACGCCGAAGTCTCGTTCCGGAATGTGCGTGTGCCGGTCTCCAATATTCTGCTGGGCGAGGGACGCGGTTTCGAAATCGCACAGGGGCGCCTCGGTCCGGGGCGTATCCACCACTGCATGCGGTTGATGGGCGTGGCGGAACGTGCATTGGATGCTATGTGCCGGCGGGCCGATTCCCGGGTGGCTTTTGGCAAGAAGATCTCCGAGCAAGGCACTATCCGCGCGGATATCGCCGATTCGCGGATGGAGATTGAGCAGGCGCGCTTACTGGTGTTAAAGGCGGCCTACATGATGGACACCGTCGGCAACAAAGCCGCCCGCGAGGAGATCGCGATGATCAAAATCATCGCGCCGAATGTCGCACTGCGAGTGCTGGACCGCGCCATTCAAGCGTACGGCGCAGCGGGCGTTTGCCAGGACACTTTTCTGGCCGGCGCATGGGCGAATTCCCGCACGCTGCGTCTGGCCGACGGACCGGATGAAGTGCATCGCGAATCCATCGCCAAGCTGGAGCTGGAACGTGTGGTGGGTAAAGCTCGCGCGTCCGCACCGGCGAAATGAGCGCGCTGGTGATGGTCCGGCACGCACAAGCGACAGTCTTCGAAGAGGATTCGGACCGGTTGTCGGCGATTGGTGAACAACAAGCGATTGCATTGGGCCACTTCTGGAAGGCGCGCAACATCCGCTTCGATGAGGTTTACAGCGGCACGCTGCAGCGTCACACTCGCACGGCTGAGTTGGCGGGCTTCCCTGAAGTCACGCGGAGGCCAGCATTCAACGAATACGACGCGAATGGCATTCTGGGTGAAGGGCAGCGCGCTGTGAAAAATAACCGCGATCTGCAAAAGCTGTTCGATGAAAGGATGCCGCAATGGATCGCGGGCACGCTACAATCGCCGGGTCTTGAATCGTGGCAGGCATTTCACGAGCGCGTGGTGCGCGGGTTTCGCGGCATTGTAGAAGCGGACCGTCCCAGCAGGCGCATAGTGGTGTTCACTTCCGCTGGACCCATCGGCGTGGCAGTTCAGACCGTAGTAGGGGCCAAGGAGCCGATGGCGATGGAGCTGAACTGGCGAATTCGCAATTGCTCCCTCACCGAATTCATTTTCACCCGCTCCCGCATCTCTCTGGACACTTTCAATGCGACGCCGCATCTCGAGGAAGTCACGTTCCGGTGAATTGCTACACTAGACGTTGATCCCATGAAAATTCATGAATACCAGGCCAAGGCGATCCTGGCCAAGTACGATGTCCCTGTGCCGAGAGGCGAGGTGGCTTTCACGGTGGATGAGGTAGAGATCGCGGCGAAGAAGATCGGCGGCAGCGTGGTGGTGAAGGCGCAGATTCATGCCGGCGGGCGCGGAAAAGGCGGTGGAGTGAAGGTGGCCAAGGATGCCACTGAGGCCGCGGAAATCGCGAAGAAGATGCTAGGGATGAAACTGGTGACGCACCAGACCGGTCCTGAGGGACGCATCGTGCAACGCGTGCTGGTGGAAGAAACGCTGCCCATCGAGCGCGAACTTTATCTCGGAATCGTGCTCGATCGCGCGCAAGGCAAGCCAGTCTTCATGGCGTCCGCTGCGGGAGGAATGGAAATCGAGGAAGTGGCCGCAAAGACACCGGAATTAATTCTCAAAGAAGCGCTCGAACCTGGTTATGGACTAGCCGCGTTCCAGGGCCGCAATCTGGCATTCGGCATCGGCATTCCAGCTTCCAGTGTCAACGCAGCCGTGGCAGCCATGACCGCGTTGTCCCAAGCTTATCTGGCCAACGATGCGTCACTGGCCGAGATTAATCCATTCATTCTCACCAAAGACGGGAAAGTTTATGCGCTGGATGCCAAGATCACCCTCGATGACAACGCGCTCTACCGTCACAAGGATCTGGTGGAGTTGCGCGATCTGAACGAGGAAGATCCATTGGAAGTGGAGGCTTCGCGTTTCAGCTTGAACTACATCAAGCTGGATGGAAATATCGCATGCATGGTGAATGGCGCGGGTCTGGCGATGGCCACCATGGACATTGTGAAATACGCGGGTGGGAGTCCGGCGAACTTTTTGGATGTAGGCGGCGGCGCCAATGCCGAACAGATCAAAAATGCGTTTCGCATTCTGCTTTCGGACCCCGGCGTGAAAGCCGTGCTGATAAATATTTTCGGTGGCATCCTGCGCTGCGACGTGCTGGCCACGGGCGTTGTAAGCGCAGCCCGAGAGCTGAACGTGCAGGTACCCGTTGTGGTCCGCATGGAAGGAACCAACGTCGAAAAAGGACAGGAGATTTTGAAAGCATCCGGATTGAACTTCACCATCGCAAACGGAATGAAGGACGCAGCGGAGAAGGTGGTAAAGGCCGCGGCAGGGAGCGTACGGTCATGAGCGTCCTGGTGGATCGAAATACGCGCGTCATTTTTCAGGGCTTCACGGGACGCGAAGCCAGCTTCCATGCGCAAGCCTCCATCGATTACGGCACCAAAGTGGTGGGCGGTGTAACGCCTGGCAAGGGCGGCCAAACGCATCTGGATTTGCCGGTGTTCAACACCGTCGCCGAAGCCGTGAAGCAAACCGGAGCCAATGCCTCCGTGATCTTCGTGCCGCCGCCGTTCGCGGCCGATGCCATTATGGAAGCTGCTGAAGCCGGGTTGCCGCTGGTGGTATGCATCACCGAAGGCATTCCTACCGCCGACATGGTGCGGGTGCGCAATTTCATGCAGAATCGTTCGACGCGGCTGATTGGCCCCAACTGTCCCGGCATCATTTCACCGGGAAAGTGCAAGATCGGAATCATGCCCGCTCACATTCACAAGCAGGGAAATGTGGGCGTGGTTTCACGATCCGGCACGCTGACCTATGAAGCGGTGGGGCAGCTCAGCAAACTGGACATCGGTCAATCGACGTGCATCGGCATCGGGGGCGATCCGATTATCGGAACGACATTTTTGGATGCGATCGAGCTTTTCAACGCCGACCCGGACACACACGCCATCGTGATGATCGGCGAGATCGGCGGCAATGCCGAGGAGACCGCCGCGTCGTATATTCAAGAGCACGTGAAGAAGCCGGTGGTCGGCTTCATCGCCGGGCAAACCGCGCCTCCCGGGCGCCGCATGGGTCACGCGGGCGCGATCATTTCCGGTGGAGCTGGAAAAGCAGAAGATAAAATGAAGGCCATGACACAAGCTGGCATTACGGTGTGCGCCAGCCCTGCCGAAATAGGGGAAAAGATCAAGAGCCGCCTGGGTACGGCACGATAATTACGAAAATGGCAATCCAACAAACATTCGCAATCATAAAACCGGACGCAGTTGCGGCGGGACACACGGGTCAAATCTTAGGGATCATCGAAAAGGCCGGCTTCCGCGTCCGAGGCATGAAGATGACTCGCCTTTCCAAACAGCAGGCCGAAGCGTTTTACGAGATCCACCGGGAGCGTCCGTTCTTCACCGGCTTGGTGGCATTCATGACAGAGGGTCCGGTGGTGGCGCTGGCCCTGGAACGCGAGGACGCGATCAAGCATTGGCGCGAAGTGATGGGCGCAACCAACCCGGCTCAAGCCGCGGAGGGGACCATTCGCAAGAAGTTCGCCAAGAACATTGAGCGGAACGCGGTGCATGGTTCGGATGCGCCGGAGACGGCCGCCGTGGAGATTCCGTTCTTCTTCAGCATGGCGGAGCTGTTGTAAACTCGATCCGAACACCGACTCCCTCACGGTCGCGGTTCGGCCCCGTTACCGAACCGCGAGCGTAAGCGACCGGTGCTTTTGATGTTTCACGTGTTACCAACCGGTCTTCG
The DNA here is from genome assembly GCA_036008345.1 of Bryobacteraceae bacterium. Taxonomy (GTDB): domain Bacteria; phylum Acidobacteriota; class Terriglobia; order Bryobacterales; family Bryobacteraceae; genus Palsa-89. The sequence goes on from DASYNU010000161.1 coordinate 53,003, forward strand.
CCATCCGGTCCAAAATCTCCTCGCTGTATTCATTCATCTGTGCCGGCTTCCGTTTTAGCGGCGCTGGGATTATGGCCGCCAAGCGCGCTGCTTGCTCGCGATTCAGCTCTGATGCAGGCACGTGATAGTAATATTCGGTAGCTGCTTCGGCGCCGTAAATACCCGGTCCCCATTCAATAACATTCAAATAAAGTTCCAAAATACGGTCCTTCGTGAGCAGAGCTTCCACCATCGGCACCAGAGTGAACTCCACGCCCTTGCGAACAAGAGAACGTTCCGTTGTTAGAAACAGGTTCTTCACCAATTGTTGCGTGATTGTGGATCCGCCGCGGCCGAGTTTATGGCGTTGGATGTCCTTCTCCAGCACTTTCTGCATTTCAATCCAGTCGAAGCCGTGATGCGTTCGAAATCTCCCGTCTTCGGCCGCCACCACGGCGTGTTGAAGGTTTGGCGAGATGCGCTGCAACGTAACAAAAGCATATTGTTTCCGGTAGGACCGGTGCTTCCAAATAGCACCGACGCGGCGCTCCATCTGCACGGCGGTGGTGAGCGGATCTACCCAGCGGAGCGCCAACACGCATAACGCGCACAGGCCATAGAGCGAGAGCGCGAGCAACACCACGCCGATAACAACCTTGCGCAGCCATTTTCTGGATCCGGATGTCTTAGGACGCGCTTTGGGTTTTTTGACGGCCACGTGGAATGAGCATGCTCACTGCTATGATACGAACTTCGGCAATGAATACCGTTACTCACCTGGAATGCAGCGTCTGTGGAAAACGGCGCGAAGCTGGTCAGATTCACAATCTGTGCGAATGCGGCGGTCCGCTACTGGTTCTTTACGATCTGGAACACGCCAAAGCAACATGGAAACGCGAGGCCCTTACTCAAGGTCCGTCCAGTATGTGGCGATACGCGCCGGTGCTGCCGGTACGCAGTGCAGCTTCCATTATTTCGCTCGGCGAGGGAATGACGCCCATGCTCGCGACTCGCCGGTTGGGCGCGCGGCTGGGCGCGCATGATTTATGGGTGAAGGACGAAGGCATCAACCCCACCGGCTCTTTCAAGGCACGCGGGCTTTCGTGCGCGGTCTCAATGTGCGTGGAGCTCGGCATCCGCAAAGTGGCGATTCCGTCGGCGGGAAATGCGGCGAGCGCACTGGCTGCTTATGCCGCTGCGGCCGGAATCGAAGCGCATATATTTATGCCTCGCGACGTTCCGCAATCGAACTATATCGAGTGCGGAGTTTTTGGCGCGCACGTAACTTTAGTGGATGGGTTGATCAGCGATTGCGGAAGAATGGTTGCGGAACGCAAAGATCGAGAAGGCTGGTTCGACATCAGCACGCTGAAGGAGCCGTATCGCATCGAAGGCAAGAAGACCATGGGTTACGAGGTGGCCGAGCAATTGGGCTGGACGCTGCCGGATGCAATCTTCTACCCCGCCGGCGGCGGAGTGGGCCTGATCGGAATGTGGAAGGCGTTCCAGGAGATGGAGACGCTGGGTTGGATATCCAGCCAACGGCCAAAGATGATCGCGGTGCAAACGGACGGCTGCCAACCGGTAGTGCGTGCGTTCGAGCGTGGTGAATCGACGAGCGAATTTTGGGAAAACGCGCATACAGTGGCCGCCGGATTACGCGTGCCCAAACCACTCGGCGATGTCTTGATGCTGGATGCTATTCGCAAGAGCGGCGGTACAGCCATCGCCGTTAGCGATGCGGATCTGCTGGATGCCAGCCTGGAACTTGGCGCGGACGAAGGGATTTTCGCGGCTCCCGAGGGTGGCGCTTGCGTGGCGGCGCTCAGAAAGCTCTTGGCCAACGGCTTTTTGAAACCGGAGGAGAGAATCGTGCTGTACAACACCGGCGCCGGGCTGAAATATCTGGAAGCATTCTCCACGCGATTTCCACGCGCTACAAGTTCCGAACAGGACAAACTGGGCGGCTTGATTACACCTCGATGACAGCTCTATGACAATCCCCAGCGGCCTTTTTTTGACACCGTAGCTCGGTTTTGGCAAACTAAAATCGTGTTATTCGGAGTCAGTCCTACCCGTCGGCTTCCTGCTCGAAATCTCAAGTCCGCGGTCGTGAACCTGCCTCTATAGTGCAATGACGTCAAGGAGAATTCAATGAAACTATTCGTCGGGAACCTCCCCTATTCGGCGACGGAGGGCGATATAACCGATTTCTTTACGCAGGCCGGAGTCGCCGTGGACAGCGTAAACGTGATGCGCGATCGTTTTACTGGAGAAGCCCGCGGCTTTGGATTCGTCGAAATCAACGATGACACTGCCGCGAACCACGCCATTGAAGCTTGCAACGGCCGCGATCTCATGGGCCGGGCGATGGTTGTGAACGAAGCCCGCCCGATGGTGCCTCGCGAGGGACACGGTGGCGGTGGAGGCGGAGGACGGCGCGAAGGTGGCGGTGGCGGACGGCGTGAAGGCGGCGGTGGGCGGCGAGGCCGCTAGCTCCCGTTCAGCCTTCCAGAATTTTCGCGATCGCCTCCGCATCGTTCGGCGCCACCGCCGGTTGGTTCCCGAATCGAGGTTCTATCGGTAGGCCTTCGGGATCTTTCAATTGGCCCGTGTGATATTGGTAAATGTAATCCGGGTCTTTTAAAACATTTCCGGTCAATACTGCAACTACATCCTCGGCCCGGCGGATCATGGAAGACCCAGTTAGCCTGCGGATGCCGGCTAACGTGGCTGCGGACGCTGGTTCACAGCCGATCCCACACCTCCCGATGATGGCCTTCGCATCAGCAATTTCCTGCTCACTCACTCTTTCCACCACTCCGTGCGATTCCCTAACCTCATGCAGAGCCTTGGGCCAAGATACAGGATCGCCGATGCGAATAGCAGTGGCCAGCGTGCGCGGCTCCGGTACGCTGCGAAACTCCCCGCCAGTTTGCATGAATTCGTAAAACGGCGCTGCCCCCTCCGCTTGAATCACAGCCAGCCGCGGCATTTTGTGGATGAATCCGAACTCGCGCAACTCACGCAGAGCTTTTCCAAAGGCCGAGGTGTTGCCAAGATTGCCGCCCGGGAGCACGATCCAATCCGGCGGATTCCAATCGCGCTGATCCAGCATTTCAAAAATGATGGTCTTCTGCCCTTCGATACGAAAAGGATTGATAGAGTTTAGCAGGTAAATACCGGCACGCTCGGCAAGCACGCGCACCAACGCGAGGATCTGATCGAAGTTGGCATCAATCTGTAGTGTGCGTGCGCCGTATTCCAAAGCCTGCGCTAGCTTTCCATACGAAATATTTCCGCGTGGAATAAAAACAATCGGATCCAAGCCAGCCGCGCTCGCATACGCCGCCATCGACGCCGAAGTGTTGCCTGTCGAAACGCACGCCACCCGCTTCCGGCCAAGGCGAACCGCCTGCGTCACACCACAGGTCATGCCGTTGTCTTTGAAAGATCCGGTTGGATTGAATCCCTGATGCTTGAAGGTGAGACGATCCAACCCTCCGTATTCGGCCGCGCGCGGTGCATCGAGCAATGGCGTGTTCCCTTCCCGCAGCGAAACTACTTGAAGCTCGGCTCCGTCGAAGGGCAGCAGTTCCCGATACCTCCAGACTCCGCTTAGGTCGAGCATCTGATTTGAGGTGCGGCGCTCGCGCCAAAGCTTTCGGAGCGCCTCCGGATCAATCCGCTCTACCGTGAAGCGCACCTCCAGCAGCCCTCCGCAATGCGTGCAATTATAAATCGCGTCGGTGAGTGGAAAGGTCGCGTGGCACTTCTGCTCGAAGCACGCCAACTCGGCTAGCATGATTAAAGTATCCACGATATGCTCGCCGTTCGTCTTGAAAAAGGATTGGTACAAGTGCGGGAGCAATCGCGTCCACGCCGGCCGGGAGGATTCGCTCTCATTCGACTGCTCAACGGCGGCATCTGCAACACCGACCTGGAGCTGCAGCGAGGCTACTACAATTTTCGCGGCACGCCGGGGCATGAGTTCGTGGGTGAAGTGGTTGAGGCTGATTCTCCGGATTTGATGGGCGAGCGAGTGGTGGGCGAAATAAACCTGGCGTGCGGCGTTTGCGAGTGGTGTGCGCAAGGACTGGGCCGCCATTGCCCACGGCGGACCGTGCTCGGAATCGTGAAGCATCCTGGCGCATTTCGGGAATTGCTTACACTGCCGGAGGGTAACCTGCATCGCGTGCCGCGTGGGATTCCAACCGAGCATGCCGTGTTCGTGGAACCGCTGGCCGCCGCCTGCGAGATCCTGGATCAAGTACGAATCCCAGCCGGCGCGCGCGTGGCCGTGCTGGGGGACGGAAAACTCGGTTTGTTGGTTGGCCAGGTTTTGAAAGCGCACGGCGCCGAGGTCCACCAATACGGCCGGCACAAGGAAAAACTCCGAATTGCAATCCAGGCCGGTATCGACGCGCGAGTGGCGAGGAAACTACCGAAAGCGAAGTATGCCTGGGTAGTGGACGCAACCGGATCGAGCGATGGCTTGCGGCAGGCTGTGCAGATGGCCCAAGCGCGCGGGATTGTGGTGATGAAATCCACCGTGCACGGATCGGTCGCCATAGATTCGGCGCCGGTGATCGTAAATGAAGTTACTTTGGTTGGGTCGCGCTGTGGCCGCTTCGAACCGGCGCTCCGCTTACTGCGGACAAAACAGGTGAATGTGGCGAGCTTGATCTCAGAGATACTGCCGTTGAAGAACGCTGCGCTCGCTTTCCGTCGTGCGGCCACGCCGGGCGTCCTCAAGGTGCTCTTACAGGGATAAAGGATAAATGGCCACCCTTCGACGAACCTCTGTCCTCGCGTGTTGCCTTTTCACCGCACCAGCCACGCCCCAGACACCGCAATCTGGCTATCAGATTGTCCACGTTTATCCTCACGATCCCGCTGCGTTCACGCAAGGCTTGGAATTCCGAGCGGGATTCCTTTACGAAGGCACCGGGTTGGAAGGCCGATCGACATTGCGGAAAGTGAAGCTCGAAACCGGTGAAGTGCTGCAGCAAATAAACCTCGCGCCGGAATTTTTCGGCGAAGGGATCACGGTGGTGAACCAGCAGATCATCCAACTGACTTGGCGCTCCCAAATCGGTTTCGTGTACGATCAATCCTCTTTGCGACGCTTGCGTTCTTTCAACTATCCGGGCGAAGGTTGGGGCCTGACAAATGATGGAAGCCAGATCTACATGAGCGATGGCAGCGCCCAGATTCGCTGCTGGGATGCTGGAAGTCTTCTCGAAAAGCGCAGGTTCACGGTGCGTGACGCCGGGCGCCCGGTCTCGCTGCTGAATGAACTTGAGTACGTGCGCGGCGAAATTTATGCCAATGTGTGGCAGAGCAATCGCATCGTGCGATTTTCACCGGTGGACGGGAAGGTGCTGGGATGGATCGATCTCGCGGGGCTCTTGAGTGCCGCGGACCGAGCCGAGCAAGTGGATGTATTGAACGGCATCGCTTACGACGCCCTGGGTAATCGCCTCTTCGTCACCGGAAAGCTGTGGCCGAAGTTATTCGAGATCCGGGTGGTTCCGAAGACTGCGGCGCGCAAGTCTGTGCACGCTCCCTAACGAAGAATCAGATCACGGTAACGGAGCTGAGCCGCGACCGAGGGAGCCGGTGCCTTCGCCGATTTTTGACAGATCGCTTCGGTTTGGTTTCGTACAAGTACTAATTGAACAATCGCCGCACGCTGTCTTTCATCCGCGCATACCAGGAGCGCTCCTTCGGCGCTGGTTGCACGGGCGCAGTAACAGCCCGGCTCGCAGGCTCAACTGGCTTCGCGACATGGTAAGGCTCCTTGCTAACCATCCGAACCCGATACCCTTCGAATGTGAAAGTCTTGCGGACTAGTTGCCCACCGTCGGCGTCCAGAATCAGCGAGAATCTTGGCACTGCTCCGGAGTTGTCCACCTCAACCGGATAGTGCCCCACCACTTTCCTCTCGATATACGCCGTCTCGTAACGATTATGTTTGCGGCTCCAGACAAACACGCGAAAGCTATCGAATTCGTATGGTTCCAGGCCTTTCGTTATGGTTGTCCAAAGCCAATCGTTCTTGCTGGAGTCGCCGCCCTCAAGGTGTCCCAGCGCGAAGTAGGAAGTGATACGGTGCCCCTCCGCGTACTGCGCCACTTCATCGGGGATGGCCAGGTTCAGCGCCCGCGTCAGAACCCAACCCACCTTGCCGTCTTTGGTTCGCACCAGGTTCCAATCATCCATCGGAACGGGCTCCACGGGTTTCGGTTCCTTTTTGGGTGTCCCGGGTTTGATTTCTTCGGAGCCGTCTTCTCGGGGAACGGAGAGCTCCAACCAATTGTCAGGAGGTTTGGGGGCGGGCGGCAAAGGCGGCGGAGCCGTCTTCGATGTAGCCTTTTCTTTCGACTTATGTCGCAGCGTTCGAGGCGGTTGTTTCACTACCGGCGCGGTGGCTTGCGCAGCTTGCGTCCGTGGCGCAAGTTTGTGGCCGATGACATCCACTCGGGCGGTGTCCGGAATCTGCCAGAAGCTGGGCGAAGCTCGGTTCGGCTCCGTGTGCATGTTCAACGGCTCATAGACTGTGGCCGCGCCTTGCGACGGGATTTGCGACGCGTTTTCCGCCATGCGCCGCAGCCCGGCCATCATCTCGGGCGTTAGCAGTTGCCGGTTGTCCGTCCACCCCTCGGCGCCCTGAGCGGTGCGGACCTTGACGAACCGGCGCCTGTATTCAAGAATCTCCAGTTTTTCGCCGTGCTTGACAGTGGCCGAAACGGCTGCTTTGGGCGTCAGTTCCTGCCGCAGCAATAGCGTGGCAGGTCCCACGTAGGCTTCGCCGATGGAATGCGATTCGCTGGGAGGATTGGAGCAAGAAACCAGAAAGCTCAACAGCAAAAAAATCGCAAAGCGGGGGAATGTCACGAGCAGCAGTTTCTGCTGCTAGTGTAACAGTAATGGCCGACGAGGAACGCAAAGCGCAAATCGAGCTGTATTGTCCGCGATGCCACTTGGCGGTAACAGATCCGCTCGCCTGCGGCGACTGTTCCGCCATTATCTGCCGCCGTTGTGGAACGCCGCTTGAGCAGGTGGATGAGTTGGGAATCGGATAACGCGAGCCGTTGCTTTCGTGAGCTGAGAATCCGTGCAAAATTCAAAAGCACCGGTCGCTTACGCTCGCGGTTCGGAAAGAATGTCTCATGCTTAGAAAGTGTTACCGAACCGCGACCGCGAGGGAGTCGGTATCTTTGGCTATTCTTTCGCCACTTCTGAGCGAGTCGGTGGCATCCTGTGGCACTGCCCTTCCCGCCTGTGTTGTTATAAGAAGGTTCCAGTGTCCCGATTCCTGGCCGGCCCTCTTCTGCTGCTAACGCTCGCGACCTCCCAAGTCGCGCTGGAGGCTCGCGGCCCAGCTCAGCAGGAACGGATCCCTCGGCAGACTAAGAACACAACCGCCGCCATCCAAGGCATCGCGCGTACCGAGGCCGGGCTGGGTTTGGGCGGTGTCAGCGTCATCCTGCAGGAGCTTTCCAGCGGCAAAAGTTTTCCAACCACAACTACGGGCGACGGCGTGTTTCGCTTCCTGAATCTCAAGCCTGGCCGCTATCAGGTGAAGGCCGCGCGGCAAGGGTTCCAACCGTTCGCGCAGGGCGACATTGAGCTCAAGCCCGGCGATGTTTTCGCAATCGAATTCAAACTGAAAGCCATCCTTACTGGCGCCGAGGGCGTGCGCGAAGTGCCCCGTCAACCTGCCCTGGGACCCGCCCCCGCCGTACCTCCTGCGGAAGTTGCGCCCAGCTCTCCTTATCGAACATTACCGCAGCAGCCTCCACCCGCCACTACCGGCGAACCGCGGCCCCTGGAGCCATTGCCCAGCGCCGACAAAGTCTTCAACGTGATGCCAAACCGCTGGGCCTACGAATTCCCCGACTATCGCCGCTACGACCAGAAGGGCGAATATCCCTATGTAAAAGGTCACTGGTACGATCCGTTCAATAAGAACAAGCTCAAGGGCGATTACCCCATCATCGGCAATGAAACCTTCCTGGATCTTTCTTTCATCAGCGATACGTTTTTGGACGGCCGCCGGATTCCGGTTCCCAGCGGACTCGGCTCCGCAAATGCCGGCAGCGAGCAGTTCTTCGGAAAATTCCGCCAGTTCTTTTTGAGCGAGAACCTGACATTTTCTTTAGACCTGTTTCACGGCGACACTTCGTTCAAGCCGGTGGATTGGCAAATCAAAATCACACCGGAAGTAAACATCAATTACCTCAACGTGCAGGAAAACGGCATCGTCAATGTCGACGTGCGCAAGGGGGATACCCGGCTAGACACCCATGTCGGACTACAGGAAGCTTTCGTCGAGGTGAAGCTGGCAGACCTTAGCAGCGACTATGACTTCATCTCAGCCCGCGCGGGAATCCAGTCGTTCAACAGCGATTTTCGCGGCTTTATTTTTTCCGATCAGGAGCCCGGCTTGCGCATCTTCGGCAACCTCGATAACAATCGCTATCAATACAACCTGGCTTACTTCGCGATGCTCGAAAAGGACACTAACAGTGGCCTGAACAGCATGGATTATCGCAAGCAGCAGGTCATGATCGCGAACGTCTATCGGCAGGACTTCTTCAAGAAAGGCTACACCGTCGAAGTAAATTTTCATTACGACAAGGACGACCCATCCTTTAAGTTCGACAACAATAATTTTCTGGCGCGGCCGGCCGCTATTGGACTGGTGAAGCCGCACGCAATTCGCGCTTACTATTACGGCTTCAATGGCGATGGCCACTTGGGTCCCATCAACATCACGCACTCTTTCTATCAGGTGCTCGGCCACGACACCTTCAATTCGCTGGCCGGACGCCCGGTCTCCATCAACGCGCAGATGGCCGCCGTGGAACTGTCGCTGGACAAAAACTGGCTGCGCTACCGTACTTCGTTCTTCTACGCGTCGGGGGACAAAGATCCTCGCGATGGCTCCGCGCGAGGGTTCGACACCATCTTCGACAATCCCAATTTCGCCGGCGGCTTTTTCAGTTTCTGGAATCGCGAAGGCTTGCGCCTGACAGGCACAGGCGTGGCGCTCGAAAATGGCGGCAGCCTGGTGCCCGATCTCAAATCCAGCAAATTGGAAGGCCAGGCCAATTTCGTCAATCCCGGACTGTTCTTATACAATGCGGGGGTGGATGCCGACCTGACGCCGAAGCTGAAGGCGTTTGCGAATTTGAACTTGATTCGATTCGCACGCACCGAATCGCTAGAGCTGCTGCTGTTCCAGAAACCAATTCACGCCGGGGTGGGCGCGGATTCAGGCCTTGGCCTTACCTACCGTCCACCGTTGTCGGAGAATATCGTGTTCACCGGAGGCGTCAACGTGTTTGACCCGTTCCAAGGTTTCCGCGAAATTTCCACCAATCGAACTTTGCTCGCCCTTTTCGCCAATGTACGTTTCCGCTTCTAAGACGTTCGCTATCACCGGCGCTTGCGGCGTCTCGGTTGCTTTTCTGTGCACGTTTTTGATGGCACAGCAATCGGATCGCTCCCGATTGTTGCAGCCACAGGAACAGGCCGACCGCAAGAGCACCGGCTGCGTGGCCTGTCACGGCCAAACCGATTCTCCGTCCATGCATACTACCGGAACAGTCCGCTTAGGGTGCACCGATTGCCACGGCGGCGACGCTGCTATTCAACCACCCTCTGGAGCCAAATCGGGCGACGCACAATACGATCAGGCGAAAAAGCAGGCCCACCCGAAGCCACGTAATCCGGGCCTGTGGAAGAGCTCCGCAAATCCAGTCCGCGCCAACGGCAATTGGTTGAAGGAAAGTAAGGAGTATATCCAGTTCGTCAATCCCGGCGATCTCCGCGTGGCCGAAGAGACC
>DASYNU010000162.1:0-12936 GCA_036008345.1 Bryobacteraceae bacterium
AATGGCCCCGATCACTCGGGGCCGATTGCATGAACCCTAATTAAACTGCTAGCCCTCTCGGGGCGCCCAAACTTACTTCTTCTTCTTGGGTGCTTTTTTCTTCGCCGGCTTAGCAGCTTTCTTTGTTGCGTTCTTCATCGATTGATTCTCCCTAACATCAGATTTGCGATCTCAAGATCGCAGTGTGATTCATATATAAGGTTCTTTGAGCCGAAAGTCAAGAAAAAAATGCACATCGGCCCTCGAGAGCGGGGTCGGGAAGGGCTCGGAAGGGCACTGTTACCCCCAAAACCATTTCTCCGACGATTTGTTCCGAGCGCCGAAACGCCAAATTAGGCCGATTTTGTTCTTGCCCGCGGGAGGGAGTCCGCGCTACGATCGGACGAAATGGTGTTGCGCGCCCGGTTGGCTGCTTTCGCGTTCCCGGTAGCGTGTGTCGCGCTGTCCGGTTGTGCGAAGAAGCACCACATCAGCGCGGCGCCGCCCGCGCCGCCTATTCCACCCGCGATCGGGTCTTCGGAAACCGGATTGGCGAGTTGGTACGGGCATCCCTATCACGGACGCGCCGCTGCAAACGGCGAGATCTACGACATGGAAAAATTGACCGCGGCTCATCGGACACTGCCCTTCGGAACCTTCGTGCGCGTCACCAACCTGACGAACGGAAAAACGGTGGACGTCCGCATTATCGACCGGGGACCTTTCGTCGCCGGCCGCATCATCGATCTTTCTCACGCCGGCGCCGAAGCGATCGAGATGATTGGTCCGGGGGTCGCGCAGGTTCGCGTCGAGATCCTATCGCTGGCAGCCGTGGCGCCCAGTGAAAACTGGTACGGGGTCCAGGCCGGAGCGTTTCAAGAAAAGGACCGGGCAGAACGCTTGCGCTACACGCTGGAACGCGAGTACGGATCGGCGCGCCTTGTACTGCGCAGGGGGTATCCGGTGTTATGGCGAGTGCTAGTCGGAAAAGAGCATACTGAGGACGCTGCCAATGCCTTGGCGGAACGAGTGCGGCGAGAGGTTGGAACCGGCTTCGTTGTCCGGCTGGATGACCCCTCGGCGTCCCCGCTAGCCGGGTCGCCCATCTCAGGTTCACAGCAATAAGGATAAGGTGTTCGCCGCAGGCGCGGGGTTGGCAACTGCCAATCCGTACTAATGCACTCCCCCCAAATGAGTGGCCTCCCTACCCCAAATAACCCCGCATTCCAGTACGTTGGGGTGTTGCTGAAATCCTAAAGTACTCGTAGAGTTTATGTTGGTACCAGACACTACACATACATGAGGGCAGATTCATCTCCGAGGATATCGAATGCTTGCGCAAGTTGAACAATCAACACATGTTCTAGTAGGGCAGTCCCCGCGGATCCGCAGCGTTCTGCGGATGGTGGAGAAACTGGGCCGTTGCCGTTGGCCAGTTTTGTTGCTGGGCGAAACTGGTACCGGCAAGGAAGTAGTAGCACGATCCATCCATAACGTAAATCCAGTAGGGCCCTTTGTCACCATCGATTGCTCGGCCATGGTGGGCCCTCTGATGGAGAGCGAACTCTTTGGACATGTGAAGGGGGCGTTCACAGGCGCAGTGGGTCAGAAGACAGGTTTGATCGAATTGGCCGATGGGGGCACGGCGTTCTTCGATGAAATTGGCGAGCTGCCGCTGGATCTGCAAGCCAAATTACTACGGGTGCTTCAAGAGAAGGAGTTCCGTCCGGTTGGATCGTTGATGCACCGGCGTTCGGACTTCCGGGTGATTGCGGCGACGAATCGCGACCTGGCGAAGGAAGTGGAAAAGGGAGCCTTCCGGCGCGACCTGTTCTACCGTTTGAATGTGGTGAACGTGCGAATCGCTCCGCTGCGCGACCGGAAGGAAGACATCCCCGCGTTGATTGCGCACTTTCTTGCGCGGCATGGCAGAAGTCATACGCTGACCCAGGAGACGCTGGAGGCCATGATCTCTTATGACTGGCCCGGCAACGTAAGGGAGCTGGAAAACTGTATTCAGCATATGGTGGCGATCAACTCCGGGCCCCTGCTGCACGTGGCGGAACTGCCATCCATGCTGCAGAACCACCTGCTGACCAAGAAGACGCAGTATCTATCGGTAGCGGTGGGCGCTCATCCGCTTGCGAAGCCGCCTGGCGAAGCTGACTCGCACCAGCATCGCGAGGTTGCGGAGCCTGGCCGTCCGCCCATCCTGAAGCTCAACCAAATGGAGCGGAATGCGATCCTGGATGCGCTCGAATACACCAAGGGAGACCGTGCCATTGCCGCGAATCTGCTGGGCATCGGGCGCACTACTCTGTATCGGAAGCTCAAGGAATATCAGCTGGCAGTGTAGCGCGGGTGAAAAAGCCGCGAAGGCACCGGCTCCCTGACGGTCGCGGTTCGGTAACTCTCTCTGAGCAGGAAACATTCTTTCCGAGCCGCGAGCGTAAGCGACCGGTGGGTTGATTTTTTGAACCGACTCCCTCACGGTCGCGGTTCGGCTACAAACGATCGTTTCTGAGCCGCTAGCGTAAGCGACCGGTGGGTTGATTTTCCTAACTGCGGCTGATACAAAACGCTCGTGATAGGCACTACATTTGAGAATGTCCAGCTCAAAGCCAATCAAACTGTTGCTGGTGGAGGACGACCTCGCAGGTGAGCAGCTTTTGTCCGAAGCGCTCATTGAGATTGACGAGAACCGCCAATGGTGCAATTGGCGCACTACCAGCGTAGTTCACGTCGAACAACTCGCGGACGCTCTCGATTGTTTGCGAAACGATTGCTTCGATGTTGTTCTGCTGAACTTGAGCCTGCCCGACAGCCCGGTGCTGCTCAATACCTTCCGCCGGGTAAACGATTTTGCGCGCGCGGCTGCCGTTATCGTTCTGGCGGATGAGGAGGACGCGAATCTTGCCAATCTTCTGCTCCGCGAGGGGGCCCAGGATGTCTTGCTGAAATCCGACATGGACGGAGCGATGCTGGCGCGCGGCTTACGATACGCCATTCAGCGGCAGCATAGGATCACGCTGCTGGGGCTGTCACCCTTCGAAGATATTCTCACCGGCGTACACACCCGCCGATGCTTCCTCCACCTTGGCGCTCGTTATATCGGGCTCTCACGCATGGCCCACATACCCTTGCTGCTGGCTTCGATAGAAATCTCGGAGATGGCTAGTGAAACGGCAGAGGGCCACGAGGCACGGGACCTTTTGCTTCTCGGAGCCGCGGAAGTGCTGGGCTCCACTTTCGAGCCGCCCGCTTTGGTTGGGAGAGTGGGCCAGAGCCGCTTCGGGCTGTTGACTGCCGGGCTGACCGAGACCACACTCGAGGCCCTGCTGAACCGGGCGGCGTTGGATATAGAGTATGTGGCGCGGGAGTGGGAACGGCCATCCGGCACGGTGCGCTTTTCGGTTGCACCGGTCCACCAAGATGCGAACCTGCCAGACGCGAGCCTGGACCAGATGCTAGGCCAGGATGGGAGCGATTTCGCGGAGAACACCCATACGCGCGCCAAAACCGCTATGCTTGCAGATTGAAAATTGCCCTGGATGCGACTTATAGCTTAGGCCGGAACCTGTCGGGAGTGGGAGTATACTCGCGCCAAATTCTCAATGGCCTCGCGCCGGCGCATCCGGAAGCAGCATTCTTGTATTGCTACCGCCCGCACCGGCTGCTTGCATCCTTCCGGGACTCCCTTCCGCGCAACGCTATGAGAAGCTTGCTGTGGAAGAACTGGCCGCGACGCGCGGATCTGGTTCACGGCCTGAACCAGCGCATCGACGCTGGTTCCCGGCGCACGGTCGCAACATTTCACGACTTGTTCGTCCTGAGCGGCGACTATTCGACGCCCGATTTCCGCGCCCGATTCGCCAGCCAGGCGCGCGCAGCGGCCGAGCGCTCCGATCTGATCATCGCGGTCTCGCGCTTCACGGCACGTCAGGTGGAACACCTTCTGAACGTGGAGCCGGCGCGAATCCGAGTGATCCCGCACGGCACACGCCTTTCGCCGCTCGACAACAAATCAGCGAACCGCGAGCAGATGATTCTTTTCGTCGGGGCCATCCAGCGCCGCAAGAATGTCGTGCGGCTGGTGGAAGCCTTCGAAGGGGTTGCCTCCGGTTGGAAGCTGGTATTAGCCGGCTCCTTTGGATTCGGCGCCGAGGAAGCCATGGAGCGAATAGAGCGAAGCCCGCGCAGGAATGACATCCAGGTTCTCGGCTACGTTCCGGATCCGGCGCTGGAGGATCTTTACCGGCGAGCGTCAGTTTTTGCATTTCCCTCGCTCGACGAGGGTTTTGGAATGCCGCTGCTGGACGCCATGGCGCGCGGAGTACCTGTTCTAACGTCCAATGTGTCGGCGATGCCGGAGGTGGCTGGCGATGCTGCCTGGTTGGTGGATCCAACGGATGCAGCATCAATCGCGCAAGGTCTTTTGAGGCTGACGAGCGACGGCACACTTCGAGGAGAGCTCATCGAGAGGGGCCTAAAACGAAGCCGGGAATTCAGTTGGGAAAAAGCAGTGGGGGAAACCTGGAACGTCTACCAGGAACTGCTCGGCTAGGTACGGTAGCTAACTCTTGTCCTCGTCGATTGCGATTTTGAGAGCCTTCAGGAACTTGTGATCCTGCGAAGTCAGTTTGATCCTGCCCGTGGATTCGAATCTGCGCTTCGGAGGTGGCGCGGTGTCGGGCTCAACTTCGGTTTCATCGGATTCGTACTCACCGGATTCGTCGCGTTTGTTGAATCCGATCGTGGCTTCCAGGACCAGAAAAACATCGTATCCAGCCCGCTTGATCTCACCGATGGCGGCCGCGATTCGATCGGAATCGGACAACGACTCGTTGATCGCGTTGCCTAGCTCCTGCATCAACTCTTTCAGTTTTTCTTCCAAGCTTCGCCCCTTTCTGCGCGGGCCACTCTCAGCATAACACTCTACCTTCTGGATGTCGTCAAGGCGAGGACAGTTTCATCCAATTTAGGAGTGCCCCAGACCGGGCGTTTCGCTCCCTTTAATATTATCGGCTACAGTCTGGATTCCCGTTAGCGGCATCCTTGGTTACACTGGTACTGGAAGCTCATGTTTGCGAAAGCTAAGAAGTTAGCGTTCCATGTCCTGCCTGGGATTACACGGCCTATCCATATCCTTTGGAATCAGGTGATCGGCTTCTTCTTCCTGGTTCTGGCTGTGCTGCCGGTACCATCCGCCATTCGGAGTTTTGGCAAAGACGGTAGCGGCGCCCATCTAGCCCTGACGATCCCGTTCGTACTAATCATGGGATGGTTCGGAATTTCGTCGTTCTGGCGTGCCCGCAAGATCTCCAAATATGAGCGGCCGCGTGTGTAACCAGGCCGAGCTACCAGGCCAATACCCCTATACCAGAGGCATATACCCGGACATGTATCGCGGCCGCCTCTGGACTATGCGCCAGTACGCCGGATTTGGCACGGCGGAGGAGAGCAACCGGCGCTACCGCTATCTACTTTCGCAGGGCATCACGGGACTTTCGGTCGCATTCGATTTACCCACGCAGATGGGGATGGATTCCGATCACAAGCTGGCGGCCGGCGAAGTGGGCCGGGCAGGCGTGGCGATCTGCACTTTGGACGACATGTATCGCCTGTTCGAGGGGATTCGCCTGGCGGATATCACTACGTCGATGACCATCAATTCCACCGCGGCGATCCTGTTGAGCTTCTACGTATTGGTGGCCCGCAGCCAGGGCGCCAATCTGCGCAAGCTTTCGGGTACCGTCCAGAATGACATTCTGAAGGAATACATCGCGCGCGGAACTTATATCTACCCGGTGCGGCCGGCGATGCGGATCATCACCGATCTTTTCCGCTGGGCGTCAGCCGAGCTGCCGGAATGGAATACCATCTCCATCAGCGGTTATCACATTCGCGAGGCCGGCTCCACGGCGGTGCAGGAAGTGGCTTTCACGCTGGCCAACGCCGTAGCCTACATAGAAGCTGCGCTGCGCGCCGGACTGGAAGTGGATGCGTTCGCGCCACGACTTTCCTTCTTCTTCAACGCGCACAATAATTTTCTGGAGGAAATCGCGAAGTATCGCGCGGCGCGGCGGCTCTACGCATTCCTGATGCAGGATCGTTTCAAAGCGCGCAATCCGCGTTCCCTGATGATGCGCTTTCACGTCCAGACCGCGGGATCTAGCCTGACCGCGCAGCAGCCGGACGTCAACGTGGTGCGTGTTTCGATGCAGGCGCTGGCAGCAGTGCTGGGCGGCGCGCAATCGCTGCACACCAACGCCAAGGACGAAGCGCTCTCGCTGCCTACCGAGGAATCGGCGCGCCTGGCGCTGCGGACGCAGCAGATTATCGCGCATGAAAGTGGCGTCACCCATACGGCCGATCCGGTGGGTGGCAGTTTCGCCATCGAACAGCTCACCGATGAGATTGAGCGAGGCGCCCGGCAGTACATCGAGCGCATCGACGGGATGGGCGGAACGCTGGCGGCGATAGAGAAGAATTACATTCAAAACGAGATCCAAAACGCCGCCTACGAATTCCAGCAGAAGGTGGAAGCGGGCGAGGCAGTGGTGGTGGGTGTGAACCGTTTCAAGCAGGCCGAAGGCGAGACGCTGGCGCCGTTCCGGTTAGACCCTGAGCTGGAAAACCAGCAGATCGCTCGCGTACGCGAAGTGCGGACCTCGCGTGACCGCGCTGTGTTCGAGGAAGGGCTACGGGGGCTGGATCAAGCCGCAAGGTCGAGCGACAATCTGATGCCGCACATCCTGAGTTGCGCGGAGGCGCATGCTTCGGTCGGTGAAATTTCGGACTGCCTACGCGGAGTATTCGGCGAATACCGGGAGAGTTAAGCGCGAAGTACGGCGCACGTTCCGTGGGGGCCCGTAAAAGAAATGGGCTAAGACACCGACTCCCTTACGGTCGCGGTTCGGTAACGCCAATTTACTTCGGGATTTGCCGCAATTGCGCGTGCAGGGAATATGGCTGAGTGGTGGAGAAGCTTTGGACCGTCCACTTCATATAGCCGCTTTTAGTCACTGTTACTGTAAAGCCCAAGCCCACGGGGGAAATTTGCAGCGTGATGGGTGTGACGCCGGCTGGGATCGCGTTGATCTCAACTCTGGCTCCACTGGGTTCTGAAGTGATGGTCACCACGCCTTCGTTCGGCCGGCCGTTGGGTGTCTCCACGGCGGCGCTCGAATTCAATCTGGCTGTCAAGGGAGAAGCCGGTGGCGCCGGAGGAGCGACGGCGCTGGAATGCAACAAGGCGGGGTCGAACGCAAGGCCTGAGACAACCTCCACAATAATGTTGGGCGGATCGGGCATCACGGCGTCATGCGTGGCACCGGCAGTGCGGGCGGATTTTGGCGGAATGAATTTCCGGTTGGCCGCTCGCGGCGATCTGGCTATTCGTGGGGGCAACGCAGTTGGCGACGTTCGATGCCTTGGTTCGTAAGGGGGAAGATTTTCCGCCGCGGGAAGTGTTGGGTTCGCCAGTGAGACCGATGGCCCGGCAGTTGGACTCGAAATGGAGAGCGGTGAGACCGACACCATGGACTCGCTGGCGGCCTCGCCCGATGGCCCGATGGTATCCAGCCTGAACTTCACTTTCTCAGTAAAAGCAAAGGATGTGTAGGTTACGCTGCCCGAGCGGAGCTGGGCCGCCGTCAAGGGCATATAGAGAGGATCACTGCTGCCATCCCAAGCTTCGCGGCTACTATCCCAGATCACCAGGTTCGCGTCCTTAGCACTCGCGATGACCGGAGCGGATGGACTCCAGGCCACCAGGAATTTTGTCCCGTCGCGTTTCACTTGTAGCCCCAGGCTGGGTGCAGCAGCGACCTTGGAACGACCTTCGGCACGGTTCCAAGTGAACACCCGAAGTCCGATCACCAACGCGAACACCGCGCTGACGGCCCCGATTTTCACCGGGATGCTCATTTGCTGGATGATTTCCCCGATCCTCAGAAAAAAGCCGGTGAGCGCGGTGAACCTTTCTTTATCCACTGGCTCGGCGTGGGTCGGCCATCCCTCAGAGACCAGTTTCGCGGCCTCGAAGGGAAACGTGAGGCTGGGATTGGCTGCCACGGCACCGCTTTCCCAGAAGAAGAATCCGGCGGTGAAGCGCGCATGATCGCCGGCTGCGATCACCAGGAAAACGCTGGCCGGATCCTTGAACCATTGCTGGATGGTCTCCAGATCCTCAGGCCGAAGGTGAACGCGTTGATCCGTGTCGGTGCGGTAGTAGCCGACAATTTTGCAATCGGATGGACAGCGGGCAATGGCTTCGGCCAGAGACTCGGAGGGTAGCTTGAAACGGGGATCGGGGGCTTTTTGCACGCCCGGCAGCGGGATAAAGTCGACTATCCTGATGGTGCCGGGTTTGGATTTCTTGCTACGGATCAGCAAGCCGCCGATTTCGCCCCGCCATGGAGCGGATTGTGAAACCTCCGCCTGCAATTGCTCGATCACATTCAGGCTAAGCAGAATGCGAACGGGACAACCGGGATACGCCCATACATAAGATTCCGAAGATGTTTGATTCAAGGACGGAACCACAACACTTCTCCACTTGTATTACAGCATAAAATTTCCGAGATGCAGAGAGGTGTAGTGTTAGTGTCGCGAGATGGAGTTACGCGGAGTGATGAGGGTGGAGGGAGTGGGGCCGCACTGAACGGTGCAGGCCCCGGGCTTGAATCCAATTACCAGCGATTGTTACGGCGTCCGCCACCACCACCGCCGCCGGATCCGCCGCGGTCCGTTTTCGGACGCGCTTCGTTGACGTTCAGCGCTCGGCCGTCCAACTCTCTGCCATTCAGCTCGGCGATGGCGCGATCGGCATCCGCATTGACGCTCATTTCAACAAATCCGAACCCCCGGGCCTGACCGGTGTCGCGGTCCGTGATCAGATTGACTTTCTCAACCGTTCCGTATGCCTCAAACATGGATCGAACTGCCTCTTCGGTAGCCCCAAAGTTGAGGTTCCCTACGAAAATATTCTTCATTTCATTTTCCTTTTTGTTGGTTTGTATATCGGGGCAGGATCGGACAAGAGCGGACGGGCCGGACTAATGCGAAGATGCCAAATCAGTAACATTAGTACTATACCATGAATGGGGGAAAATCGCCAAGGCTTAAGGGTGAGATTCTACCTATTCTTTCCGGGCGCATCTGTCGATGTAAGGACGGAATGTCCTCTTGGCCCGAAGATTTCTCGACTTGCAGTTTGAAGGAAGTACTGGGATGGCAGGCGGAGAATCGCGCTTGGAACAAAGAGCTCCGTCTGAAAACCAACTCGCTGGTGAACAGCCGATTGGCCAAAAGTATCAGTCAGGACGATTATCTGGCCACTCGGAAGGCGGTGCATGAAGAGACTACTGAGTGCCGGCGCAGGGCCAACATAATTGACGCGCAAATTGCCCGGCACCGGGTGGGCCCTATGTCTCGCGAGAATTAGCGGGATAAGGCAAAACGCCGAAAAGTTAGATTGCGCGCTCGACTGATTCCTGCCATACTTGAGACACCTCGATCAAGAGCCTCGTCGGATCCGCAAGCGCTGGGCGGTTCTCTTCGTTCCGGGTAGAACGGTACCAGGTGCGTGACTACCAACACCCACGAAGTGCGGAAAGGTGAATCCAAGCTGCTGAACTCAACCGACGTGCTCGCGTCCATCCGCGATTTGATCCTGCACCTGCATCGGAACAACGCCACCCAGGCGGAATCGATTGTGACGGACGTTGCCGGATATCTGAAAGGCGTCATGCAATCTGGCGCTGATCCGGCCAGCGTCGAGATGTTACGAACTCAACAAACCATGTTTGCGATCGACGAGGTCCGGATGCTTCTATCGCAGCGCGATTTCGACGGTGCGGCGGTAGCGGCGCGGGATGCCGCCAAAGAGTGGAGGCAGCAGCCGTCCCAGACGTAGGTTACAAACCCGCAGCAAGATCTTCGATGTGGACAGGTTGGTGGTATTTTGATATGTTCGTGTCGTAGGAGCGAGCGGGAGTAATTCAGTGGTAGAATGCCAGCTTCCCAAGCTGGACGTCGCGGGTTCGACCCCCGTCTCCCGCTCCATCTTTTCAATTACTTGGAAAGACCCAGCAACTTCTTCCACTCCATTCCACTCCATTAAGCCGCAAAGACGCTGTTTTCGAGCTTCTCCGCTGCCTCGGCGCGCTTTCCAATGCGGCCTTGGTGTAAACATCCAGCGCCACCCCAATACCGTGCCCGCGCTGGCCGGCAGTACAGTGCCCAACGAATAGCCGCAGTCAGGAATCGTAAGCCTCCCGAGCCGCCTCCGACGGGATTTACTTTCGATCCCAATGAACCGCTCCGGTTGATAGATCCGGGAAAACAGAAACCAGACGATTAGGTATTTGCCGAGGCAATCGATTGGCACATCCAGACCAGGTCCAAATCCATTAGCTCTCCGTTCCAGAAGCCGCTGCCGTTAACAGCGCGCTTACCCAAGATTTCGGGGGCTCGCCAATCAGTGTGAAGAGGAGTGAAAGTTGTCCACCGCGGCGGAGGGAAGTGCTGCAACAATACCCGATGTCACACCTATCAGGTTGATTAAAGCCGACAGTAGCTGCCGGGCTGTCTGTAGTTCTTTCGTCCCAGCAAATGCACATGCTGGCGACAATCCTAATAACTTAGAGCTTCGATCCGCACCCGTCAGCGCTTGAATCCGCGTCCCATCCCCGCCGAGCGTCAACCTTAGGTGAGGCCGGTGCTCTGTCCGACCTCGATAATGTAACCGTCAGGATCGCGGATGTAGCAGCGAATCTCGCCGTACTTTTCCTTCGGCTCCGTGATGAACGCGGCTCCTCGACTTCTCCATAATTCATAGCACGCTTGAATATCTGCAACGCGGATATTCAAGAAGCTGCTGACCTTATCCGGGTCGGCGGGGACGCTGAGCGTTACCGACGGCTTGTCCGGGGTGGGCCCGCCACCGACGTTGACAATCAGCCAAGTATTCGCGATCTGAATGTGCCCAGACGCACCCTTGCTGTCGCCTCTGCTCAGAATGCGGCCGCCGAAGACCTTTTCATAAAAATCAGCCGATCGGCCGATGTCGGCGACGGTGATGAAATGTGTGACGGTGAACCCGTCGCGCGGAGGCATCTCATAGCTCTTTTGTTCGATTTGTACGCTGCTCATTGACGGCTCCAATTCCGATCATACGCGAGCGAGCGTTCACATCAGCCGCTCGGGAATCCGAACATCAACCACGACTGATTGGCTACCCAATGCGGGTACAGCTCCGTCATCTGATCGAACAGCTCCTGGTCGGATGCCGCGGTTTTCTGCAGCCGATCGAAGTCCTCGAGGTAACGCTTGGTGTCTTGGATCGTCGAGGGAGAGTCGGGCGCGCCAGGCTTCTTGTGACCGGCGACAACCATCGCCGGGTTCAGCGCCGCTAACCGGTCTAGCGCCGCGATCCAATTCTTTCGGCTCTCGGGGGTGGTGTCGCCGACGTAAATGCGGCATTGGTTGTACACAACGTCGCCAGCGACGACCAGGCCGATCGATGGAATGTATAGAGACGTCGAATCGGGACTATCGGTGCGGCCCTGCTCGATGATGCGCAATTCGTGGCCCTCGAGAGTGAACGTGTCATGCTCATAGGGCTCAGGTGGAACCAACTTGGTGGCCACTTGCCCAGGAAACAGCCGGCGCGCCAACCGCTCCACTGTGGGAGAGAAAGACATCTGCATGGCGTTCACCGTCTTAGGCGTTGCGATCGCCCGAGCGCCCGGGAAACGGTCGAGCAAAATGCTCAGACCGTAGAAGTGGTCGAAATGGGCGTGCGTTATATAGATGGTTTCCAAATTACGGTTATGCAGAGCGACCCAAGCCGCGAGAGCCTCGGCCTCAGCCACTGTCCCCATTGCGTCCACCAGCACCGCGTCGTACTCGCCGAAGATTAAAGTCGACGTGATAGGGTCAAAGCCGAGCGCTTCGCCGAAGGGCTTTGGCCGCTCGCCGACCATAGTCTTTCCCGGTGCGGTAAAAACGTTCACACTGAGCGTGTTCGACGCGGTGGGGGTGGTCATGTGCGTGGTCTCCTTGAGTTCGCAGGGCCGGCGTTAACCGTACTTGAGCGCGGTGCTCTGCCCGACTTCGATAATATAACCGTCAGGATCGCGGATGTAGCAGCGAATCTCGCCGTACTTGGGTATTGGCTCCGTGATGAACTCGGCTCCTCGGCTTTTCCATAGTTTGTAACAAGCTTGAATATCCGCAACGCGGAAATTCATAAAGCTGTTGATGTGATTCGGGTTGGGAACGCTAAGCGCTACCGTCGGCTTGTCGGGGGTGGGCCCGCCCCCGACATTCAGGATCATCCAGATATTCGCAAGCAGAAGGTACGCGGGCGCGTTGCCGTCACCCAAGGTTAGAATGCGAGCGCCGAAGACCTTTTCGTAGTAGCGAGCCGATCGCTCGATGTCGGTAACGGTGAGAAACTGTGCGACGCTGATTCCCTCCCGCGGGGGCATCTCATAGCTCTTCTGTCCGATTTGTACGCTTTGTATTGACGAGTCCGATTCCGATCCAGCCATGAGTTTCAGAAGCGCCTGAGCTGCCGAGGTGGATGACGCGGGATTCTGGCCAGTAATGAGGCGACCGTCCGTGATGGAAAAAGGCTGCCAGTTCGCCACCTTCTCGAAAATGGCGCCGAGCCGCAGCAGTTCATCCTCGACCAGGAACGGCACAACCTTCGTGAGCTGCATCTCTTCTTCTTCACCGTTCGTGAAACCGGCGACGTGTTTTCCTTTCACCAGCGGAGCGCCCTGGTAGGTAACGTGGCGAAGCACCCCGGGCGAATGGCACACCAATGCGATTGGCTTGCCGGAATTGTAGAAGGCCTCCAGAAGTGCGATCGACGTAGGGCTCTCCGCAAGATCCCACATCGGGCCGTGCCCACCGGGATAGAAAACGGTGTCGAAGTCTTCCGCC
>DASYNU010000163.1:0-50111 GCA_036008345.1 Bryobacteraceae bacterium
CTGGACGATCTCTACGTGTCGCGTCTGGACGGCGGCGGCGAGCGCCAATTGACACACGTCAATTCAAAATTATGGCTGGAGCTCGAGCCGGCAGAGGTGCAACGGCTTCCTTATTCGAGCACCGATGGTTGGGCTATTGACGGCTTTTTGGTCAAGCCGCTGGGTTGGCAGGCAGGCCAAAAATATCCAATGATTCTCAGCATTCATGGGGGTCCCGCCGGACAGTATGGCGTGGATTGGTATCACGAATTTCAGGTTTACGCCGCCCACGGCTACGCGGTTTTCTTTTGCAATCCGCGCGGTTCAACCGGCTATGGGCAGAAGTTCGAGCGCGGCATCGTCAACAATTGGGGCGGCATGGACTATCAGGACATCATGGCCGGCGTCGACGCAGCGCTGAAGCAGAACTCCTGGATCGATCGCGACCGGCTGGGTGTAACCGGCGGCAGCTACGGCGGCTACATGACCAACTGGATTGTAGGCCACACGGATCGCTTTAAGGCGGCTGTCACGCTGCGCAGCGTGTCGAATTTCATCAGCGACGACGGTACGCGCGACGGCGCTTACGGGCACGAAGAAGACTTTAAGGGATTCTTGTTCGACGACTTCCAGCAGTATTGGAACGCGTCACCGCTGAAATATGCCGGCAACGTCAAGACTCCCACGTTGATACTGCATTCCGACAACGACTATCGCGTACCGCTGGAACAAGGCGAGCAGTGGTTTCGGGCCTTGAAGCACTATGGCGTAACCGCGGAGTTCGTCATTTTCCCGCGCGAGAACCACAATCTGACGCGCACCGGCGAGCCCAAGCATCTGGTGGAGAGCCTCAACTGGCAGTTGTACTGGTTCGATCGTTTCCTGAACGGGGACAAAGACGCCAAAGCGCCGGACGCTCAATAAATCCGGCCAATGCCCCGAGTCTTTCTCATCGACACCGACACTGCCTCTGACGACGCCGTGGCTCTCATCATGGCCTTGCGCTCGCCGGATGTCCACGTCGCCGCGATCACTGTTGTAGCCGGCAACGTGCCGCTCGAGCAAGCTACACGCAACGCGCTTTATACTGCCGAGCTGTGTGGATCGTCCGTTCCAGTCTACGCCGGCGAAGCCCGCCCGCTCATGCGCCCGCATCAAAGTGCCCAGTGGTTTCACGGCCGTGACGGACTCGGCGATCAAGGCTATCCGCCGCCGGCTCGAAAACCCGAATCCAAACATGCCGTGGACGCCATCGTCGACGTAGTTTCCAATAACCCCGGCATTGTCGTTGTCACTTTGGGTCCGCTTACCAATATTGCCTTGGCTCTGGCGCGATCGCCGGGGCTCGTCAAGAACGTCAGCCGCTGCGTGGTCATGGGCGGAAATCCCTGCACTGAGGGCAACGTCACCCCGGCTGCCGAATACAACATGTGGGTGGATCCGGAAGCCGCGCAAGCAGTGCTGCGCTCCGGGCTCCCTATCGAGTTGGCCGGTTGGCATCTCTGCCGCGGCGAAGCCAATCTCAGCGCTTCGGATATCGATTACGTCTTGGCGCTCGATACCGATCTCGCTCGCTTCGCCATCAACTGCAACCGTACCGCCATGGAAGCAAACCGCGTGCAGACTGGCGAAATCGGAATCTGCCTGCCCGATCCCACAGCTATGGCCATTGCGCTCGATTCATCCATATCGAAACGCTCGAGCCGCCATTACGTTGACGTCGAAACGGAGAGCGAACTCACTCGCGGTATGACCGTGGTCGATCGGCTGAACGTGGCCGGTGATGAGCGCAATCGCGCGGTATGGCAGCCGCTGCTCGCAACAGATCCGGCTCTGGTCCATTGGGAAATCGATATTCCCCGTTGGAAAGCGCTACTATACGGTTTACTCTGACTCTGGCAAGCTCCACACTGCCCAGACATGCTCCAGTTCCTTTGGCTTCCTGCTCGTACTTGGCTGCCGATCCACGCAGTCCGCATCGTGTCTTTGAAGAACACTCAAATTCAACGCAAACGCTGAATTCTGAAAATTGCATGAAATTATTCGTTCATGCATTTGTAACGTTTTTGTCAATCTCGTTTAACCTCCCGTTGCCAAACTAGGCCTTCTCGCGCGCCCGTTTTGCTGCTAACGCGAAACGTCAACAACTAGGAGGAACCAATGCGTAGGTACCTGAACTCGCTACGTGTACTCGCTCTTTGCACGCTTTGCTTCGTGACCGCCCAGGCGCAGGAGCGCAAAGGCATCATCACGGGATTGATTACCGATTCCGCTCATGCGGTTCTGCAGGGAGCTAGCGTAGAGCTGCAGCCGATCGGAAAGAAGACAGCGTCGGACAACACGGGTCAATTCAGCATCACCGACGTAGCGCCAGGAACCTATACCCTAAGCATCTCCTTTGTCGGGATGGCGCCGTACTCGAAAGAGATCACCGTAACTGGCGGCCAAGCGACACGCGTGGAAGCACAAATGGAAATAGCGTCAGCCAGCGACTCTGTTACCGTCACCGCAGATCGCGTGCACGGGGAAGCGGAAGCGATTAATCGCGAGCGTACAGCCGAAAACATCCTTCAAGTTCTCCCCGCCGAGATCATCACCAGTTTGCCGAATGCCAATGTCGCGGACGCCATCGGACGATTGCCCAGCGTAACTCTGGAGCGGGATGAAGGCGAAGGCAAGTACGTCCAAATCCGCGGCACGCAGCCGCGCTACAGTAACGTGACCATTGACGGCGTGAATGTGCCGTCGCCAGAAAGCGGTGTGCGCCAGATCAAACTGGACACCATTGGGTCCGACCTGGTGGAGTCGGTGGAGATCAACAAAACGCTCTTGGCCAATATGGACGGTGATGGCATCGGCGGTTCGGTGAATCTGAGAACGAAGACGGCGGGCGACCAGCCCAGTATTGCATTGTACGGGCTCGGAGGGTATACACCCATCCAGAGCGGCCGCTCGGCTGACCAGTTCGGCGGGACGGTCAGCCAACGCTTTGGGACAGACAAGCGGTTAGGCATATTGTTCGGAGGCACGTATGACTGGAATGGCCGCGGCATCGACGATCTTGAGCCGGCGGCAACCGTGGTCAACATCCCATGCAGCGGGGGTTGCGGCGGCGCCACGACGGGCCTGCCCCTGGCCGGCGTGGATGTCAGTGAGGATATCCGTTTTTACACCTACTACCGAACCCGCTATGGTTTTGCCGGGACCGTGGATTACAAGCTGGGCGACAATTCCAGTATCTACATCCGCGGCCTCTATTCGCATTTCGACAACTTCGGCGACCGCTGGGTGGAGACTCCGATTATCAATAGCTTCACAGCGGCAAATCAGGGCGGCCCGGACGGTAGCGTTGGATATAACGCCTCTATTCGGCGTCCCATTGACGTAATCGGAAGCATGGTGGCTGGAGGGCATCATAATTTCCAAACGTCCTGGTTCACTTGGGAGATTTCGGCGTCACGCTCGTCCGAGGATCAACACGGATACTCGAGCGCCAACTTCAGCCCGGGTTCCAATTCGCCGCTCAATAACGTGCAGTATGGATTAAACCTCAGCAATCCATTCATACCCAAGATCCAGGTTCAGAACGGCGTCAATATCTACGATCCAACCCAGTTGTTCCTGCAGCAATTCGACGTTGATGAAAGTTACAGCCCGCAGGTCAATCTGGGGGCGGCTGCCTCGTTCACCAAGCAATACAATTGGAATGGCCACTCTGGCGCGCTTCAAATCGGCGGCAAGATTCGCAACGCGCACAAGTTCGACGAACCGGACGATGTGGTGTACAACCAGACCGGTCCTACTGCAGTGCCGCTAAGCATGTTTCCCGACAAATTCAACGCAACTAGCTATTACATGGGCAACTTCAGGCCAGGACCGCAAATCAACTATAGCTCGCTCCTGTCGTTCTATCACGCCAACACCAGCGACTTTTCGGTGGATCCCATCGCAACGCTCCAAAACAACGCGGGCGGATTGTACAACGTGGTGGAGCGCGTCGGGGCTGGCTACATAATGAATGTCATCAGCTTCGGAAGATTCAGGTTGAACACCGGCGTCCGTTTCGAAACAACCACGGAAGATACCGCGGGCACTGTGCTGCAACAGGACGATCAGGGGAACTTCACCGGTCTCTCTTCGATAAAGAAAGATTTCACGCACGTGGATGTACTGCCCAGCGCGGAACTGCGTATTGGATTGGCGGCCGACTCAGCACTCCGGCTGTCTTACGGAAGGGGATTAGCGCGGCCGGACTTCCAGGACCTCTTGCCGAACCTGTCGCTGAGCATATCGAGTTTGGCTGGTGGGCGGAACACTTCGAGCGAGGGCAATCCAAATTTGAAAGCTACGCACGCCGACAACTACGACATCCTCTTCGAGCAGTATCTGAAGCCGCTAGGCCTGGTTACAGCGGGCCTCTTTTACAAGAACATTCAGGATCCCATCGTCTATATCCAGACCGCCGGAGTGACATACCCTGGTTACACCGAAAGCTTCCTACAAACGGCGCCGATCAACGCGGGCAGCGCCTATGTGTGGGGCTGGGAAGCAGCTTACGAACAGCGCTGGTCGTTTCTTCCGGGATTCTTGGGCGGTTTGGGTTTCTCAGGAAATTATAGCTTCACGTCTTCCAGCACAGACGGCCTGCCAGGACGATCGGACCATCCGCCGCTGCTGCGCCAAGCCCCGAATACCTGGAACCTGAGCCCAACCTATGACCGTGGCCGGCTGTCGATGCGAATCGGCTTATCGTACAATCAGGCGAATATTTTTGCCTATCAGTATCAGGATGGCGCGCTGCTGGGCAAGACGGGTCCATTGGGCGATAACTATTTGTACAGCCACCTTCAGTTCGATGTGCAAGGCAGCTATCGCCTGCCCAAAGGATTCAAACTCGTCGTCTACGGGCTGAACTTGACCAACGAGGTATTCGGATTTTATAACGGTAGCCCCATCTGGCCGAATCAGCGCGAGTTTTACAAACCGACCATCGGCGCGGGGCTGCGCTGGGCGTCGCTGGAACGCTAATAGCGAAAACTTAAGGGCAATTTCAGGTTGGCCGGTTATGCTAGCGGAATGATTTCCAAATTTAGCGTGATCGTGCTCTTCCTGACGGCGCTCGTGTGCTCTGCCGCCGAGGCCCCAGGTTTCAAGGTAACCAAGCGTTACCCGATACCCGGCGATAGTGGATTCGATTACATTGTGTTCGACAGTGCCGCGAATCGCCTTTATGTATCTCACGGAACCGAGATGGACGTCCTGGACGCCGATTCCGGTAAAGTCCTTGGAAAAGTGGAGCCCACGCCTGGTGTACACGGCGCGGCCATTGTTCCCGAACTGCACCGTGGATTCACCACCAACGGCGGGGATGGTACGGTCTCCGTCTTCGACACTACAACTTTGAAGACCATCAAGAAAATTCCGGTGGCCAAGGATCCGGATTTCGTGTTCTACGATCCGAAGACCAAGCGCGTCCTGGTCTGCCATGGCGACGGGGAAGTGATCACAGCCATTGATCCGGCGAAAGAAGCGGTCATCGGCGAAGTGAAGCTGGGAGGCGGAGCCGAAGCCGGCGTGGTGGATGGAAAAGGCAACGGGTTCGTGAATCTGGAGGAATCCGCCCAGGTTGTCAATTTCGATCCCGAGAGCCTCGCCGTAAAGCACAAATATCCGATTACAGGATGCAAGACTCCCACAGGCCTCGCGGTGGATGGAGCGCATTCCCGGCTGTTTATCGGCTGCCGAAGCAAGGTGTTGGCCGTGATGGATGCAACCAACGGCAAAGTCATCACTACGCTTCCGATCGGCGACCACGTGGATGCGGTTTCCTTCGATGCGGACAACAATTTGATCTTCGCTTCAAACGGAGACGGGACGGTTTCCGTGGTCCATCAAAAAAGCCCGAGCGAGTACGAATCCGTCGGCGATATCCAAACCCAGAAGAGCGCAAAGACCATGGCGTTCGATCCGAAAACCAAACGGCTGTTTCTCTCCGCGGCCGAGATGGTATCGAGTAGCGGCGGCGGCCGTCCGAAACCCAAGCCGGGTAGCTTCACTGTGCTGGTTGTCGAGCACCAGTAGGCGCGCGTCTCTTTGAGTCGCCATAATGACGCACTGTCTCAGCCGGCGCGCCTCTTTAAAAGCCCTCCCAGACGTATGCGGAAAAGACCCGCGTCTTGCGGAAGCCCATCCGTTCGTAAAGTAAGATTGCGCCGGTATTTGCCGCCGTTACGGTAAGGCTAGCCTTACGGCAGCCATGTCTGGCCATCGCTTCGAGTGAACGCCTTACCAGTTCATAACCTACACCCGTGCCTCGCGCCGCGTGCGTGACACACACTTGCGTGATGTGGCCGATCTCCCCATGCACCAAGCTGCTCAGCGACATTCCCACTAGCTTTCCGGTGGCTGCGTCTAGCGCCACGAAGGACGCCGGCTGAAAAAAGCTTCCGCAGCCAGGGTATTGAATGATGTTGAGCAGGAAGCGGCGCGCTCCGGCGGGCGAGCGGTACTGGTCGTTGATCTGGCTGTCGATGTGCCCCTGGTACGCACTCACGATCAACCCCGCTGCATCGTCCTGTTTGCGCTCCGTCCAGTTATCGATCAGCACCGATTGCGCAATCTTGCGTTGCGGCAATTGAGAGGCCGCGGCCAGATCCACTTCCATGAAATTCCGCGGATGCGCGCGCACATACTGGCGTTGTGGCAAGGCGATTACAGGCCCGGTGCGCAACATCATCAACTGCGATTCAATTCGTTTGACGAATGGGGTAGCGATCAGGCGATTCACCACGGTTTCGAGCAAGCTGGCTTCCTTTTCCGGAGTGACGAAATCCTTCATAACGTACAGGTCGCCAATCAGCCCCTTGTGTTCTTCGGAAACGAAATAGCAATAACCCACCGGATAACCGTTGATCAACAGCGCGCAGCCGTTGAGCGCCTGCATGTCCAGGAATCGGCGGACCAGAGCGGCCGAAGCGCGAAAGTCCCAATCCAGAGTTTCGTACCAGGTTTGAGACTCTTCGATCAACAACTGATCCAGGTCCCCGGGCCGCAACTCCCTCAAATCGACGATGCGTGCCTGGGGCGAATCCGAAACAGCGGCCATATGGTCAGCCTACACGAAAAGCGCCGCTCGCCACCAGGCGGCGCCCGAAATCAAAACCGAAGTCACTTCTTCAGAAACTGCTGAATCGATTTCGTGGCTTGCTTGATTCGATGTTCGTTCTCCACCAGCGCGAAACGCACGTAGCCTTCGCCCAGCGGTCCGAACCCGATGCCGGGTGATACGCCCACCAGTGCTTTTTCCATGAGCAGCTTCGCGAATTCGAGCGATCCTAACGCGCGGTGCCGCTCCGGAATCGGCGCCCAGACAAACATCGAACCTCGCGGCGGTTCCACCGGCCAGCCCGCCCGCTTCAAGCCTTTCACCAGCACATCCCGGCGCTCTTGATAGGTGGCGCAAATCTTTTTGGTCGCGCCGCCGCACTCGCGCAGCGCGATAATTGAAGCGATCTGAATGGGCTGAAAAATTCCGTAATCCAGGTAGCTCTTGATGCGCGCCAGCGCCCCGATCAGCCTGCGATTTCCCAGGCAGAACCCCACGCGCCAACCGGCCATATTGAAACTCTTCGAAAGCGAATAGATCTCGACGGCAATTTCCTTGGCGCCCTCCACTTCCAGGATGCTGGGCGCCTTGTAGCCGTCGAAGCAAATATCGGCGTACGCGAAATCATGCACAATCACGGTTCCGTGCCGCGCGGCCATTTGGACGATATCGCGGAAGAACTGCAGATCCACGCACTGGGTGGTGGGGTTGTGCGGGAACGAAATCAAAATCATCTTCGGCTTGTGCGACGAAGTGTTGTAGAGATGCTCTAGGCCGTTGAGAAATGTCGCCGGATCGGGCATCGGCAGCATGCAGGCGTGACCTTCCGCCATGATCACGCCGTATTGATGAATCGGATAGGCCGGATTCGGCGAAACCACGGCATCGTCCGGACCGATTACCGCGAACAACAAGTGCGCCAACGCGTCCTTGGCGCCGATGGTTACGATGGCCTCCGCCTCGGGATCCAGAGCCACTCCATAACGAGCTTGATAATGTTTCACAATCTCGAGGCGCAGTTGCGGGATGCCGCGCGACATGGAATACCGATGATTGCGTGGATTCTTCGCCG
This sequence comes from Bryobacteraceae bacterium, assembly GCA_036008345.1. Taxonomy (GTDB): domain Bacteria; phylum Acidobacteriota; class Terriglobia; order Bryobacterales; family Bryobacteraceae; genus Palsa-89. The sequence goes on from DASYNU010000163.1 coordinate 8,157, forward strand.
CTTCGATCAGTTTCTTCACCACCGGCTCGGGCGTAGCGCCGTCCGGATTGCCCATTCCCAGGTCCACCACGTCCTGTTGGGCCGCCCGCGCCTTGGCCTTCATTTCGTTGATCACAGCGAAAACGTAGGGCGGCAGCTTTTGAATGCGGTAGAACTCTTCCTTCGTCGGAGTCATACTTTATTGTAAGAGAGCATGCTTACAGACTTGGTACAGATCGCCCGCATCGGGCGCCAAAAGCGCGAGGAGAATTCCCGCTTCCGGATGTACTTGAAGAACCATAGGCATTCGGATCGCCGTTTGCGGCGCTTCGGCGAGGAGATCCAGGCCCAGATCGATTGCACCCAGTGCGCGAATTGCTGCCGCGTGACCGAGACTGGAATCACCGAACGTGACATCGAGAAACTATCAAAGTTCCTGGGAGTCACGCGCGCCGAGTTCCTGAGTGACTATACTATGCGCGCCCGTGAGGACAACGAGTTGATCCTGAAGCGCAATGAAAACGGTTGCGTGTTCTTGAAGGACAACCTATGCACCGTGTACGAGGCCCGGCCAGACAATTGCGCTAACTTTCCGCATCTGGTTCGCGGCCATGGCTCCATTGCGAGCCGGATGTGGCAGTTCGTGGATCGCACCAACTATTGTCCGATCGTCTATAACTGGATGGAAAAGGTGAAGGACGATATCGGCTTCCGGTAAACGTAGCGCACGCACACTTGCGTGCCGCGTTCCCACTCCTGTGAACGCCTGTGCCGTTCCGTCGCTCGTTTGTTCGCACGAGTGCGAACACGGCACGCTAGTGTGCGTGCGCTACAATTCCGTTTGCGCATCGGGGTTCATACTTCCATCGGCAGGTCGCTTGAAGACGCGGCGCTCACTGCTGCCAAATGGGGCGCGAATACGTTCCAGATTTTCTCATCCAGCCCGCGGCAGTGGCGCGCCTCGGTCCGCACGGAGAGTGAAGTGAAGCTGCTGCACCGGGCGCGAGAGCGGCACGATCTTTACCCGCTGGTGATCCACGACAATTACCTCATCAATCTTGCCTCCTGCACCGAATCGCTGCGCGCGCAATCGGTTGCAGCATTTCGCGGCGAGATCGAGCGGGCTCTTGCTATCGGCGCCGAATACCTTGTGGCGCATCCGGGAAACTGCAAAGGACATTCGGTGGAACAAGGTATCCATTGTGTCATCCGATCGCTGGCCGAGGCCGCGCAAGGTCTGAATACCAGGAAGCTGACGGTGCTGCTCGAAAATACGGCGGGCGCCGGCGCTGCGCTGGGCAGCCGGTTGGAAGAACTTGGCATCATGCGGCAGTTTGCTGCCGAGCTTACGGATCTTGCGATTGGATTTTGTATCGATACCTGCCACTGCCACGCATCCGGTTACGATGTCGCGACCGCGGCCGGCTTTAAGAAAACCGTCGCCGCAATTGACCGCCAGTTGGGCATCGACAATGTCAAAGTGATTCACGCCAACGATTCCAAAACTCCGCTCGGGTCGCACGTCGACCGGCACGAACACATAGGAGCCGGTTATATTGGAGAGGAAGGGTTTCGCCGGATACTGAACCATCCGAAGCTCCGCCACAAAGCCTTCATTCTTGAAACGCCCACCTATCGAGAAGGCGATGATGCGAAGAACATCGAGACATTGAAAAAGTTATGCCGGAAAAGCAGTACGACGCTAAGCAGATAGAAGAAAAATGGCAGGAGCGCTGGAAGGATTCCGCTCTCTTCCGCGCCGAGGAAAATTCCTCCAAGCCGAAGTATTACGTGTTGGAGATGCTGCCGTATCCCAGCGGCACCCTGCACATCGGCCACATTCGCAACTACGCCATCGGCGACGCGCTGGCACGCTACAAGCGCATGCGCGGTTTCAACGTCCTGCATCCCATGGGCTGGGACGCGTTCGGACTTCCCGCGGAAAACGCCGCTATCGCTAATAAACGCGATCCCTACGAATGGACCAGTTTCAACATCGAAAACATGAAGCGGCAGCACCGCCGCATGGGGTTTAGCTACGACTGGTCGCGTGAAGTGACCACTTGCGATCCCGAATATTACCGCTGGAATCAGTGGTTTTTTTTGAAGATGCTGGAGCACGGATTGGCCTATCGAAAGAAAGCCCTGGTCAACTGGTGCGATGAGTGTGGGACGGTGCTGGCCAACGAACAGGTGGTGGACGGATGTTGCTGGCGTCACGAAGGTACGCCCGTGGAACAGCGCGCCATCGAGCAGTGGTTCCTGCGCATCACCAAGTATGCGGACGAATTGCTGAATGCGATCGGTGAGCTGAAAGACGGCTGGCCGGAGCGCGTGCTACTGATGCAGACCAACTGGATTGGACGCTCGGAGGGCGCTGAAGTCGATTTCCAACTCGATGGGAGCGACAAGCGGATACGCGTATTCACCACTCGCATCGATACCATCTTCGGCGCGGCGTCTCTCATTCTGGCCCCGGAACATCCGATGGTCTCGGAACTGGCTGGCGGCGACCTGAAGACGCAAGTCAAGCGCATGATCGACTCGCGCGCGGCGAAGGGCCCAGGCGACGTCGACAAGGAAGGTCTACCAACCGGCAAGTTCGCCGTGAATCCGTTCAGCGGCGAGAAGATCCCTATTTGGATCGGCAACTTCGTGCTGATGGGCTACGGCACGGGCGCGATCATGGCCGTCCCCGCGCACGACGCACGTGATTACGAGTTTTGCGAAAAATACGGAATAAAGTGGCGGCCGGTGGTACAGCCGGCCGGTTCCGACGTCATCTGGCCGTTCGTTGACGACGGCTTTCTCAGAGACTCCGGTGAATTCTCCGGCCTGCCGAGCGAGGAAGCGCGTCGCGTGATGACGGCGAAAGCAGAAGCGGAGGGCTTCGGCAAAGCCGCCGTCACCTATCGCATCAAGGATTGGGGAATTTCGCGCCAACGTTATTGGGGCACACCGATTCCAGTGATCTATTGCCCGAAGTGCGGCATCGTGCCGGTTCCCGAAAAAGATCTTCCGGTGGTGCTGCCGCTGAGAGTTCCGATTACCGGCAAAGGGCGTTCGCCGCTCGAGAACGTTCCGGAATTCATGAACGTGAAATGTCCGAAGTGCGGAGAAGACGCGCGGCGCGAGAGCGACACCATGGACACGTTCATCGATTCGTCCTGGTATTTCTATCGCTATTGCGATCCCCACAATTCGAAAGCCCCGTTCGACTCATCGAAGACAGCCTACTGGTTCCCCATCGATCAGTATATCGGCGGCGTGGAACATGCCATCTTGCACCTGATCTACTCGCGCTTCTGGACTAAAATGATGCGCGATTTTGGCCTGGTAAAGAACGACGAGCCGATCAGGCGGCTCTTCACGCAAGGCATGGTGATTAAGGACGGCGCGAAGATGTCCAAATCGAAGGGCAACGTGGTGAGCGCTGACCAGATGATTGAACGGTTCGGAGCCGATACCGGCCGGATCTTTGAGTTATTCGCGGCCCCGCCCGAAAAAGAAATGGACTGGACCGACGCCGGCGCGAATGGCGCTTACAGCTTCCTGGGCCGCGTCTACCGCTTCGTGACTCGCAATGTGGGGCAGGGCCAGCCTGAGTCAACGGACGCAGATCGCAAGGTGCTGCGCAAACTGCATCAGACTCTGCATCGTATCACCAGCGATTTTGAAAGCCGCTGGCATTTCAATACCTCCATCGCGGCCCTGATGGAACTGATGAATGTTCTGATCGAACACGAGAAGCAGATTTCGCGAGTGGTGATGGCCGACGTTTTGGAGAAGTTGACGCTCGTGCTGGAGCCCTTCGCCCCCTATCTCGCGGAAGAACTCTGGGAGGAACAGGGGAAGGCTGCTCCGGTGTTTCATCATGCGTGGCCGGAGTACGATCCGGAACTCGCCCGCGATGAGGAAGCCGAAATCGTAATCCAGATCAACGGTAAAGTGCGCGGGCGCGTATATGTCGCTTTCGGGACGCCGAAGGAGACGCTCGAGAAGCAGGCCATGAGCGATGCTAAGATCCAGCCGTTACTGGACGGCAAGCAGGTAGTAAAAGTAATCGTTGTCCCCGATAAGTTAGTAAACATAGTAGTGAAGTAATGCGTTCCTGGGTGGGTTTTACACTCCCTTCCGGTCGCGGCTCGGAAATGATCGTCAATCAATTGCATATGCATTCCGAGCCGCGACCGGAAGGGAGTGCCCATCAAAGATCATGAAGACGCCCCGTGGCGCACGCACTCTTGCGTGCTGCATCGACACTCGTGTCGATGTTCCGCCAAACGCCGAGACGAGTTTCTGCGCGGCCCGCAAGAGTGCGTGCGCCACGGACGTCTTCAACGGAGTGTAACGCCACGTTCATGGAGTAATCATATGACCGATCGCCGAGATTTTCTGAGATCAACCGCCGCAGCAGCGCTTACCACGTCGCTCTTCACCGGCAAAGTCCGCGGTGCGAACGACAAAATCGCGGCCGCCTTCATCGGCATGGGCAAGATGGGCCGCTACAATCTGCAAGTCGCGATGCGGCAAGAGAACCTGGTTCCCGTGGCTGTTTGCGACGTGTTCCAACGCAATCTCGACTGGGCCGTGCGCGACAGCAAGAATCAAGCCAAGCCCTATCGCGACTTCCGCGAAGTGCTGGCCGATAAATCCATTGATGTCGTTTGCATCTCGACGCCCGACCATTGGCACGCCTATATGACAGTGGAAGCCTGTAAGGCGCGCAAGGATGTCTACGTCGAAAAACCGATCTGCGTGGTGGTGGACGAAGGCGTGAAGATGGTGGAAGCGGCGCGGAAATATGAGCGCGTGGTACAAGCCGGCACCATGCAGCGCTCAGCCGCGCACTTCAAGAAAGCTGTAGAGATTGTCCGCTCCGGCGCGCTGGGACAAATCACCTTCGTGCGCACCTGGAACTATGGGAACGAACCGCAGGAAGGCTACGGGAACCCGCCCGATGCTGAACCGCCGTCGACACTCGATTGGGACATGTGGCTGGGCCCCGCGCCGAAGGTCCCGTACAACGCAAATCGTTTCGGCGTGGATCCCGAGGACAAGTATTTTTCCAGCTTCCGCTGGTTCTGGGATTATGCCGGCGGAATGATGACCGATTGGGGCGTCCACTGGCTGGATATAGTGCAGATGGCGGTTCACGAAGAGGTTCCGTCTGAAATCACGTCCCTCGGCGGAACGTTTTGGCTCAAGGACAACACCGAAACTCCAGACACCTTACAAGTGACTTACAAATATCCGAGCGGGTTTGTGGCCACCTATGAACGCCGCGCCGGCAACGGACAGTCCATGTTCGGGAAGGGCGGGGGGATCCTGTTCTGCGGCAACAAGGGAACTATGTTTCTGGATCGAGGAGGCTATAAGATCGTTCCGGAGATGACTGTCAAACCTCCCGCTGCAGCCATGGAGGCAGCTGAGGAAAAAGCCACCGACTCAGGGAACGCAAGTCACTGGGCGAATTTTCTGGAGTGCGTCCGGACTCGCCAAAAAACCATGAGCGATATCGAGACCTGCCAGCGATCCACCACTACCTGCTTGCTGGGCAACGTCGCCTATCGTAGTCGCCTCCGTCTGGATTGGGACGCCCAGAAATGGACCACTGAACAAGCCGAAGCGCGTAAATTCCTGACCAGGGAGTATCGCAAACCCTGGAAGCTGGTAGTTTGATTCAAGGTTGGTGCAGGCAGCGGTCGCTTAGGCTCGCGGTTCGGTAACGGAGCCGAACCGCGACCGTAAGGGAGTCGGTGCTTTCGCCGGGAGCCGGTTAGTACGGCGGCGACGCAATAACCACGAACGTCCGGGAGCGTGAACCGGACAATCCGTGGATCTGGGGATGCACCGCCACCGTTACTTACTTACTAGAATGGCCTGAGCGTAGCCGGGCCGTCTATCGAGGAATTAGCATCGGCCTAGAAATCGCCAACTTTCACAGCAGCCGGAAGTTGACCTCCACGGTAGCCGTGGTTACCACCGGTTTGCCGTCCTGATAACCCGGCCGGAAACGCCATTGCGTTACCGCGTCGATGGCCTTTTGCTCGAGGCCGAGGCCGGGGCTTTGGATCACGCGGAAGCCACGAGCGTGGCCCGTTGCGTCCACTTCAATCGCCAGAATAACCATTCCCGAAAACTTGGCTTTGCGCGCTTCTTCGGAAAATTCAGGCTCAACTTTGTAGATCAACTGCGGGGCAGTGATCCGATGGCCCGCCCCAGAACTGATGCCGGGTGTCCCTTTGTCGCCATCCCCGAGCCCCTTGCAACAGCCTAAACCGACCCCGTCCCTGCCGCGGCTTCCGAGCGCGCCCACGGCCAGCTTGCTGAACGGATCACCGATATTATTGGCGTCAATCTGGACCGTAGGCGAGTCGAAAGCGACGGTGATCATCATCGGAAGCTTCGGATCTTGGGCCGATTTGGGAGGAATGAAAGTGTTGTGCGCCGTGGGTGGCGGCGCGCCATGCCGGGCCGGAAGCAGCGTCTGATTGCTGCCGCCCTGATGCTGCTCGGCGCGATCAATGTAATTTCGATGCAGCGGAGCTAGCGGAACAACTCGACGTGGGATGGCCACCGATGGCGGCGACGGGACTGAGTGCGTTGTCAAAAATAACAGGAATGCGACCGCCGCCAAGTGCAGGCCAACGGAAAGTGTTTGCGATTTCGCCGTGGGCATGCCGGTGCCGATGCATTTTTGAATCCATCGCGTAAGTGGATGTTCCGGAAGGGCGGCCTGCGCTGAGGAGTGAAGCGGTGGATGCTCACCTGTGAGTCTGAATCACTTTATCCCATCGTAGACAGCACTGCGAAAATCGGTCAAAGCGGGGCAGGCGCTTTCGCCTGCCAACAGCCCCTTTAGTGGGCCAGCTCCGTCTCCAGCCCCAACTTCGCCAAGCTCTCGCGCAGCGCTTTGTCTCCACCGGCGCCTACGTGATAGAACACGATTTTTCCGTCCGCGTCCAACAAAACCACAGTTGGAAACGCGGTGACGCTGTAGCTTTGCATCACTTCGTTATCGGGAGTGAGCAGGACCGGATAACTCAACTTCGACATCCGCAGAAACTGCCTCACGGTTTCCGAATCCTCGCCGCCGTTCACTCCAAGCACCACCAGCCCCTCGCCATGAAATTCCTGGTGGAGTTTTTCGACCGCCGGCAAGTCGCGCCGGCACGGGGCGCACCAGGTTGCCCAGAAATCGATCAGCACGAAGTTGCCCTTGAGATCCTGCAAACCAATTTCTTTCCCCGTCACGGATTTCAGCTTGAAATCGGCCGCCATCTGGCCGGTGAGATCGGCGTTCGCCTTGACGGGCCCTTTGAATTCGGGGACGAGTTTGGATCCTTCCGGCGGCGTGAATGCGAAGGCTGAATCCGGTACCGGCCCGTCCAGTTTTTGAGAAGTGATGGTGACCGCCTGATTCATTTGCGCAGGAGCGGTCAACGGTCCACCTTCCATGGTCGCCGTCATGGTCTGCTTCAGAGAGAGCTTAGAAACCTTGTCGACCCAAACTTTCTGCACGCCGCTGGACATCTCGATCGAGCCAGGCAGAGAAATCTTGTCGAGCCTGCCCTCCACCACGTAGCAATCAATCTTCTGCCCTTCCACTTCTACTGTTTCTTCTCCCGTGATCTTCGCGGACACGTACGGATCCTTGGCCTTCAGCTGATCCATCACACTGCTCATGCCCGGAACCAGAGATTTCACCAGGCTCTGTGGAGTACTGGCTGCTGCCGTCTTGGTGTACTGCTGCAACGTACCCAGGTACATCCACGTATTTTCGCCGTCGGATACGATCAACGAGTCGCCAAGCTTCGAAGTGGATTCAATGCGCAGCTTTCCGGGACTCGATACAGCTATCTTCACCAGCATCTCGACGCGGGTAGGTAGGGGCCCTCCGACGTCGATGACGGCGCGTTGATCCACCAGGTACGATTTGTGGTGCAGCAGCACCTCGCTGGTTTCCTTTAGCAGCGTTCTTGCGTCAGGCGCCTCTTGAGCAAATGTTAACAGGCCAAACAGAGGGAAAATCGGAATGAATTTCATCGTTCGCTCCTCAACTGCCCGCGCGCGGCAGCTTGCGCCAGTTCGTCGCAGCGATTGTTGTCGGCGTGCGAAGCGTGACCTTTGGTCCATTGCCATTCGATTTCGTGGCGCGACACTTGTTCGTCCAGGTCGTGCCACAAATCCTGATTCACCACCGGCTTCTTGGCTCCCGTTTGCCAGCCGTTTCTTTTCCACTTGTGAATCCATTCCGTGATTCCGGTCTTCACATAATTGGAATCGGTGATGATCTCCACCTTGCAGGATTGCTTCAAGGCGCGCAATCCCTCCACGGCAGCTTGCAACTCCATCCGGTTATTCGTCGTATCCGGCTCGGAGCCGTACATCTCGCGTTTCGTTTCGCCGAATCGCAGAATGCAGGCCCAGCCGCCTGGACCGGGATTGCCGATACACGACCCGTCCGTGATAATTTGTATGTTCTTCATCGGGCCGTCAGGCGGAAACGGCCTGGAGCTCTCGCTCGAAAAAAGCATCCACGTGCTCCAGAATCTGAGTGGCCTCATTGGCCCGATAAATGTCCACCCGAAGTTTCGACCCGTTGCGGACGCCGTGAGTGAAGTAAGTGGCGAACTGTTTCATTTTGCCCACCGCGTCCGGCATGGCGCGATCGCAGAGCATGCCGTAGTAAGTGCGCATGATTTCATAACGCTCGCGCTCGGCTGGAACGTCGTAGGTCCCGGCCTCGACATACTGCTGAATCTGCCGGAAAATCCATGGATTCGAAGACGCCGCCCGGCCAATCATGACGGCGTCGCAGCCAGTCTCGGCAGCCATTCGAGCTGCGTCTTCCGGCGTCAGGATGTCGCCATTTCCGATCACTGGGATGCTGCTGACGGCGGCCTTCACTTCCCCGATGCGGGTCCAATCCGCTTTGCCGCTGTAACCTTGCTCGCGCGTTCGAGGGTGCAGCGCAACTGCTTGCAAGCCGCAATCTTCGGCCAGTTTCGCCATCCGCACCGACACCAGCTCCTGATCGTTCCAGCCGGCGCGGAATTTCATGGTCAACGGAATCGAAATCGCCGCACGAACCTTCTGGAGAATGTTTTCTACCAGCGGCAAGTCGCGAAGCAGCCCCGACCCGCCATTGCATTTCACTACCTTGTTAACTGGGCATCCGAAGTTGATATCCACGATGTCGAAGCCGAAGTCCTGGCAAGCTTTGGCGGCATCGGCCATCACCTGCGGGTCGGACCCGAACAGTTGCGCGGAAATAGGGTGTTCTTCGGGCTCGAAGTAAAGATAGCGGAAGGTGCGCGTGGGCTTTCTAGCTTTGAGCGAAGCGATCACGCCATGCGAGCTGGTGAACTCGGTCATGATGAGCCCGCAGCCGCCCTGGTTGCGAATCAGCCGCCGGAAGACGGTGTCGGTGACGCCGGCCATGGGTGCCAGCACGGTAGCCGGGGCCACGCGGACGCTGCCGATCCGGAATTCGCTCGGAAATCGCATGTATGAACCATTTTAGCGATTCGAGCACGGAAACGTAAACAGCCAGAGCTACGTTTAAATATTGAGGGGATTAGCATGAATTCGAAGATCCTGATCGCGTTCATTGCGGGCGCGGTAATTGCGTCGGGGATTGTGTACATGGCGGTGAAGGAAGAAGCATCGCCCAAAGCCGCTGCTGTTTCGTCTGATGTTCCGCGGCCCGCCCCGCCGCCCGCAGCGCTGCCTGTGGCCGTGACGGCTCCAGCCACTCCCGCCCCGCTGCCACTAACCCCTACACCGCACCGGGAAAAACCCTCACCCATGCCCCCGCCTGTCAGCCGGGAACGGCCGGTGACAACCGCCCGAATCCAGGATCCACCACCGCGTCCGGAATCGCCGGCGCGCGCCCCGTTGGCACCGGTAGAAGCTCAAATTCCGAGTGAGCCAGCCCAGGCTCCGCCCGCTCCGGCGTCCGTTGCTCCGCAGGCAACAGCCCCACCAGAAGATGCTCCGTCCGCACAGCCGGCGCCTGAGGTCCGAACGCCGCATACCGTAACCATAGCTGCTGGAACGGTGCTGCCCGTGCGGATCGGCGAAACAATTTCCACCGCACATTTCCAGGCCGGCGATAGCTTTTTCGCAACGCTCGACCGCCCGCTGGTAGTGGATGGATGGATTATCGCCGAAAAGGGCTCAAGGCTGGAGGGCCGCGTGGTGGAGGCGGAACCGGGCGGCCGAGGGAATAGCGCCTCGCGTTTGAGGATCGAACTAGTGAAGTTATCCACCGCGGACGGCCAGCACGTCCAGATCCGGACCGATCCATATAAGAAAGACGCTGGCAGTTCCGCCGGGAGTGATGCAGCGAAAGTGGGCGTTGGGGCAGTGCTGGGCGCTGCCATAGGAGCGGCGGCGGGTGGCGGCAAAGGTGCGGCCATCGGTGGCGGAGCCGGAGCTGCGGCCGGTGTGGCGGGCGTCGTGCTCACGCGCGGCAAATTGGCTGAGATCCCGGTGGAATCGCGCATTAGTTTCCGGATGGCGAATCAGGTCATCATCACGGAACGCCTGAACTGAGCATTTATAACCCCTATAACCCTGTGCGCCGATCATCAATCCGCGCAAACCGGGCGGGTTGGCAATCCGCCGCAGGATGGCATCCAAATGCCACTTAGTTTTCTCACCTCTGGGACTGGGCCCCTGGTGGGGCAGGGCCATGCCCTGCCAGGCGTCTTTTGATCCCGCTTGTGCAACCTGCGGAGGGGCCGGGGCTTATTGCGAACCGGAAATGGGCTCCCCCAGGACCCCGGCAGGGCATGGCCCTGCCCCACAAGCCATCCATGCTTCGATTCTGGGAAAACTAAGTGGCATTGGGATGGCATCCTGCCCCACGCGCGAGTACAATCGTGGGATGGAGAGTTCTCGGCGTAGTTTCTTTCTTTCCCTTCCGGCGCTCGCGTCGCTGCCGGCTTCCTGGACCACGTTCGCCAGTGCTTTGAGGGCCGCGCCTGGCTCCTCGGATAGCGATGCCTACTGGTCGCTGGTCAAGCGCCAATTTCCCCTGGCGGACGATCTGATTTATCTGAACGCCGCGAATGTCTGCCCTGCCTCGCGGCCAGTGCTGGACCGGCATGCCGAGTTCATGCGCGATTTCCAATCCAATCCCTCGTTCCAGAATCGCGCGAAATACGAAGCCATGCGGGAGCGGCTGCGCGACAAACTGGCTGGGATGCTGCGCGTCAGCTCCGACGAGATCGCCATTACGCGCAACACCAGCGAGGGCACCAACGTCGTGGTGAAAGGCGTGGACCTGAAGCCGGGGGATGAAGTTCTGATCACCGATCACAATCATCCTTCGAACAGCGATTCGTGGAAAGTCCGTGCGCAGCGCGAAGGCTTCACTGTGACCAGCCTTCCAGTGCATGTCCCGGCATCGAGCCGCGAGGAACTAATTTCTCAGATTGAGAAGGCCGTTACACCGCGGACCCGCGTAATCGCCGTCACCCACGTCACCAGCACCACCGGCATCATGTATCCGGCGCGGGAGATCGCTGAGATAGCCCGCCGGCGTGGGATTTGGATGCACCTGGACGGCGCGCAGAGCTTTTCCGCTCTCGATGTCAATTTGAAAGAGATCGGTTGCGATTCGTATTCCGCCAGCGCCCACAAATGGCTGATGGGGCCGCTCGAGGCCGGCGTTCTATTTGTGCGCTCGGACCGGATTCCGAGCGTCTGGCCATCCATCGTCACCGCCGGATGGACGGATCATCTGAAGGGAGCGCGGAAATTGGAGGTTTATGGCCAGCGGGATGATCCAAGGATTGTGGCACTGGAATCGGCCGTGGATTTTGCGCTGTTGATTGGAATGGGCGCTATCGAATCGCGAATGCGTTTCCTGGCGACGTCCTTGAAAGAGCAGCTGTCGCAGATTCCGGGCGTCCGCCTGAAAACCAACCTGGAGCCGGAGCTTTCCGGCGGCGTGGTAAAGGCCGACATTAGCCGCGTCCCCACCAAACAAGCCTACGACGCGCTGTGGAACCAGCATCGGATTTCCATTGCGATGACGCCCTCGGGCGATTCGCAAGGTCTGCGCTTCTCGCCGCACATTTACAATTCGCGGGATGAAATCCAACGGGCAGCGGAGGCGGTCAAAGCTCTGGCATCTTAGCCTGTGGCGCATTTGAATCCTACGGGCCGGTTTTCCTCGCGCGTCGATGACTATTCACGCTACCGTCCTTCCTATCCACCGGAGATAATCGCGTTGCTCGAATGCGAATGCAAGCTGAATACTGATTCCACCGTGGCAGACGTCGGTTCAGGAACCGGGTTGCTCTCGAAACTGTTCCTTGATTTCGGCTGCAGCGTGATCGGAATCGAACCGAATCGCGAAATGCGTGAGGCGGGCGATCGATTCCTGGCGCGATATCCAAGGTTTTCCGGTAAGGACGCGCGGGCTGAGCAGACCGGCCTGCCGGATTCGAGCGTGGATCTGGTTACCGCCGGGCAAGCGTTTCATTGGTTCGACACTACTGCGGCACACGGAGAATTTAAACGGATTCTCCGGCCTCCTAAATGGGTGGCGCTGATTTGGAATGAGCGGGAAGTTACCGGCGGATTCTTGAGCGGCTACGAGCAGTTACTTCAGCGCTACGCGCCCGACTACCAGCGCGTGGATCATCGCCAGATCGGTCCGGAAAGAATCATCGAGTTTTTCAGCCACCGCGAGTGGAAGCTGGCCACATTCGGCAACATCCAGGAATTCGATTTGGCCGGCGTACTCGGCCGGTTGCGCTCATCCTCCTATGCGCCGCATCCCGGAGACGCCGCGTATGAGCCAATGATGGCGGAGTTGACTGCTCTATTTGAAACACATCGACAGAATGGGCACGTGGCTTTTCTGTACCGGACCAACGTCTACCATGGAACGCTCTAGCGCTGTGTGTTACACTCATGACGAATGAGTAAGACACTAACGGTCCGCCTCACTCCTGAGCTTGCTACTTGGCTTTCAGAAACCGCCCGAAAGACGGGTTTGCCTGCTGGACGTATCGTACGCCAGCAGCTTGAGCGGGCGAGAGCTGAAGAGGGTAGCCAGCGGTTTCTACGTCACGCGGGCAAGCTAATTGGGCCCAAAGACCTTTCCGGGCGACGTGGCTTCTCACGCCGATGAAAGGCATCGCTGATACCGGGTTTATCGTCGCATTCGGAAATCGGAGCGATAGCCACCATGCATGGGCCATAGAAGTAGCCCGGAAGATCACTGAGCCGCTTTTGACTTGTGAGGCTGTTCTGGCCGAGGCGGCATTCCACCTCAGATCCGCCGCTTATGTTCTATCGCTGGTAGAGGACGAGATGCTACAGGTGGAATTTGACGTCGCCGAAAGCATGGTTCGGCTGAGGGAACTGGCGGAGCGATACCAGGACCAGCAGCCTGATCTGGCTGACCTATGTATTATCCGCATGAGCGAAACTCATCCGAAGCACGTCGTCATTACTACCGGCCGGAAGGATTTTCGGGTTTATCGGCGCAATAAGCGGGAGGCCATCCCCATTTTGTGTCCACCAGTCCGGATGTGAATGAGCTTGGTACGCGCAGCTAGCGTGTGTCACACTGGAATTTCCATGGCTTGGTTCACTCGCAACAAACCTTCCCTGAATCCGGAAGAAGGCGGGCGGCGCGTCCGCACCGAAGGACTGTGGTTGAAATGCGAACATTGCGGTCAGATCATCTGGCGGAAGGCTCTAGAAGACAACCTTCAAGTTTGCCCGAAATGCGACCATCATTACCGCATCGATGCTCGCACGCGTCTGGCGCTGCTGTTCGATGGCGGCCGGTTCCAGGAATTTGACGCGCAGCTTACTTCCACCGATCCACTCCGCTTTGTGGATTCGAAGACATACAAGGCGCGACTCGCCGCGGTTCAAAAATCCACGCACCTTCGTGACGCCATCATCTCAGCGGCCGGCTCTCTGAATGGCCGCCAGATCCACATCTGCGCGCTGGAGCTGAAGTTTATCGGTGGCAGCATGGGCACGGTGGTGGGCGAGGTGATCACGCGCGCCATCGAGCGCTCGCTCAAACATAACGTTCCCTTGATCATCGTTTCCGCGTCCGGCGGCGCCCGAATGCAGGAAGGGGCAGTCAGCCTGATGCAACTCGGAAAGATCTCCGCCGCATTGATGCGTTTAGACGATGCGAAGGTTCCCTACATCAGCTTGCTCACCGATCCCACCACTGGCGGCGTTACAGCTAGCTTTGCCATGCTGGGTGATCTGAACATTGCCGAGCCCGGAGCCTTGATCGGCTTCGCCGGCCCGCGCGTTATCGAGCAAACCATCCGCCAGAAACTTCCAGATGGTTTCCAGACCAGCGAATTCCTGCTGCAGCACGGTTTTCTGGATGGCGTGGTGAAACGCGCTGAGCTGAAGGATTATCTCGCCCGCGCGCTGGATTTCTTTCTGGTATGAGTTACCCTCAACAATACAAGACCGCGCTGCTCGAAGCCATTGACCAAATCGATATCGTACGAGTGGATCAAGCCATCCAATGGTTCCGCGCGGCGCGTGACGCTTCGCAGGGTATTTTCGTTTGCGGTAATGGAGGCAGCGCTTCCACCGCCACGCACTTTACCTGCGATATGGTGAAGGGCGCGAGCCACAATCGCGACGCCCGTTTTCGAATCATGTCGCTGGCCGATTCGCTCGCGACGCTCACCGCCTATTCCAATGACGCCGGTTATGACACCGTCTTCGTCGAGCAATTGAAGAATTTCGCCAAACCGGGCGATCTGGTGATGTGTATCAGCGGGTCCGGTAATTCACCCAACGTTCTGCGCGCGATGGAGTACGCCAATTCCATCGGCTGCAAGACGCTCGCGCTGACCGGCCGCGATGGCGGCAAGCTGGGACCCATGGCCCAGCTAAACATTCAAGTGCCGGTACCGCATATGGGCCGCATAGAAGACGCGCATATGATCGTCTGCCATATGATCGCTTACCACTTCATGGATAACTAACAGCGGTTATTCGGTTGTTCAGTTATTCGAAATTTCGGTTCTAAAGCCGGATGGTCATCTTACCTACGCCGTCCGCGTAGCCTTCGCACATTTCGAAAGCGGCCTGAATTTCTGAGACCGGCCGCTGGTGCGTCAGCAGCGGCGCGAACCGCTTCGGCTCGCTTTCGAGCAGACGCAGTGCGGTTTCCGAATCGTGATTCGAGCGGCGCACGCTAAGTAAGGTAAGCTCTTTGCGCCGCAGGATGTGGAACGCCAGATTTACGTGGTCTTGAGGCGGAATCCCGGTCACTATTACGCGGCCGGCATTGCGCGCGGCGTGCAGGCATTGGTTGATGCTGTCGCCTTGCGCTGCACAATCGATGGCGATGTCGACGCCACGGCCCGAGGTGTCGCGCAAGATTTCGTGCGCCGGGTCCGCCGCCGAAGGATCGATCACCGCATCCGCGCCCATCACCCGCGCGAGTTCGCGGCGAGCGCTGACAGGCTCGACCGACCAGAGCCGCCGGATTCCCGACAGCTTCAACATAGCGATGGTCAATAGCCCGATGGGACCCGCGCCGAACACTACCGCCGTTTCACCCGGGCGCGGCGCTGCGAGATGCATGGAATGCAGAACTACCGCCAGCGGTTCTACCAGCGCGCCTTCCGCGTCGCTCAGCTTCTTCGGAAGCGGTAGCAAATTTCGGGCCGGCAGATTGACCAACTCCCGGAAGAATCCCGGTTCGGCCGGCATGCTCATGAACCGGATGTTCGCGCACACATTGTGGTGACCGGTCATGCACTGCTCGCAGTGGTAGCAATACAAAGCCGGTTCTAAAATTGCCCGATCACCCGCCGACCAACCGGAGACGCCGGCGCCGGTCTTCACCACAATTCCAGCCGGCTCGTGACCCAGCACCATGGGATAAAGGCAGCGCGCGTCGCCGATACCGCCGTCTGAGAAGTAATGCAGATCGGATCCGCAGATGCCTACAGCTTTCACTGCAACTTGTATCTGGCCAGGCTCAGGGTCTGAGACAAAGCGAACGTCCTTGACGTGAAACTGGTGAGGAGCGGAGAGTTCGGCTACAAGCACTATTCCGGTTTCTTGAATAGGTTATCGAAAGCGGCGCGAGCGTCGTTGGGGTTTCGGGGTGCTGGTTGTACGTTGTTCGAATGGTTGTTGTTTATGGGCGCCGCATCTCGCGCCACCGTGACTCGCGGCTCAAACAGCGCACATTCGTTGGCTTGATCCTTAACCGGGATTCTTGCCGGAATGGGTTTCAAGCATTGAAAACGAGTGGAAGGCTCGAAATTCGCGCATTGCTTGCAGCAGTGCAGCGCGGCGCCGCACTTGGGACACTTACCCTTCCAATCCACGCCCGGCTGCAGCGCAGTGGAACAGTTGAAACAGCGCGCCGCCACCACGTTCTGCAAAAGCCGGGGAAGGCGCGGTCCGGTAACATCGATCGGCGGGCGAGGGCCGTTCGGTTTCGGCCGGTCGCCTAGCGGGCGATCCCTGGACTCGCGGCCGTTATCCATATATCCGCGCTGTTTGTATTTACGATCGTCGTCCATGTGTCTAATCGACTCCTGGAATTCGGGCTGTCGCACCGCCACCTGGTTGAGGTGGTCCGCCACGGTTCATAGATGTGTAGTTCGTAGGATCAATCGGAGGAATACCGCGGGAACCGGCCAGACCAGCTGGTGTGACGAACCCCGCGTGCGTCTACATAACCTATGTACCACGAAAAACTCTGGGAAGCTACAGAAAACTGGTAGCTATCCCGTTACAGCCTGATGAAACCGTGTAATTCTACTAGCCGTACTAATCGGCGCTCCACTTCAGCAATGCGTTACAGGGCCTGGTAAGGGGATCGTCGTAATGATTAGGACTTATTCGTAACGAGTACCCTAGCCTTCCCGTTTGGTGAGGCACGAACTCCCTCAGGAACACGTACGAATCCCCCTGCTGTTCCACCGACGGAAGACTCATCACTTGGGTTTCCTCGAGATTTCCATTCACTCCCACACGTCCGATCACTGCTTCCACCCGAACATCTTTGGGCGTGAGACCAGCCAGATTCACGACTGCACGCATGGGGATGGGGCGCCCGGTCAACACGGAAACATCGGGACCTGGGCCAACCTCCAGGAAACTAACATTATCCCATACTTTCTCTACCTGTTCGTTCCAGCGCGCCCGCGCTCGGGCCGGATCGAAGCGGTCTCTGGATACCTCGAGATAGGCCTGATGGGCAGGCTCGTACAATTGCGCCATGTACTCACCCACCATCCGCTGACAGTTGAACTGCGGACTGAGATGAATGAGCGACTGCTTCATGCGGCGTACCCAATCCCCGGGAACGCCTTCTTCACGGTCCTGGTAGTACATCGGCACAATTTCGTTTTCCAGTATGGAGTAGATGGCACGGGAATGAACTTCGTCCTGGTCATCGGAATACGGCTCCCGGTCGCCGATGGCCCAGCCGCCCGAAATCTCGAAAGCTTCATCGAACCAGCCGTCCAATATGCTCAGGTTCAGCACGCCGTTGATGCCGGCCTTCATCCCGCTGGTGCCGCAGGCTTCTTCACCGCGGCGCGGAGTGTTCATCCACAGGTCCACGCCTTGCACCATTTCGCGCGCGACTTCAATGCTGTAGTCCTCCACGAAAACAATATGCTTGGCCAATTCCGGATTGCGGGAAAGCTGCACTATCTCGCGGATCAGGGTCTTGCCCGGCAAATCCTTGGGATGCGCTTTGCCAGCGATCACAATCTGCACCGGCCGCTCGCGATTGGTGAGCAGGCGCTTCAGCCGGTCCACGTCCCGAAACAGCAGCGTGGCTCTCTTGTAGGTGGCGAATCTCCGGGCGAAACCAATGGTGAACGAGTCCGGCTCCAGCACGTCGGCCAAGCGCCGTTGCTCAGCCGCCGAGGCTTTCCGTGCTAACGCCGCCGCCACCACGCGCTCGCGCACAAAGGTCACCAGGTTGCGTTTCCGGCGGCGATGCGCCTCCCACAACTCCTGGATGGGGATGTCGTCCACTAGGTCCCAGATCTTCGAATCCGAATACCGGTCGCGCCAGTCCGGCTGCAGATATTGATCGTAAAGCTGAGCCAGATCGCCATTCAGCCAGGTGGGCAGATGCACGCCGTTAGTCACTGATGTGATCGGTACCTCCCACACCGGCAGCTTCGGCCACAGCTCCTGCCACATTTCCTGGGAAACCTGACGGTGCAGACAGCTCACCGCATTGCGAAACGCCGCCGCTTTGATGGCCAGGATCGCCATCGAAAACGGCTCCTGATGATTTTCCTGACGGAAGCGCCCCAGGGCTAGAAATTTATCGAACGGCACGCCACTCTCGCGGCAATATTCGCCGAAGTATTCGTACAACAGGCCAGGATCGAAAAGATCGATGCCCGCTGGAACCGAAGTGTGGGTTGTGAATACGCTGTTGGAACGGCAAGCTTCGAATGCTTCATCAAACGAGAGGTGCTGTTCCTCAATCAGAAGCCGCATCCGCTCCATGGCCAGGAACGCGGAGTGACCTTCGTTCATGTGCCATACCGTAGGTTTCAGGTTCAACGCGTGCAGCGCGCGCAGGCCGCCGATCCCCAACACAATCTCCTGCCGGATGCGCGTCAGGATATCGCCGCCATATAACTGATCTGTGATCTCGCGGTGCTCTTGTTGGTCGTTTTCCGGAATGTTGGTGTCGAGCAAATACAGCTTCACCCGGCCCACATCCATGAACCAGACTTTGATGCGAACCTTTCCGGTAGGCAGCTTGACGTCCACCATCAGGTCCTGGCCCTGATCGTTTTGAACCGGACGCACGGGAAGGGTGTAAAAGTCGTTGACCGGGTTGCGCTCCTGCTGCCAGCCATCCGGATTCAAGGCCTGTTGCAGGTAGCCCTTTTGGTAGAGCAACCCGACACCCACCAGCGGCATCCCGGCGTCGCTGGAGGCTTTCAAATGGTCGCCCGAAAGCACTCCCAAGCCGCCGGAGTATATCGGCATGCATTCCACCAGGCCGTACTCCATCGAGAAATAGGCAATCAGCTGGTCGCCGGGTGGTTCGGACCGCTCCAGGTAGGTGTTGTAACGCTCACAGGCTCCACGATAGGCCGCCAGGAACCGGGGATCGGCAGCGGCCCGATCCAGCGTAGCTTGGGGGACCCGCCCCAGCATGAGAACTGGGTTATGACCCGAGTTCTTCCATAGAATTGGATCCAGCCGCCGGAAAATAGACCGGATACTATGATTCCAGCTCCATTGAAGGTTGTAGGCCAAGTCACTCATCCGCGAGATCGATGGCGGAAGGGCTGGCCGGACAAGGAACTCCTTAACCGGTTGAATCTGAAAGGGCATGTACTAGATCGTGACTTTCAAATATATCACCAAGCGATGCCTGGCTCTAGGTCCATGGACGTACTAAAGGTACTACCATACACAGACTCAGTGGATTACGCGGCATTAATTTCTCTTCAGTCGATCCACCGAGCTCGACCTTGTTCTCTAATCGGCAGAGTTTGGCTGAAGGTCTACGCGCTACGTCAGAAGCTGTTGAAAACAGCCGTGAAAAAACATCTCGTTACGATTGCGGACCGCGATGCTTGGCCTGCTCCATGGCGATCTCGTTGACATGTGCCAGCGTCTTCGATCCCGAGGCGCCTTCGATGGCGCGAACCGCGATTTCCTGCACCTGCTTCTTGGCATCGTCCATTTGCTATTGCATGTCGGCGATCTGCGCGTTCTGCCGCGCTACCAGATCTTCCAGCGTCTTGATTTGCAATTCGGCGAGACGACGGTCCGATTCCGCCTCCTTCTTCAATAGAAGCGCCTGTTGATCGGCTTGCTGCTTCGCCTCTTTGGCAGCATGCGTAGTAGCTTGCTGCACCTCATTCTGCAGGCGAGCTGGGAAGTCAGCCGCCTCCTTCCGCAGACGAGTAAGCTCCTCTTCGTGTTCACCGAGCGCGGCTTCCCGCCGGCCCCAGGTCTTCTCAAGCGTTTGCTGGCGCTCCTGATTCTCTTTCTCGCGCTGGCGGAATTCTTCGTCGTACTTATCCTGGGCGCGCTTTCGCTCCTGGTTTTTCTTGTACTCGTACTCGTCGATCGCGCGCTGCCGCTGTTTCTTGAGCGCATCTTCCTGTTCTTTGCGCTCGCGCTCCGCGGTCTGCACGTTTTCTTCCCAGACCGACTTTTGTGTCGCGATCTCGCTCTCGAGTTGCTGTTTCTGCTTCTCGTAATCCTGAACCATTTGGTCGAGTGCGGTAGCGGCGACATCGATTTTGTGCAGACGGTCTAGTTCGTGGCGTTCCAGGCTGACCGCCTGGCGCAACGTCGCCAGCCGGTTCACTTCCTCCACCAGTTTCTCGGAAATGCCGCTCAAGGCGCGGGAGATGTCCAGGCCGAGCTTCGAGATCTGCTCCACTACGCCGTCGACGCTGAGGCCGTCCACGGCTTGCCGGACTTCGCTGTCCTTGTGCCGGGCAAGTTCGTCCGCCTTGGAGTCGGCGGAGTCGCGGACCGCGCGCATCTCAATCTTGAATCTCGGAAAATTCCTCCTGGATTTCGGCCTTGGCGCGTTTGGCGCGAGGTGACGCTTTGAGAGTAGCTTTGGGCATGGCTGTGTTAGACCAAATTACCAGTTCCGAGTAGGATGGTGGGAGCCTAGTCGGGATGGTCTAGCCAAGGTGCGTCCTGGAACACTCCGTGCGCTCCATGCGGCCAAGCTCTCGCGATTCGCGGCGTGCCGATCTATAATCGATCTGGTGGCGACTTCTGTTTTTGTACTAGATAGATATGTCAGTCCGCATCCATAAACCGGCTTTCCCACTGTCACAATATGTCGAGTTCATGTGGCGGGCAGACAACTCCGGGGCGTTGCCCTCGCGCCAGCGGGTCTATCCGAACGGCGCTATGGCGCTGGTGATTCATCTGAAAAAGCCAACGGTGACCTATTTTATTGATAATGAGCCCTATACCTTCCGAGTGCCCCTGCTGGCCGGCCCCTACTCCCGATCGTTCGAGATGGATCCATCTCAATCCACCGCAGTCATTGGCATCTTTTTTCGTCCGGGAGCGGGCGGTATGTTCTTTCCCATCGCGCCGCATGAGGTGCATAACACCGATATTGCGCTCAGCGAACTCTGTCCGGGCGCGGCCGACCGCTTACTCAACGACGTGTGCTCCGCTCCAGGCGAGCATGCGCAGTTCCTGGTGGTGGAGCAATACTTGATCCAAAAGTTTGCGAACGCTGCCCCTATTCATCCAGCGGTGGAATATGCGGTGGAACAGTTGTCGCGTGAAGGCGGAGTGCGTAGTGTTCGAAAAATACAGCTGGATAGTGGTTTGAGCCACACCAGGTTCATTCACTTGTTCCGCGAGCACGTTGGTCTCACGCCGAAGCTGTTTGGCCGCGTTCGGCGCTTCCGCGCTTTGCTGGATCAGATTACGAAGGGGATTCCGGTAAACTGGGCACAGCTTGCGGCCGATTGCGGATACTTCGACCAGGCACATCTTATCCGCGATTTTCGGGCATTCGCCGGCATCACCCCGCTCGAGTATAGCCGCGCGATGCCTGACTCAGACGTCAGATCCCTTGCGGCAGCCATTGAGAGTTGAATTTTTTACAATACGGGCCCTTTGGCGCTTGGAAAAATGGGCTCATGCCAACTCACACGCCCAATCCTCACCTGATTTACTTCCGCCGGAGCGCCAGGAAACTGTTCACTTTGGCGGCGCTATTACTGAGCTTCTTGTATGGTGCTGAATCCGTGCAATACCCCGACAACTTTCGACGCTGGGTTCATGTGGGGACCGGAGTCATCCTGCCCGGCGGCCCGCTCCCGGAGAGCGAACAAGGAATGCACCACATCTTTGCGAATCAGAAGGCCACCGATGGCTACTCATCCGGCGACTTCGCCGATGGCTCGGTAATCGTATACGAATTGCGCGAAGCCCAACAGAAGAACGGGATCATCTTCGAAGGCGAACGCCGAAGAGTTGACGTGATGATCAAAGATTCAAGCCTCTACAAAAGCACGGGGGGATGGCGATTCGAAAGGTTCATGGGCAACGACCAGTCGCAGGATGCGGTTCACAATTCAGGAACCTCGTGTTTTGAATGCCATACGCAAGCTAAAGCACACGGATTCGTCTTTAGTCAGCTCCATTGAGCGGCGTTGGTCAACAGGCGTGAATGGCGAACTCGGTTAGCCGCTCTTGCCGGAATGGGATCAGCACGTTCAGCTTGGAGTATCCCTCCTGTATACTGGGCTTGTTAACGCGACGTCCAATAGATAGAGACATGCGAGCCTTAACCTGCCTGCTTCTGACGTGCGCGATGCTGGCGCCGTCCGCCGATCTCAAAGTGAACAAATACGTGTATCCTCTCGCCAAGAAAGTCGACGTGGTCGACGATTATCACGGCACCAAAGTTCGAGATCCGTACCGCTGGTTGGAAGACACCAACTCGGCCGAGACAGCTGCCTGGGTGGAAGCCGAAAACAAGGTGACCGCTGCATACTTTGCGAAGATTCCGCAGCGCGCGAAGATTCACGCCCGGCTCACCGAGCTGTTCAACTACGAACGCTACAGTAGCGCCTTCGAAATGGCTGGCAAATATTTCCTTTTCAAGAACAACGGTCTTCAGAACCAGGATGTTTTGTACGTTGCCGATAAACCAAGTGGCACGGAGCGCGTACTGCTGGATCCGAACACGCTGCGGGCGGACGGAACGGCCGCGCTCTCCGGTTTGTCCGTGGATCGCAGCGCCAAATTGCTGGCTTACGCGATCGCCCAAGCGGGCTCGGATTGGTCCGAGTGGCACGTGCGCGACATCCTGACCGGCAAGGACTTGCCCGATTTAGTGCAGTGGACCAAATTCACCAACGCCGATTGGACCAAAGATGGCCACGCCTTCTATTACCAGCGTTTCCCACAGCCAAATGACAAGGCCGCGCTCACGCAATCGAACCAGAATGCCCAACTGTACAGGCATACGCTCGGTGAGCCGCAGTCCTCGGACCAGTTGATCTACCAGCGTCCGGACCATCCCCACTGGTTGTTTGGTGCCACGGTTTCGGATGACGGGCGCTACCTGGCGATCCAGGTTGAAACTGGAGACACCGCGAAAAATCTGCTGTTCTATCAGGATCTCAAGGGTGCTACGCCTAAGACTGTCGAGTTGATCAGCCAGCTTCAGGCGCGGTTCCACTTTATCGGCAATCAAGATAGCACATTCTTTATATTTACGACCGACAACGCACCAAAAGGGCGCGTCATCGCGATCGACGTGCAGCATCCTGATCGAGACAACTGGAAGGAGATCGTTCCGGAACAGCCGGAAACACTGAGTTCGGCCCAATATGTGGACGGGAAAATAGTACTGAGTTACCTGAAAGACGCGCACTCGGTGGCGAAGATCGCCGCATTGAACGGAAGAGTGGAGCGCGAGTTGGCGCTGCCGGGGCTGGGGACATCCGGATTTTCCGCTGCCCGCGCCACTGACACAGAGCTGATTTATTCGTTCGACAGCTTCACCGCGCCACTCACTTTTTATCGATACGATTTGAAAACGAATCAAAGCACGCCGCTGCGCCAGAGCAAACTGAGCTTCGACCCCGCGCTCTATGAAACGGAGCAGGTATTTTACAAGAGCAAAGACGGTACGCGCGTGCCCATGTTCCTGGTGCACAAGAAAGGCCTCGAGCGCACGGGACAGAATCCCACGCTGCTCTACGCCTACGGCGGCTTCAACGTTGCAGTAACACCGAATTTCAGCGCTTCGTTCCTGGGTTGGATGGAAATGGGCGGATTGCTGGCAGTTGCGAACCTGAGGGGTGGTTCTGAATACGGGGAAGCCTGGCACCAGGCCGGCACCAAGCTCCACAAGCAAAATGTGTTTGACGATTTTATCGCCGCCGCGGAGTTCCTGATCTCGAACAAATACACCTCAACGCCGAAACTGGCGATCTTCGGCGGGAGTAACGGAGGCTTGCTGATCGGCGCGGTGTTGAATCAGCGGCCTGATCTTTTCGGCGCAGCCATGCCCGCTGTAGGCGTGATGGACATGCTGCGATTCAACAAGTTCACCATCGGCGCGGCGTGGGAGGGCGATTATGGATCGCCGGAGAATCCCCAGGAGTTCAAAGCGCTGTACGCTTACTCGCCACTCCACAACATCGGGACCGGAGTCCATTATCCGCCGACGCTGATTACCACTTCCGATCATGACGACCGCGTGGTGCCCGGGCACAGCTTCAAATACGCGGCCACTTTGCAGGCCGCGCAGGGCGGTCCGGCGCCCATTCTGATTCGCATCGAGACACGCGCCGGCCATGGGGCCGGGAAGCCGACCACGAAGCGTATCGATGAAGCCGCGGACCGGTTTGCATTCCTGGTCCATGAGCTGCGCATGTAGGGCATCGCGCTACACTCGAAACATGAACCCCTCGCGTCGCAGTTTTCTGGCTGCATCCGCTGGCGCGCTGGCAGCATCCCGTGCCGCTATGCCGGCGATCATTGACGATCCCAACGATTTCAAGCTGGGCGTCGCCACATACTCACTACGCAAGTTTTCGCGCGCGCAGGCCATCGAAATGCTCAAGCAGATGAACGTTCGGTACATCAACATCAAGGAATTCCATCTGCCGGTGAATTCCACGCCAGAGGAGATCAAGGCCGCACGAAATGAATTTGAACACGCCGGATTTATCATCGAAGGCGGCGGCAACGTTTCTTTCGCCAAGGATGACGAACAGGAGATCCGGCACAAATTCGAATACGCGAAACTTGCCGGGATGCCGATCATCGTGTGTGCGCCCACACACGTCACCTTGCCGAAGATGGAGAAATTCGTAAAGGAATACGACATTAAGATCGCGGTCCACAATCACGGCCCCGAGGACAAGCAGTTCCCCACGCCGCAGAGTGTTCTGGAAATAGTCAAAAACATGGACTCGCGCTGCGGCTTGTGCATCGATTGCGGCCATACCGCGAGAACCGGTGTCGACGTGGTGGAATCCATCCGCGCAGCCGGGCCGCGCCTGCTCAGCATGCACATCAAGGATCTGGCCGATTCGAAAGCGCGCGATAGCCAGTGCGATGTTGGTGAAGGCGACTTGCCTATCGTGGGCATCTTCAAACAACTGCACAAGATGCGCTACACCGGCGGCGTGATGTTAGAATACGAGATCCACGAGGACGACCCGCTGATGGGAATGCAAAAAAGCCTGGCTTACATGCGCGGCGTCATGGCGGGATTGAGAGGATAAATGGAAGAACAACTGCCTTTAGTCGACACACACATGGTGACCACCGCGTTCACTTTGGATGGATATAAGATCGATCGCAACCTCGGTTTGGTGCGCGGCATCATCGTACGCTCGCGATCCATTTTCGGAACCATGGGAGCCAGCCTGCAAACACTGGTGGGCGGCGACATCACTCTCTTCACCAAGTTGTGCGAAGAAACCCGCGCCCACGCGTATCAGCGCATGTCCGAACACGCGGCCCAAATGGGCGCCAACGCCATCATTGGAGTCCGCTACGACGCCACCGAAATCATGCAGGGAGTAACCGAAGTTCTCTGCTACGGGACCGCGGTGGTAGCGAGAAAAGAATAGTTCCTCAGTTCTTCGGTTCCTCGGTTCATCGGTTAGCGCTGTTAACCGTTAGCGGCGCGTGCCTTTGAACCGGAGAACAGAAGAACCGAATAACTGAAGAACGGTCTTATGCGCTACTTATGTATCCACGGCCATTTTTATCAACCACCACGCGAAAACGCCTGGCTGGAGGCCATTGAACAGCAGGATTCCGCCTATCCCTACCACGACTGGAATGAGCGAATCACGGCCGAATGTTACGCACCCAACGGCGCGTCGCGCATTCTGGACCATGAGAATCAGATCATCAAGATAGTTAACAACTACGCCAGCATCAACTTCAATTTCGGACCCACGCTGCTCTCCTGGTTAGCGGAAAAAGTGCCGGAAACCTACCGCGATATCCTGGCTGCCGATCGCATCAGTGAACAACGCTTCTCCGGCCACGGCTCTGCCATGGCTCAATGCTATAGCCACATGATTATGCCGCTCGCCAACGCGCGGGACAAGTTCACTCAGGTGTATTGGGGAATTCAGGATTTCCGCTTTCGTTTCGGGCGCGACCCGGAGGGCATGTGGCTGCCCGAAACAGCGGTGGATCTCGAGACCCTGGACATCCTGGCCCAGCACGGCATTAACTACACCGTGCTGGCACCTTCGCAAGCCAAATCCATGGATGGCGAGGATGTTAGCGATGGCCGCATTGATCCCACGCGCGCCTATAAGCTCAACCTGCCATCCGGCCGGTCTATCAGTTTGTTCTTTTACGACGGACCCATTTCGCGCGCTGTCGCCTTTGAAGGCCTGCTCAACAATGGAGAGAACTTCGCCCGGCGTTTGTTGACTTCCTTCAACGATCAGCGCGACTGGCCGCAACTGGCGCACATCGCAACCGATGGCGAAACGTATGGCCATCACCATCGATACGGCGATATGGCGCTGGCCTATGCGCTCGGTTACATCGAATCCAAGGGCCTGGCGAAGATCACCAACTACCCCGAATTTCTTTGGCTTCATCCCCCAGAGCATACGGTCGAGATTTTGGAAAACACCGCCTGGAGCTGCGTGCACGGGGTAGGACGCTGGAGCAGAAACTGCAGCTGCAATTCCGGCGGGCATGGTGACTGGAACCAGGAATGGCGCGAGCCGTTACGCGCCGCGCTGGACTGGCTGCGCGACGAGGTTGCACCCCGTTTTGAAAAGGCGGCGGCCCGCTATCTCAAGGATCCGTGGTCCGCCCGTGACGATTATATCGACGTGATTCTGGACCGCTCGCCCGAGAGCCTGGATCGTTTCGGGGCGCGCCACTTCCGGCGCAAGAATCTGCAGCGCACCGATCGCGTCCATGTGTGGAAGCTGCTCGAGCTGCAGCGCCACGCCATGCTCATGTACACCAGTTGCGGCTGGTTTTTCGACGAGCTTTCCGGAATCGAAACCGTGCAAGTGATCCAATACGCCGGCCGCGTGGTTCAACTGGCCGAGGAGTTGTTCGACGATTCCATCGAGCAGCATTTCCTGGAAAGGCTGGCGCTCGCGAAAAGTAATGTTCCAGAACACAAGGACGGCGCGAACATCTACGAGAAATTAGTGAAGCCCGCGATGGTGGACTTGCTCAAGTTAGGCGCCCACTATGCCATTACTTCGCTATTCGAGCAGCTACCGGAGAATGCGCGAGTTTATTCTTACGAAGTGGATAGTAAGGACTACCGCTTGAAGCGATCCGGGAAAATGCGGCTGGCCCTCGGCAGGGCGCGCTTCACCTCTAGGATCACGCAGGAATCCGAGATTTTGATGTTCGGCGTGGTGCACTTTGGCGATCACAACTTGCACGGCGGCGTGTCGATGTTTTCAAACGACGAAGCGTACCGCGACCTGGGCAAAGCGGTGCGCGACGCCTTCATACGATCGGACGTTCCCGATACGATACACCTCATTGATCAAAGTTTCGGGGGACACACTTACTCGTTGCGGAATCTCTTCCGCGATGAGCAGCGCAAGATTCTGAACGAAATTCTGAAGCCGGCGCTGCGGGGAATCGAATCTGCCTACCGGCAGCTTTACGATAACTACGCGCCCTTGTTGCGATTCATGCACGATTGCCATATTCCGGTTCCGCTCCCGATGAAGATTACCGCCGAGATTGCCTTGAACGGCATGTTGCGCCGGGCTTTGGAATCCGGGGAACTGAATCTGGAGCTGATTCAGAGCCTCTTGGAAGATATGCGGACGGCGGACGGCGCGTTAGACGAAACTTCGCTTGAAATGACGTTGCGGCGCCACCTGGAGCGCAACGCCCAGCACTTTTTCCAAAATCCACTGGAGCTCGACCAACTGCGCGGACTGAAAGAGCAGATCATTTTGGCGAAGTCATTGCCATTGCCGCTGAATTTGTGGTCGCTCCAAAACGTTTGCTACGACATGCTGGAAAAAGTGTACCCGGAGATGCTGGAAAAAGGCGAAACGGCGTGGACGGCGGAGTTCCGGGAATTGGCGGAGCTATTGTCGCTGAAAATCTGAAAAGCTGTTTCTGGTTGCTCGTTGGCAGCTGTGGACTAGGGAACAAAGGCACCGGTCGCTTACGCTCACGGTTCGGAAGGACGCTACCGAACCGCGACCGTGAGGGAGACGGTGCCTTTGCCGATTTTTTTACGGCTTCTCACCTCACTCCCCAACGAGAAACGGGTTATTACCAAAAATACGTCTTCACCACTTTCGGCGAAGCCGGTGTTCCCGAGATCACTTTGACGTGTAAAACCAGCTGAAGATTCTTGTTCTGCCAGCCCTGGGGCGCGTCGTGCAGCGCTTCCGCCAGCAACTCCGGATTGCTAATCATATCCGCGCCAGCTTCTGTCCCATACTGCGTGATACCGGCTACTTCTACCAGCATGGCCTGCGTATCCGGATGGAAAACTCGCGTCACGATCGCGTAGTCTTCGCCGGTGCGGCGATCCGCTGGAAGGTTGGGCAACGACCATTCGGTGGGCTTGCCATTGTCCGTTACCATGCGCGGCCGGCTCTCCGCATCGATGAAGAAGCGCAGCTCCTTGCTTATGTCCCGCCAGCGCGTGTAAGAATATCCAATCAGAACAGCCGGAGCCGTCCGTAGATCCTGAAACGAAACATCGCTGCCGATCTTTACCCGAAACGGGCGATGCATCCGATTCAGCATTGCCGATATGCGTGTCACCGCCAGCATATCGCCACCACCCACGAATTGATCCGTGAGCAGGACAAAATCCTCCAGCTTGGTGGGCCGCTCCGGCGCCATCCTGGGATCCACGCCGTAAACCGGGACATACGCCGTAGAAAGCAGCACGGGCGCGGATCCGTGCAGCACCGGGGCCCAAAACTGATCTACCACGGTGGCTGCAGGCCGCGTCGCAAGCCAGGCAACCGCAGCGGCTACCAGCACGGCGGCAATTCCAAGTGGAATCGCCCAGCGCCGCGCACTCCCGCGTACCTCGGAGATCTCGGGCTGCTTGATTTCAACTTCCGCGGGAGCCTCCACGCGATGAAACTCCGGTACATACGCGCCGTGCGGCAGATCGATACGGATTTCGTCCAGGCGGCCTTCGGTCGCATAATAAAGGCCCAACCGCTTGCGGACTTCGCCGGCCTTAACCCTTACCGTGGCGTCATCGCTCGGCTCGTAGGACGAAGAACGTCCAAACACGTCGATTCCGATGGTGCGTTCCTTTAATGCGTCGGCTTGGCCTTCGAGCGTCCGTTCCACCACGTAGCGCAAGAAATCCTGCGAGCGCCGGCTGGAGCGAAAGCCCTGGCTTTGTAATATTTGGTTCAGCGCCGCGTGGACCGATGCCTGGGGTATTCCCCTGGCCGGATCGCTCGTACTTTCGCGGACGCCATGGGTTGTCTCCGGCGTCTGCCCTTCACCCATCGAATCCCCTCTTTCGGCGAACTAGTAATTAAATTCTATCACTCGCGGTAGCCACGTTTCGTATTAAAGGATTGAGAACACAATACGTTCGGCGAATGTATCGAACAGCATGACAACTGTTTTGAACTGGACAGCCCGCTAAAATCCGCCGCAACATGGCTGGAGCAAGCGAGGATCATTCTGCATTTCCGCCGACAATCGGATGGCAGGCGAAAACGCCTGCCCCACCAAAAGGTGAATATTAGCTCGTCAACGTGGGGCAGACGCTTTCGTCTGCCAACCCGGCTGTCGCTCACGCTTTCGTTGCTCGCGATCTGCGCTCTGGGGGCCGTTAACATCACGCCGGTTCCGGCTCTCATGCCGATGCCCGCGACGATTTCGTTCACAGAAGGCAAGCTGATCATCGACGGAAGTTTTTCCGTGCATGTGTCGGGCTATTCCGACTCTCTACTCGACCATGCAGTGGCCCAATTTACCGCCCGAGTATCGAAGCGAACCGGCATCCCTTTGACGGGCGGCGAACACGCCACTCTCACCATAGAATGCCGTGCGGCGGCGCCGGATTATCCAACTCTGGGCGAAGACGAGTCATACCAACTGGAAATCACGCCACAGGGAGCGCGCCTGTTGGGTCCCTCAGTCACCGGAATCCTGCGCGGGCTCGAAACTTTTTCGCAACTCATCACGCCAGACGCGCGGTCGTTCTACGTGCCGGCTCTGCATATCGAGGATCGTCCCCGATTTCCGTGGCGAGGTCTGATGCTGGATGTCTCCCGGCATTGGATGCCGCTGCCTGTGATCCTGCGCAATCTGGACGCGATGGCCGCCGTCAAGTTCAATGTCTTTCATTGGCATTTGTCCGACGATCAAGGCTTTCGCGTCGAGAGTAAGCTTTTCCCGAAGCTGCAGCAGTTGGGTTCCGACGGCAATTTTTATACGCAGGCGGAAGTTCGCAGCGTGATTGCCTATGCTCGCAATCTGGGCATCCGGGTGGTGCCTGAGTTCGATATTCCCGGCCACACCACGTGTTGGTTCGTCGGATATCCCGAGCTCGCCAGTGCACCAGGGCCGTTTCAGATCGAACGCAGATTTGGAATTTTTGAACCCACTCTCGATGTATCCAGCGAGCAGGTTTACACCTTTCTCGACAGTCTGCTAGGAGAGATGGCCGGCCTGTTCCCAGATCCCTATTTCCACATCGGCGGCGACGAAGTGAAGGATCGCGAGTGGCGCGAAAACTCCGCCATTCAAGCGTTCTCCGTCAAGAACGGCATCAAGAACAGCCTCGAGCTGCACGCTTATTTCAATCGAAGAGTCCAGCAGTTACTCACCAAGCACGGCAAGAAGATGATCGGTTGGGACGAGGTTCTGGCGCCCGGTCTAACGAGCGATGTTGTGATTCAATCCTGGCGCGGTCAGAAATCGCTGCGCGACGCCGCGCAAAAGGGCTATCGCGGCATCCTTTCCTTCGGTTACTACCTGGACCACGTGAACACGGCGGCCTTCCACTACCAGGTGGATCCGCTCGGCGCCGAAGCCAAGGAACTGAATCAGGAGCAAGCCGCGTTGATCCTGGGCGGCGAGGCTTGCATGTGGACCGAATACGTGAACGAAGAGACCGTTGACTCTCGCCTGTGGCCGCGCGCGGCCGCGATCGCCGAACGGCTTTGGTCTCGTGCGGATGTCACCGATACAGAGTCAATGTACACGCGCCTCGAAATCGTCAGCAGCTGGCTGGATTGGTTCGGCGTGGAACATCGCTCCGATTATGCCCGCATGCTGAATCGTCTCACGGGTGGGACTCTCGTCCCGGCTTTGCGAGTTCTCGCGGATTCCGTCGAGGCGCTCGGCATCGATGTGCGTCAGGAGGCGCGACACTACTCGAGTCTGGTTCCGCTGAACCGGCTGGCAGACGCGGCGCGTCCGGAGAGCGAGAGCGTTCGCGATCTTGGAGAGTCCGTGGAGCGTTTGCTGGCAGGTCCGGCCAATCACCGCGAGGATATCCAGGCTATACGCGTTCGATTGACGGAATGGTCTGAGAACAATAACCTGTTGAAGCCACTCTTTCAAAGCGATTTTCTCCTGGGAGAAGTCGCGCCACTTTCTGAGAATCTCTCAAAAACGGGAGCGATTGGTCTAAAAGCTCTCCAGTTTTTGGAATCGGGCGAGCGAGCACCGGCAGATTGGGTAACCGAGCAGAAGAAAGAGCTCAGACGAATGGAGCAGCCTCAGGCCGAGGTGGTGCTGGCGGCCGTCCGACCGGTGCGGGCTCTTCTGGATGCAGTAGGACAAGCCCCCGGGTTGTCCAGGCAAGCCGGAGACAAATGATTGAAACCGTGAACGTTCGGTACGTAATGAACGCGAACGTAACAACAGGACAACTGTTCCTAACTAGACACCGCGCTCAATAGGGCGCAACATCACGTAATCGAGATCAAGGAGTAGCGATGAAATTTCACTTCACACGAATTTTGTTGGGTATCTGTCTCTTTCTGCTCGCCATGGGGACTGGATGGAGCCAGGGAGCAACCGCGGCAATCAACGGGCAAGTAACCGACGCGTCCGGCGCCGCAATTCCGAACGCCGCTGTCACTGCGAAAGACTTGGACCGCGGAACTGTTTGGCCGGCAGCCGCGGACCAAGGCGGCTACTACAACCTGCCGCGATTGCCCATCGGCAAATACGAAATTCGCGTGCAAGCTAACGGATTCCAGACTGCCGTGAAGAGTTCCGTTGAGCTGGTTCTCGATCAGGTGGCCAAGATCGATTTCCAATTGCAGGTCGGTCAGGTGAGCCAAACCATGGAGGTGACTTCCGCTGCGCCACTGCTGCAGACTGAGAGCACGCAAGTGAGCACCATTATGGAGGCGCAGGCTATTGAAAGCCTCCCGCTCGAGACGCGCAACTACAATCAACTGGCATTGTTGATGCCCGGCACTGTGACCACCAGCCCGGCCTCCTTCAACACCGGCCAGCAGACCTTCAACTCGGGCCGACCCTATATCAACGGCAATCGTGAGCAGGCCAGTTACTACTTGCTGGACGGCATGGAGAACATTGAGTTCGTCGACAACAACGTCGCCTATTCTCCGAGCGTCGATGCCATCCAGGAATTCGACGTCGTCACCAACAACCCCAGTGCGGAATACGGACAATTTCTGGGCGGAGTGATCAGCGTCAGCCTTAAGTCTGGCAGCAATTCATTGCACGGCAACGCGTTCGAATTTCTCCGCAACGACTTTTTCAACGCCAACGAGTGGTCGCGGAACTTCAGCCAGCTTGCATCGGTAAACAGCGCGCCGCCCAACCTCCGCTGGAACGAATTTGGTGGAACTCTGGGTGGTCCCATCAAGAAGAACAAGTTATTCTTCTTCGTGGACTATCAGGGCTCGCGGTTCGACACGCCGCCGACGGCTGGTTCGGTCAACACATTCACAACCCAAGAACGGAACGGCGACTTGTCGGATATCAACGGGATCAACCTGCACTATCCGGGAACGACGGTTCCCATGCCCGCCAATCTGAGCCAAGCAGCTATCTGCGGGGCGGGGCAAACCATGGGCTCCGCGCCATGCATCAGCGGAATCAGCGCAACGGCCTTGAAGATCGCTGCTGCACTACCCCAACCCACTCTATCGGGCCTGCTTAGAAACGCACCCAACGCGCAGGGCACTTATGTCAACGGCGACCAGGGCGATGCGAAAGTGGATTACAACATCTCCGATAAGGATCACCTCTTTGTGCGCTACTCGCAACAGTATGTGATCAACCCGACCACCAACACACAGCCTTTGGTATACGACACCGTCAACAAGTTCCCCCTTTGGAGCGGCGTCATCGACTATACCCGAACCATCAGTCCTTCGCTGGTAAATGAAGCGCGCTTCGGTGTCAATTATTTTCCAGCGGAAGCGAACACCACCAGCGGCGCCAGCGTTCCAGGACTAATCGCGGGGCAGCCGACACCATTCTTGCCCTTACTATCGTTCTCCGGCACGTCGGTCACTCCGTTCGGCACGGTGGATGCCCCGGAGATCTTCCATCAGACGGCGATCCAGGCGGACGACACGCTGATTTTTACCCATGGAAAACACACCATGAAGTTTGGCTTTCAGGCTATCCGGTATCGGAATGATTACGTTCCGGCAACTACCGGTGATGGAGCGGCCGGCCAGGTCATGTTCGGCGGTTCCTATAGCGGGAACGCGGAAGCCGACTTCTTCCTGGGCCTGCCGTCATATATCGCCTACGGCCAGGGTTTCAACGGTACCGTTGGACAGCGCAACAGCGCTTTCGGCGCGTTCGTCCAGGACGATTGGAAACTAACTCCAACGTTGACCATCAACATGGGCCTGCGCTGGCAGCTTTTCACACCGATCTATGAGATCGGCAACCGCATGACCAACTTCAGCGAGGTCACCGGCGCCATCGAGTTGGCTGGCCAGAACGGGAACAGCCGCGCGCTCTACAATCAATACAACGGTATCGCCAACTTCCTGCCGCGCATCGGCGTGGCTTGGGCGCCCACTGACGGTTTTGCGAAAGGCTTGGTCTTCCGCACGGCATTCAGCAGGTCCAGCTTCCAGGAAGGCACCGGAGAATATAACCGCCTGGCGACCAACGCGCCTTGGAATACGGATCTGGTGGGCCAATTCGTAGCTGGTCCAAATGGAGCGATTCCATCCAACCAGATCACCCTCGACCAGGGATTCGCCGCGCTCGGAGCAGCCGGGGCAGCTTGCACTGTCCAGAATGTACTCACGGCGCCAGCTTCCTGCTTCAAGGGTATCCGAATCCACCTGCAGGATCCGAATTACCGTCCAGCAGTTTCGAATCAGTGGAACTTCTCCATCCAACGCCAGTTTGGCAATTCGATGACGTTCCAGGCGGCCTATATCGGGCAGCACTCCGATCATCTTGCGTCTATCGTTAGCGCCGGGCAAAAGATCCTGAACCCGAATGGAACCACCTCGCCCGGTATTTACCTGTCTGGAAATCCCACGCTCTTAGGCGACGGGCCCGGACAGATCCGGCTGAACGCGACGGAGGGCGTTCAAAACTACGATGCATTGCAACTCGCGTTCCAGCGGCGGCTGGCAACCGGCCTTGCGTTCCAGGCCAACTATACCTGGTCGAAATGTCTGACCAACAATCAGGGCTACTACGGAAGATACGGCGACGCTTCGGCCAGCCAGGCCAGCGCCGACGTCTCCTTCCAACAGTACGCTTACAACATCAACCAGGACTACGGGCTCTGCGATCACGATGTCACCCACGTTTTCAACGGCTACCTCACGTATGAAGTACCGTTCGGGAAAAATCGCGCTTACGGGAAAGATGTGAACAAGTTTGTCAACGCAGTGTTAGGCGATTGGCAAGTGAACACGGTGTTCACGGTACACGGCGGATTCCCGATTTCAATGTTGGATTGGGCGGGCGATCCGGGAACAGGCTCGTTCCAGCCGCGTCCGGACTGCGTCTCGCCATCGCAAGAGACTCCTTACAAGAACGCCGCGCAAGGCGGGTATATTTGGTTCAATCCCTTGACCATGGCCGATCCGTCGGCTGGTCACTTTGGAAACTGCGCAGTCAGCACCGAGCGCGGCCCCGGCCTTAAGCAGGTTGACCTTGGGCTTTCAAAGAAGTTCATGCTTACCGAGCGTCAGAACCTCGAATTCCGGGCAGAAGCGATCAACGCTTTCAATTCGCCGATTTTCGCCGTGCAGGGATACGCGATCGATGTTTTCTCAGGTTCGAATATCCTGCCCAATGGCACCTACAATCCCAACGCTACGACGGGGATTGTCAACACATCGCAGGGCGCGCGCAATCTCCAATTTGCCTTGAAGTACACCTTCTAGGCGCGTTCAGTTAGCTTTCGTCCAACCCCCAGAAAGGGCTGCTTCTTTGTCAGGAAGAGGCAGCCCTTTTTTTTGACTCTGCCGATTGGACGCTCGGAATGCCTTGTGTTGCGGCGAATTCTCCCGCGTAACCGTACAGACTGCGTAGCACCACCCGTCACCTGCTTGGCGTACTCGTTTTTTGACAGTATGTTATTCTGACGGCACTGAGGGGACTTCCGAGGCAGCGGTGCGATTAAAGCGATTGAGCCTGGCCATTCCGGCATTATTGGTCCTCTGGATTGCTCTCCCGGTGCGCAGCGGGGGGGACGAAACGTCCGGCCTGGTGGGCGTGGAGCTCATCGTCATCCGTACTCCCGAAGAAGCCGAAAAACTTCTGGTCCGGCTACACACCGGCGAGGATTTCGCGACGCTTGCAGGCCAATTTTCAATCGATCCGACCGCCAAAGACGGCGGATATCTCGGGAAAGTTGACATTAATAACCTACGAGCGGAACTCAGAGACGCATTGCACGGCTTGAAGCCCGGTCAATTCAGTGACATCGTCAAGCTCCCGAACGGTTACGCGATTCTGAAACTTCGAAAGGAGCCTGAACCGGGAAGCGCGGACGATGCGGACGTGATTCGGCTTCGGACTGCGCTGGCGAGCGTGCGGCTTACGCCGGACGAATCAGGCTATGGCGAGTTCTACGAGGCTTTCAAAAATAGCCTGCCCCCAGTCGCCAAACTCCGCGCCTGGCAGATGGACCTGAAAGGCGTATGCGCGACGCGCCAGCAGGCGCCACGCGACGGGATTCAAGCGCTACAGAAGCTCATCGCGAAAGAGGGCCCCAGCATGGAGACCATGCGTCTGGCGTACAGCCATTACACGCTAGGACAACTCTTCTCCTCCGAGCGGGACTTCGATAGCTCGCTCAAAGAGCTGGAAGTGGTATATCAAATTGCCCAGTCCTCGTCGAATAACAATCTCGCATGGCACATGGAAGAGGTACTGGGAATTGCTTATCTCCATCGCGGTTCTTTCACGGACCCTGCTGTCGATCCGGTTATCAATGAAGCTCTGCTTTTTCCGTCGCACCCCGGCGCGTTGAAAACGAAGCGAACCGATGTGGAGAAGGCCATCGGCTATCTCAGCAAGTGCCTGAAGCGAGAACCCTCCAACACGGAAGTGCAGTGGTTGCTGAACCTAGCATACATGACCATAGATCAATATCCGTCTCTGGTTCCCAAGGAGTTTCTGATTCCCCCGTCAGTATTCGCGTCAAAAGAGGACCTGGGCCGGTTTTTGGATGTCGCTCCAGCGGCTGGTGTGGCCACTTATGGCAACGCCGGCGGCGCGATCATCGACGATTTTGACAATGACGGTTTGTTGGATGTTGTCACCTCACAGGTTGACGATTGCGCCCCGCTACACTTCTATCACAACAATGGAGACGGAACGTTTACCGACCGCGCGCGTGAAGCCGGCCTCAGCGATCAAACTGGCGGTCTCAATATCATTCAGGCCGACTATAACAACGATGGCTGCATGGACATACTGGTGCTGCGCGGCGGATGGGAATTTGCGCGGCGCAACTCCCTGCTGCGCAATAACTGCGACGGTACGTTTACCGACGTTACCGCTCAAAGCGGATTGCTGAACGGAGCAATCAGTCCGTCGCAA
This sequence comes from Bryobacteraceae bacterium, assembly GCA_036008345.1. GTDB lineage: Bacteria > Acidobacteriota > Terriglobia > Bryobacterales > Bryobacteraceae > Palsa-89. The sequence continues at coordinate 45,156 of DASYNU010000163.1, forward strand.
TCCGCGGTCTGGACCGATATTGACAATGACGGCAATCTGGATCTTTTCATCGCCAATGAGAACGCCCCTAGCCAGTTATTCCTGAACCAGGGAGACGGAACTTTCACCGAGATCTCGCACCAGGCCGGCATTGATCGAATTTCGAACAGCAAGGCGGTGATCTCAGCCGATTACGACAACGACGGGTATCCCGATTTTTACGTTTCCAACTTCAACGGACTCAATTTCCTCTACCACAACAATGGGGACCGCACCTTCACGGAGGTCGCGCGCGCGGCCGGTGTGAACCAGCCATTGCTGAGTTTCGCGGCCTGGTTCTTCGACTACGACAACGACGGACGGCCCGACCTTTTTGTCACTTCCTTCTTTCTATCGGTGGGAGAAGCTGCCCGAAGCTACATGGGCCTTCCCCGCAAAATGGAAACCATGCGGTTGTATCGAAACCTCGGAAACGGAAAATTCGAGGACGTGACAGCCAAGGTCAATCTGGATCGTGTCTTTCTTCCCATGGGCTCAAACTTTGGAGATATTGATAACGACGGATATCTCGATATCTACCTCGGCACCGGAAATCCGTCCTATGCTTCCGTGATGCCCAACGTATTGCTCCACAATCAGGCAGGCCAACGTTTCACCGATATCACAGCTTCCTCGGGAACCGGTGCGTTTGCGAAGGGCCATGGCGTTGCATTCGGAGATTTGAACAACGATGGAGACGAGGACATTTTTGTAGTGATGGGCGGTCCGCAGGCAGGCGATCGTTTTCCCAGCCGTCTTTTTGAGAATCCAGGCAAGCATGGCAACGACTGGATTACGCTGCACCTGGTTGGCGTGAAATCGAACCGCGGAGCGATCGGCGCACGCATTGCCGTGACGGTGCTGAATGAAGGACGCGAGCGTCGCACTATTTGGCGGACTGTGGGTAGCGGCGGCTCGTTCGGCGCCTCGCCCCTACAGCAGCACGTGGGTCTTGGCAAGTCCGCCAAGATTGAGAAAATCGAGATTTGGTGGCCCACTTCTAAAACCAAGCAGACTTTTGAAAACATCAGCGCGAATCAGTTCATCGAGATTAAGGAATTTGAAAACAGCGTAACCAAACTGGTGCGGCCCACGTTTCAACTGGGCGGTCCAGCGCGGCGCGCCCGCGAGCACAGCACCACTGGTGGGCGATAGGAACCTACGAATGACTTGCCGAGCGTTGTGTTTTCCGTGGTTATTCGTCCTGTTGTCGTCCGCGGCATCCGTTCACGAGTACCAGGCCACGGGATTAGTGCTCACCGTGGATGCGCCGCATCGTACTGTCTTGGTTTCTCACGATCCGATCCCAGGATATATGGATGCAATGACCATGCCGTATCGCGTCCACAATCCCCGGGAGCTGGACAATCTCAAGCCGGGGGAGAAGATTGCGTTCACCCTGGTCGTCGGTAAGACAAGGTCCTATATCACGCATGTGCAGGTGCGCGAATACAACAGCATGGAGCGTGATCCCGCGCAGACCAGACGGCTTTCGATTTTGGATGAAGCCATGCGATCGAAGTCAACGTCGACGTTGAGCCACGGACAAACCGTGCCTGATTTTTCGTTGGTGGACCAGACCAATCATCCCGTGCCGCTGTCTGAGTTTCGCGGCAAGGTTGTGGCCATCACATTCATCTACACGCGCTGCCCGCTTCCGGACTATTGCATGCGTTTAACCAACAACTTCGCGCGTCTGCAACAGCGCTTCGGCGATCGCATGGGACGGGATCTAGTGCTGCTCAGCGTTTCCTTCGACCCTGACCACGATCAGCCGGACGTGCTGGCGAATTATGCCGCGCAGTGGAAGGCGAATGTTGCGGGCTGGCATTTTCTAACAGGGAAGCTCAGCGACGTGAAGCAAGTGTGCGGCATGTTCGGAATGAATTTCTGGCCCGATGAGGGCTTGATGACGCATTCGCTGCATACGGCCGTGATAGATCGCGCAGGAAAGTTGGCCGCCAACATTGAGGGAAATCAGTATACCGCGGTCCAACTGGGCGATTTGATCGAAGCAACTCTGAAGTAGCTCGCAGTGCTTTAGCCGGGCTATTGAGGGCGTACAGCGACCATCAAGTACAAGTCAGCCTCTTTGGGACCGTAGCTGAATGCTGCATCCGGCATACGGTTTACAAAAGGGTCCTGGCAAGAGAGCACCCGGAAGCCAGCTTGCGTCAGCTCCGCCCTCAACAGTTCAGGATCAATTTCGTGGATCTTCAATTGATCGGCTCTGGATTTTTGTCGATAAGCCGGCAAACTGTAATCCGCGATCACCAAGCGGCCGCCGGGTTTGAGCGATTGCAGAATCTGCTCACACATGGCTTGATATTTCTCAAAATGGTGGTATGAATTTACCACTAAGACGGCGGCAAGCGAACCTGACGGAAGCTTGGGATTATCGTCATCGCCATGGATAATTTCGACATTTGCGAGATGGAACAGGGTGACTCTCAAATCTAACTTTTCGAGCATGGACGTCGAGATATCTTCTGCAAATACCTTGCCCGTGGGGCCCACTATCTTCGACAAGCGCATTGAATAGTAGCCCGCGCCTGCGCCCACATCCGCCACCCAATCTCCCGAAGAGGCGTGAGTGGCTGCGACGAGATCCGTCGCCCTTTGCAGCGCTTCGCGGTTTTGGTCGCCCGCTTGGAAATCCTCGAGTGTTGAGGGGTTTCCAGGATTTACTTCGCGCTGCTGTGCAAAGGCTGCCGATAGCGCAATCAATGCAAGAGGAAGTTTCCCAGTATGTCCCATTAGTTCCTTGGTTCCTCCACCTTGAGAAATTGGTCCGCCGTCACATTCGTTAGCTGCTGCACGGCGCCGCGCGGCCAGCGAATCTCGATTGAGCTTATCTGTTTCTCCACACCCAAGCCGAAGTGCACCCGCTTATCGCTCGAGGAAATGAATCCCACGCTTACCGATACGTGGTTGTAGAGTACGCGGCCGGAAGCGGTGGTCAGTTTCACCTTGGCTCCAATCGCATCCCGATTGCTCTGGCGCCCGATCAGTTCCAGCACCAGCCAATGATTCCCATTGTCCGCTGAATTCATGAGAATGCGCGGAGCCTGGTTTAGCGACGTTACGACGATATCTTCGAATCCATCATTATTTAAATCGCCGAACGCCGCTCCGCGCTGGTACCCGGGGCGCAGAAAGTCTTTAGCCATTTCACTGGACACATCCGCGAAGTGCGCACCGTCCATATTCCGAAACATGCTATCGTGCTGGCGAGCGTTCGGTTTAATATTATCGACGTCGCCGTTGGCCGAGTAGAGATCCTTCCAGCCGTCATTGTCATAGTCAATAAAGCCGGCGCTCCACCCGGAAAACGGCGCGCCCAGCTGCTTGATCCCAGTTTGCGGGGATACATAGCGGAAAAAATCGCCGCTGTTTTGAAACAGTGCCCAGATCTGTCCCATCAGGTTGTTATAGAAGATGTCCACCTTGCCGTCATTGTTGTAGTCCTTCGCGTCGCTGCCCATCGAAGAGACTGCTTTGGCTGTCTCGTCGTAAGCCACGCCTAATTGCAGACCCTGATCCTCGAACGTGCCGTTCCCTTTATTGATGAAGAGCGAGTTCGCCTCGGTGTCGTTGGCGATGAAGACATCCTGCCAGCCGTCATCGTTGAAATCGGCGACCGAGATTCCCATGCCCTTGCCCGGCGCCGCACCGAATCCCGATTTCTCCGTAACGTCCTCAAATTTGCCGTTCCCGAGATTGTGATACAGCCGGTGCGGAACAGCCTGGTAAAAGAGGCGAGGATCGCAGTAGTATTCAACGCCCGCTGCGCTGCAGCGCTTGTCGGTTTGCGGAGTCCAGAGCGTGTAGTTGGATACAACCAGATCCAGCAAGCCGTCGTTATCGTAGTCGAACCAAGCGGCGCCGATGCTCAGGGTTCCCGCCGGCTTCGCTCCGAGGCCGGATCGTTCCGTGACGTCGGTGAACGTTCCATTTCCGTTGTTGTGATACAGCGTGTTTCGTCCGGCGCTGGCGACGAAAAGATCCTCGTACCCGTCGTTGTCATAATCACCCACCGCGACACCGGTACTATAACCGAGAGTCTCGCCTACCAGGCCAGCCTTCTTGGTCACGTCTTCAAAAGTACCGTCTCCGCGGTTGCGCAGCAGGCAATTATAAAACGACGGACCGGTTTTCCTCAGCTCCGGCAGTTTCGCGCCATTGGTAAAGAAAATATCCATTTTCCCGTCGTTGTCAAAATCGAAGATGGCCACACCACCAGCGATCGGCTGCACGAAGTACTTTCGAGGCGACAAGTCATTGTTGGTGATGTAGGAGAATTTCGACTGCGGCGCGACGTTAGTGAAATGCGGCCGCTTATTAGCGGCAACAGCGCAGAGACATACGAATGCAATGAAGAGCCGCAATTTGTATTATGTCAAGGCTCGATAAACGACATCTTCGCTTTGATCAGGACCAGCAGCCACCATTGCAGCGACAGTATCGACAATCGCCAACTCCAACGGAGGCGCGCGAGCTCCAACGCGACCGGAACCACTAACATCGGTTGCAGGAACATCCAAATCCGGGCCGTCTCTCCTCGCAGTAAACCGGACAAGTCCACTGTCAGTATCGTAGCCAAGCCGATGAGCGTGAGCCCCATCTGTTCCCGATCTGCTTGGAATTGATCGCGTACTTTACGGAGGTGAAACCATAGGATGGGCACTGCGATGATGCCCGTACCCAACACGAAATCGTACAAATCGGTGAACACGGAAATCTTATATGGCCGTCCCAGCCATTCATTGGCACCCTCCATAAAGCGCAATGCATGATCGAGCGCGGCGATTGCGTTGTAGCCTACCGCAGCCCAGAGCAGGATATAGAGCGAGATTGCGGCCGTCAATGCCACGGCGGCTATCCGTAACATATTTAGGATAGCTGCCCGGCCGCCGCGCTCCCGCCATATCCAGTAGA
>DASYNU010000164.1:0-6891 GCA_036008345.1 Bryobacteraceae bacterium
CGATTGTAGCAATCAGCCCCCTGAAGACGAGCGGCGGTCCCGTCAATTCGGCTCAGAGCGTAACAACGTTACGCCGCGCCAGGCATAGTGGATTCCGCTCCACGCTGTCGCGGCCACCATCAGCCAGACGGCGAGTGTCACCGGCGCGGGCAATCCCGCGCGGGCGCACATCACCATCAAGGCGGCGGAAATCTGGAAGAATGTGCTGAGCTTGCCCCACACCGACGGCGGGAATTTCCGGATGGACGTGAACAGAATCCCATAGGCCGCCATGCCCAGAATCAACACATCCCGTCCGAAGACCACGGCTACCATCCACCAGGGGATGGCATGCGCGACTCCCAGCGCAACATAGATCGCGCTCAGCAGAATCTTGTCAGCGATGGGATCGAGATAAGCGCCGGTGGGCGTGGATTCGCCCATCTTCCTGGCCAGCAGCCCATCGAACACGTCGGTAAGTCCGGCGAAAAAGGCAAGAGCAATGGCACGGCCATAAAAGCCCTCCAGGATATCGGCGGCCACGAAGGGAGCCAGCATCAGCCGGAGTAGCGTTAGCAGGTTGGGGGCCGTGAGCAACTACCCGTTTCTCGTTTCTCGTTTCTCGTTTCTCGTTGGTCCCCTTGCTCACGCGCGGGGCTGCGATCGGGAAACAAGGTGCAGCCCCGCGCGCGAGCCAGGGAACAATGCGAGAAACCAGAAACTGTCTTACGATACCAGAGCGTGTGCTACGCGAGTGGCCAGTTGATCGAAGCTCAGCATTTCGTAAAGCGACGGATCGGACATGATGCGCGCCACTAGCGCTGTGTGCATGGCGTGTCCGGCCCGCTCGGCGATCACGTGACCGAGCAGCGGCTTGCCGATCAGCGCGAGATCGCCGATAAGATCCAGGGCTTTGTGCCGGCAGCATTCGTCCGGAAATCGCAGGCCTTCCGGATTACGGACGGTGCCTTGATCGAAACAGATGGCATTGTCGAGCGAGGCGCCGCGGATCAATCCCATATCGCGCATCTGGGCCAGCTCGTGCGAGAATCCGAACGTGCGCGCCGGGGCGATCTCTTCGGCATAACGTTCGGGCGTCACTTCCATGTCGAGCGCCTGGCGTCCGATCAGCGGATGATCGTAGAAGACGTCGCAAGTCAGCAGAAAACGGTCAGACGGCAGGATGGAAATGCGTTTGGAGCCGGCTTCCACCGTGACCGGCCGGCGGATTCTGAGGAAGCGCTTGCGCCTGCGGTAGGATTTCAATCCCGCGGCGCGAAGCAGATCGACATAAGGGCGGCCGCTGCCATCCAGGATGGGGACTTCGAGGTTGTCGATTTCGACGTAGGCGTTATCCACGCCCATGCTGTAAAACACGCTGAGCAAATGCTCGGTGGTGGAAATCAGCACGCCTTGGCGCATCAGGCTGGTGGCGTAACTGACGCGCGCCACGTAGCGCCAACTGGCCGGGATATGGAAATTGTCCAGGTCGGTGCGGACGAAAACTATTCCAGTAGAGGGCGGCGCGGGAAGGATTCGAATAGAGACTGGAACGCCGCTATGCAAGCCGATTCCACGAGCCTCGGCGGGACGTTGCAGAGTGGTTTCAAATCGCACGCAGGCCTCCCTGAGGTAGCCTTCTGAAAGCCACGGTATTACGGTTTGTTTGCAAACTGAACGTTCCATTCTAGCAGTGAGTAACCCAACCCGCTAGCCTTTTGATTTAAAAAGCTTTGTAAAGTTTCGTATGTGGCAAAACCGCCACAGTTTGGGTGGGAATCGTGGCGGAATCAGGTCGATTCCGGGACGGGATTGGGGTAAGATCTGCGTATGCTGCCGCTAATGCCATTGCTCCTCGCGCTAACACCGCAACAAACCCAGATCGCTGCCGATGTGGAGCTCCCGGGTTGCACCCTTACGCGTTGCTGGGGCAAGCGGATCGCGCACACCGTCGGGATGTTTAGGTTCTGCGTTCCTTACAGTATGAAGTACTGGCGAGCGGTTGATGCTGAAGGTGACACGAATGACACCATCACGATTCAATCGCACGGCGAGAACGGAAAACTAATCATTTTCTCAACCCTGAATCCAGGCTGGGGGCCAGTTAAGGCCAGACCAGAGTGGTTCCCTTCATCCGATCCGTCCCCGGAGGGATCCGTGCGCCGATGGCGATGCTCCGAGGGAGATGGCCGGAATTTCCGCCGCACGCAGAATGGACGATATTGGCGCATGCTCGCGTTCCCAATGGGCTATGCCGAATACGAGAACGTTGCGGCCGACGTCGCGCGCAAGTTTGACAAGGTTCTGGATTCGATGTGCTGTCAGCCGCTTCGGTGAAAGCTCACTCACGGACCAGCGTTTCCAGGCGCGCGCGAAACAAAGCAGGCAGTCCGATGCCGCGCTGGCAATCGCTGGCGAAAATTAGTGCGCGGGAATCGGGCTCCCAGGCCGGCGAGAAACTGTTGCAAGTCCCTTCCGTCGCCTGGGACGCTTTTCCCGTCTTGAGATTCTGTATCCAGATCTGGCGCGTGCCATCGCGCACTAGCGTGAAGGCCAGCCAGTTTCCATCGGGCGATATGGCCGGCTCCCTGTGATCGCCGGTCTCGTGCGTGAGTTGTTCCGGGGTTCCAGCGGGGACCGTGGCGAAAATCTGGGAGCTACCGGAGGGTCCCGCGGAGTAGACGGTTCTTGCGCTGTCGGGAAACCACGCCACATCGTGGACCGGCGTGGGGCTCTTAATCGCGCCCAGCGCGCCGTTGCTGTAGATAATAATTAGACCGCGCCCGATAAACGCGAGCAGGCTGCCGTCGGGAGATATCGATGGATGGGTGGGTTCGAATCCGGAAGAAACCAATTGGCTGGGCGTGCTGTTTTCCGGATCGTAGGCCATGATTCGGGAGGAGCCGCCGGAAACGAGCTCGAAATAGATTGAGCCGCCCTGCGCGGCGACCGAAGGATGGAAGGCATGTCCATCGAACGGCAGTGTTTCAATGCTTCCGTGATCCCCATCATTCCAATGTTTCAATAGGTAGCGATTTTCCGCGATGGATTCATAGACTACGCCGTCCCTCGAAACTGCGGGCGTAGCTGAGTAGATGGCATCCTTTTCGAACGCGACGCGCTCGAATTTCTGCGGCGGCTCGAGATGATAGCTGGCCATGCGCCGGTATGCCGAGATCGCCGACGCGCCGATGATGACGATTGCCGCGAGGGCAGCGATCGACGGGCGAAGATTGCGCCAGTAGGGGATTCCGAGTGCGATATAGACCGCGAGGAGAACCCAGACGGTGGGGAAGAACGGTTCCCACGCGCGTGGAAGCGAGATGGTTACGAGAAGAAACGCGGCGATCAGCCAGAGCTTGCGGCGAAACTCGGCTTTCTCGAGCAGCAGGGCAAACGGGAGCAGCAGAATTACGGTTACGTAAAAGGCGCGGCTGGGCGAGACCAGGACCAGCATGATCAGGAACCAGGCGAGCTCGGCAGTGGTGAGGTTCTTGTCGCGAGGCATCGCAATCAGGCAGAAGACTGGGATTGCGAGCGTCACCAGCGGTTGCAGGAAAAACACCAAAGCTGGCACATTGAGGAGCGGGCTGGGGTTCAATTCGGGCTCGGCTTCGAAAGGATGTCTCAGCATGTTCAGAATGGTGGGCATGCCTGCGGCGTAGGGATCCATGTGTTCGCCTGCGGCCGCGCGCGGTAGAACGTCGGTGAGATAGAAAACGTGATCCTTCCATCCGAACCACGCGATGGAGCAGAGCGACAGCACGGCCCCTGCCAGCAGCATCCCCGCCAGCGGCCGCCAGCGTCGCTTCCAGGCAAAGTAAAACAGAAAAGGTCCGGCGTACAACTTGAGGATGAAGATAGCGCCAAGCAGCAAGCCCGCGGAAAACTCGCGCCGGCCGAGCAGCAGCCAGAAGCTCACGGTCAGCATGAAAAGCAGAAAGCAATAGTATTGGCCGAGCTCGAAATTTCCAGCCATCGCATTGTGACCGGCGAGCGCGAGCACGATCAAGCCGGCCACGGGAAGATGCGTCAGCCTGGCGAGTATCCAAATTGCAGCGGCGAGAAATAGCAGGCTGAGCGCGAGCCACACGCGTTTGGCGTCCATGGGAGCGAGACCTGCGAGCGGGACCATGGGGAGCGCGGTGAGCGGCGTGTGCGGAATGTATCCGCCGAGTTGCAGTCCCCAGCCGGCGTAGTTTATCTGGCGTTGAAACGAAGTCCAGTCGTATAGATCGCGCAGCGGGAGGCGTTGCCGGAACATCTTTGCAGCGGTGTAGTAATTGGGGAAATCGGTCTCGACGTGAGTCCAGCCGTGGTAGAGCGGAGGGATGAGCAGGAATACGATCGCGGCCAGAGCAGCGATCCAAAGCAGCCAGCGCCGCGTCATGGATTCAAGCTAGCACGAAGTTACAACTTTTCCGCCATTTCGAGAAGCTTGGTTATTGTGTTCCAGTTTCTGCCGGTCCCGGATACCTTCAGCGCTCTCTCAAGCACGGCAGGCGTCAGTTTCGAGGTTCCGATTCCACCGCCGTAATAAATGTAAAGCTCGCGTCCGTCCAGATGTAGTTCTTCAGGTCCGACTTTGATTTGAGCGATTCTCTCCTTGGACTCCGGGCCTGGCTCACTGGTTAGGAAACTTACCAACAGTTTGTTCGGCTCAATGCCGGACCGCTTCGCGAATGGATTCCTGCGAATGACATCCTTCAATTCAGTCGAGGAACGCAGCATGACACCGGTGCGAAAGCCGAAACTCTTTTCGATGGCGTCCTCAATCCGCTTTTGAAGACGAACCAGATCCTTGGCATCGGTGCGGAAAACGACGTTACCGGTCTGAATGTAAGTTTGCGCGCCACGCAGCCCGAGCGACTCGTAGAGTTCGCGGAGTGCATCCATCTTGACCTTGTTGTATCCGGTCACATTGAGAGCGCGGTGCAGGGAGATGATCACGGGCATAATTACTGGATATTGATCTGAACCGTATTGGTGGCGTGGCCGTCGGCCGTGATCATGACACTAGATTGTCCGCTGCCCTTCAACGTGAGAGGGAGCGTGACATTGATTTGGTCGAGTCCGAGGAAACTTGGCTGCGGGCCTGCAAACTCCACTGGGACCTCAACTCCATGAATAGAGCAACTGACGCTGGAAGCTCCGCCCGCACCTCGAATTCCGGTGCCGAAGAGCGATACGCTTACCTGCGCGTTCGCGCTTAGAACGATGGGCACCGTGGTGCATCCGGCGAAGTTGCATTGGTAAACCGCCACGGGCGTTTGCTTGCCCGATGCGCTCACGCTAACAGCGGTTGCCGCCGCAGGGCCCGTTCCGCTGGAATCCGCGCTGAAAAGCGACGGAGCTACGGAGCTGATGGTGACGTGCTCAAGCATAGCGGTCCCGGTTCCATTCAGGATGGTGAACGTAGCTGCGCCTGTATGCGTGCCCGCCGGGATCTGAAAATTGATTTGAGCCGGCACCGGAGAGGCGAATAACATAGAGGCCATCCGCGACTCGCCGGCGCTATCCTCCACGGCAATCGAAAGTCCGGCCAGCATGGTGGGGACGGGCAGACCGGCGAAACTTTCAAAGGCGGAGATGCCGGGGGCGTAAGCGGACACCAGCGACTCCGGGGCGAGGCCCGGGCTTCCGTCCGCCGCCGAAACAGTGGTGAAGGATGACAATCCTTTGGGGAAGCCGTTTATAACTAGCGACGCGAATGGAGAACCGTTGTTTGCAACAGCCAGATCCAACTTCCCGCTACCGGTGAGGTCCGCGGCCACAATACCAATGGGATTATTTCCAGCGCCCAACGGAATGGCGCCCGCAAAGGTTCCGTCCCCATTTCCAATGAGCAACGATACGTCGTTTTGCAACGGAACCTCGAAGTTGTTCGCGACGGCGATATCCAATTTGCCGTCGGAATTGAAGTCGCCTGTTGTAACCGCGAAGGCTCCTCGCCCGGCTGCAAGACTGGTGGGCGCCTGAAACGTCCCGTCCCCTTTTCCAAGCAGCACGTAGACGCTGCCTGCGTTAAGATTCGCTACCACGAGATCAGCGTGTTTGTCCGCGTTGAAATCGGCTGAGGCAATTCCCACCAGCGTGCCCGTAAGGGGGATGGATTGGGGAGTTCCAAATGTTCCGTCGCCCGCGCCTGGTAGCAGCCATAGGGTGCTGTTGTTGTCGGCGATGGCCAGGTCAAGCTTTCCGTCTTCGTTAAAATCAGCCGCCGTGATTCCGACCAGCGCCATGCCCAAGGACTGAGTGGATGGTGCACCAAAAGTGCCGTCTCCATTTCCAAGAAAGATGGATAAAGAGCCGGGTTGCTGATTCGAGACTGCGACGTCGAGCTTGCCATCGCCGTTGAAGTCCGCGGCTGCGAGGCCGCCAACCGCGCCGCCGGCTGGATAACTGACGGCAGCCTGAAATGTCCCATCGCCATTTCCTAGCAGGACCGAGAGATCCTTCGACTCGGTGTTTCCAGTGATTAAGTCGATCTTTCCATCTCCGTTGAAATCGCCTGAGATCATGGCAAACACGGCCTTGCCGACGGCGAAACTCCTGGGTGGCTGGAATGTCCCGTCGCCATTATTGAGGTAAATCACAACTTGGTCAGTCGGAATACCGCCCATCGAGGCTACCGCAATGTCAATTTTGTGATCACCGTTGAAATCGGCAGCGACTACCGCACCCGGCGATAAGAGGTTTGGAAGCGAAAGATTGACGAGCTGGTAGGTTGGACTCTGGGCCAGGGCGACCACGGTCCAAAAGACGATGCAACCCGCCCACAGGAATTTAAGCTTCACGGTGGTGCCCTTTCAGCTCCGGCGTTACTTTACCATAGGAAGAAGAGCTCAGCGCTCAAGCGCGATTGGTCCTACGGGCGACCTCTTCATCGTAGACCTTCGATATGCGCGCGAC
>DASYNU010000165.1:0-2195 GCA_036008345.1 Bryobacteraceae bacterium
AGATGTACGTACATAGATAAAGATCCACTTTGCCATCGCGATCGTAATCGGCGGCTGCCATTCCAGTGAACGTGCCTTGCGCGGGCCGGGCAAATTGAAAGGCATCGGTGCGCGCCGCAAAGCGTCCCCGGCCATCGTTCAGCATCAGGACCGGTCCATTGGGGAACATCAGCACCAGATCCTGGCGTCCGATGTTGCGGAGGTCCAGAAAGAGCGCCGAGGGTGTATCGTCCAAGCATCCAACGCCGGCTTCGAGGGTAATGTCCAGCATCTTGCCGTCGCGAAATTTGTAGAGCCGGTTGGGCAGGCCGCCCGGCTGGCACACGTAGATTTCGTCGACGCCATCGTTATCGATATCGCCCACCGCGATGCCAGTGATTCCATAAACATCGATTCCGCTGGCCGGATCCAGGTGGGCGCGCCAGTATGGAATGCCGCGCGTGAGTTGCTCGTGGAAAGATTGGACGCCGCCAAACACGTTTGCCGTGATATCGCGAAACAGCGGCTCTTTCGCCGTGACCACGCGTTCGTCCGTCACTCCCGCGATAGTGGTATCGCCCGCCGGCCAGTTCATCTTGTAATAGCCCGTGCGATATTCCAGGCCTCCGTCCTGGGCCTTCGCCGCAATTTCAAATCGCACTTGATTCCCAGGCAGCGGGTAATATCGACCGGGACGCGCTGTTCGGAGGCTGCGGGCCACCTCCAGCGCGATTTTCTCTTCGGGAAACGCATCCTTGCCGGGCTCCAGAAATTCGCGCAGCGTCTCATATGGCAAACGCGTGCCCGCGATCGAGTGGCGGACTAGAGCGGCACAGGAACAGGCAGCCAGAAATTGGCGGCGATTCAAACTCACAGAGCGAGCCACTCTTTCAGCGTTGCGAAGATGGTCTCCAAGTGTTGTGGCGTGGTGGTGCTGAGCAAGGGAAAATCGGGCGGGCCGATGGCCAACATTTCATCCGTTCCTTCCGCGACGAACAGAAAGGCCGTATTTCCGCGGTACTCGGCGTACTTCTCGAACTCCTGCCAGATGTACTGGTGGAAGATCTCAAGATCCACGTAGGACCCCAGCATGTCGCCCTGCGTCGGAATAGGCGTGGATGTGTCCTGATCAGTGTAAATCAGCAGACTCGAGAACGGCTTCACCTTATTGCGAATACCGTAGGAGATTATGGCGACCATTGGCCGCGCCCGCCGGATGGCTTGGATGGAAGCCCACTCCACAAACGTATTGTTGATCAAAAGCGTGCCGTTACCGCTGAGCAGCGTGGCGCGGGCGAACTCCGCCAGGATAGCGTCCTCGACCAGCTCGCTCTCGTTCACCCCGATCTTCAATTGCTTCAGCCGCCCGCCCAGCTCGCGTGGCCCGCGAATCTGACCGGAATCCACCACCTGTTGCACTTCCTTCATCAGGCGCACACGATAATTCGTCAGCCGTTGATAGCTCAAACGGACTACGCCTGGGTGCGTGGACATCTGAGCCAGTTGGTCGCCAGTCTCAACGCACCACCCGCTGTAACGCGGAGTGCCTGAGTGCGCGGCCAGCAGATCGGCAAGCGGAGGCGCATGCGATGTCAATGGTTGGCCAGTCAGCAGCAGCGGCAGGTAGTCGGCATCATCCTGCGGCGCGTCGATGGCAACGCGCCGGCCATGCGTCGAAATACGCGTCCAAAGCCGATCCGGTCCCACCGGCATATCTCGGGGCGAGACTACGATCACGAGACGCGGCCGCCCATGCCTGGACACTTCGGCATCGAGCACTGGATCAACTTGCGAAAACACGTCCGCGATCGCTTTGCGCCACTCGGGATAATGCGGCGAGCGATTCAAGAAATCCACCTGCTGCAGCGTGAAGGTGCGCTTGGGCCAATTCGTTTCCGTGACACCGAGCTTGTGTTCCGCATCCCGAACGCCGGCAAACAACCGGTCCACCGCGCCCGGATCAGTTCGGTCCAATAACCCAAACAGCCGCTCGTAGTAGTTTCGTTCCGCCGGGAACAGCAGCTCCCATTCCTGAATTTGATCGTAGAAGAATGTCGAAAACGTGACGGGGAGCCGGTTGAAGAGCCCTCTTTCCACCATGGCGTCGAGAGCCGGAGATAATTTTGGCGCAGTGGATGCCATTAGAGAATCTCTCGCGCAGGCTGGCCGGCCAAACCCTCCGTCTTCACACCCAGCAATTCGGCCGCGGTGGCGGC
>DASYNU010000166.1:0-46309 GCA_036008345.1 Bryobacteraceae bacterium
CAATCTGGTGCCGCCGGAATCGCGGCGATAGTTAGCCGCGTTTGAGAATGGCTCGCTCCAATTCGTGCGAGCGGCGGGAGCCGATTACTATCACTCTTCCGCTCGCCATTTCGAGTTCCACTCCTTCGCTGCCGCCGGCGAGGTAAGCCGTTCCCCGGCTCGTGGACCGGACTCCATAGCCGCCCCACTCGCGCACCGCATCGAATGTCACGGCTGCGGCCGATTTCACCCCACTCAGCGGGATGCCGTAAGAGCGCCACAGCCCGCGCATGCGAATCCGCAATTCGCCGGAACGAAGTTCGGTGACCAGCTTCACAGTGATCAGGCGAAGATAAACAATCCAGAGGAAAATCGACCAGCCAATCACGCCGGCATTGGACATCGATTCATTGCCCGAGTGATGTCCCAGCCCAACCTGCCAGATGGCGAGCAACGTCATCACCGCCGGCGGGATCGCGGTCAGAATCCGAAGCCGTAATTGTCGAAAAGGCTGTTCCTCGTAAAATAACGGCTCCGGTTTGCGCGCCATCTCAGCGTAGCGCGCCGATAGTGTACTCGAGTGCTGCATACTGCGTCTGGTAATCGTATTTGGCGCTGAGGTTCTCAATCTCAGCTTGCGTGAGATTCAACTGCGCCTGCGTCAACTCCACAATAGAAGATAGCCCCAGGTTGTAGCGACCCTGCGCAAGGTCCAACGAGAGCGCGGCCTGGCGAAGGAACTGCGCGGTGACGTCGATTCGTTGATACGCCGTTACGGCGCCGCTCCATGCCACGCGCACGTCGCGTGAGACACGCTCCTGCTCATCTCGCAAGTGCTGATCGGATTCCAGAGCGCGTTCGTGGGCAGCTTCGCGCCGGGCTGAAAAAAGATGTCCATTGAACACCGGGATATTGACGTTCGCGGCCACGCCTTCGTACTCCGCTGGAATGGGGGTGTTGGCTGTTGTGTTGATGTACGGAATAAACCCACCAACCGCCGCGATGCTGACGGTTGGACGGCGAAGGTCTTTTTCCGCCTCATAAAACTTGTAAGCGGATTCGCGTGAATAACGCAGGCTGGCCAGCTCAGGCCGGTTGGCGATGGCTTCGGTCACCAGATCGTCCGGCTTAGCCGCTGGTCCAGGCGGAAGCGGCGATTCCTCAAGCTGGTAATTGGCCGGCTGATCGGACCCGAGCGCGCGCCCGAGTTCCGCTAGCGCGCTCTGCACTGCCTCTTGGGCTCGAATGAGCAGCAGCTTGGCTTGAGAAACCTGCACTTCGGCGAAGCTTTGGTCCAGCTGTGACTTGAGTTTGTTCTTGGTTAACTCAGTCACTTGATCGCTCAGCAACTGCCGCGCGGAAACAGTCTCCTCGGCCACGCGGACCACAGCTTGTGCGTGCAGGACATCGTAATAGGAGCGGTCCACAGCCAGCACCACGTCGTAACGGGTGGCTTGCAAGGTTTGTTCGCTCGCTCGCGCTTGCAGCCGCGCGCTGGCCACAAGGTTCGGAGTGCGGCCTGAATCGGTGACCAATTGAGAAAGCTCCAGGCCTTGTCCGAACCGGTCAAATAGTCGCGACGCTGTCAGTGTTCCGGCTCCGATGCGAGCGAGGTCGTTTCCCTGAGAACCGGTGATGTCACCGCTCACGGTGGGAAAGTACGGCGCGCGGGTGATAACCACTTGCTGCTGAGCGAAATTGACTTCATGCTGCGCAGCTTGAATCTGCGGATGATTCTTGATGGCAAGTGCCACCGCGTCCGGCAGCGTGAGCTTGGGCGGTGTCTGCGCGAAAGCCGCGCCGGCTACGATTGCAATTGAGCTGACGAGTTTACGAACTCTCGGTGACATGATGCCTCCTTCTCCGGTAGACCAGCAGATAAGCGGCCGGGACGATGAACACCGTAAGAAGCACAGACGACGTCAAGCCGCCGATAATCGCTCGAGCCATCGGCGTGTACTGCTCGCCACCCGTGCCCAGCTTCATGGCCATCGGAAGCATTCCGATAATGGTTGCAAACGAGGTCATCAGAATCGGCCGCAACCGGACGCGGCACGCTGTGATCACAGCGTCAGCAACCGACAGCCCTTGCTCTTCCAGTTTGTGCGCGAAATCCACGATCAAAATGCTGTTGGAATCAGCAATGCCGATCAGCATCAGCACGCCCATCAACGACATGACATTGAGCGTGGTGTGCGTGAGCGGAAGGATGATCAGCACGCCGATGAATCCCATGGGGATCGCGAGCATAATGAGAAACGGATCGATGAACGATCGGAACTGCGCCAGCAGGATCAGTAGCAACAGGATGAACGAAAGGGTGAAGCCGATGGCGAAGCTCTTGAAGGATGCTTCCATTCCCTGCACCATTCCTCGTAAATTCACGCGAATGTTGGAAGGCAGGTGCAAGTCGGCGATGGTTTTCAGAATCTCGCTCCGGACCTTGCCCAGATCTTCGCCGGACGGCGTGACGAAAATATCCACGATGCGCTGGATCTGGTAATGATCCACTTCGGTCGGCGATGTTACGTTTTCGAGCTTCACCACCGAATCGAGCGTGGTGGGCTGCTTCAGATTGGGTGCGCGGAGTGGTATCTCCTTCAAGTCCACCAGATTGTGGATAGCCGGTTGGCCGTGCTCATAATACTGCACGCTCAGAAAATAGTCATTGCCCGTTTTATAGTCCACCCAGTAATTCGGCGCGATCATGGTGTTCGAATTGAGAGCGGTGATTACGTTATTGACAATATCTTTCTGCGTGAGGCCGAGCTCGGTGGCGTGCACTCGATCTATATCCAGCTTCAGCGCCGGATAGTTCATGTCCTGCGGGATATAAATCTGTCCCACACCTGGGAGCCGGCGGATGCGGCGCGCCAGCTCTTGCGCGGTGTTGTAGGTAATGTCGAGATCGCGGGTATTGACCTGAACGTCAATGGGAGCCGGCATCCCGGAATTCAAAATCGCATCCACCATGGAACCGCTTTGAAAGAACGCGCGGACGTCGGGGAATTTCACCGCGAGCGCGTCCCGTACCCGGTTCATGTACGTCAGGCTGCTCTGGTGATGATCGTCGTTAAGCGCCGTCTGGATGGTCGCTGTGTATTCTCCGGCATTGGTGGTGTAGAGCGACGAAAAATCGTTGACCACTCCGATATTGGATACGATCATTTTCATGTCGCCGGGCTCAACCACGTGGCGAATCAGATCCTCGATTTTGGCGACGTACTCATTTGTGATCTCAATTCGAGTTCCGGTGGGTACTTTCACGTTGATGGTGAACTGCCCGGCATCGGTTTGCGGAAAGAACGCTAGTCCCAGGAACGGATAAATCCCGAGGCTGGCTACAAACAACCCGAGCAGCGCTGCCACTGTGAGCCCCGGACGTTTCAAGGCGATACGAACCGTGCGCTCATAGACATCCAGCAGGCGCGTGAACATGCGATTGAACCATGCGTTGAAGCGTGCGCCCCAGGATGGATTAGCGGGCGGCGCTTCGCCGTGTTCGTGATGGATGCCTTTGAGATACTTGGCGCAGAATAACGGGATCACCGTCATGGCCACCACGAAGGAGGCTAGCAGCGACAAACAGAACGCCAGAGCCAGCGCCGAGAATAGAAACTTGCTCACACCGAACAAGAAAGTCACTGGGAAGAAATCCACCACGTCCACCAGCGTTGCGGCCAGCACCGCCAGATTCACCTCCGCGCCCCCCTGCGCCGCGGCAACCTCAGGTGACGATCCCATCTCCAGATGCCGGTAGATGTTTTCGAGCGAGATCACGGAATTGTCGATCACTCGCGAGAAGGCCAGCGCCAGCCCACCCAAAATCATGGTATTGACGGTACTGCCCAGCATGAACAAGACTACGAAGGTAGCCAGCGCCGAAATCGGAATGGACAGCAGAACAGCCACCGTGGCGCGCATGCTTCCCAGGAAGATGAGAATCATCATACTGGTCAGCACCAATCCGATGACGCCCTCGTGAAGTACCGTCTTCAGCGCTTCCTTCACGAAAACGGATTGATCGAATACGATCGCGGTTTTCAATTGGGAGGGTAGGTCAAAAAGGTGCGCGGTAAGATCGCGGACGTCATTCACCACCTGCACGGTGTTGGTATCGCCGCCCTGCTTCATGATAGGAATGTACGCGGATTTCTGGCCATCGATTCGCACGATGTTGTATTGCACCTGGCTCGAATCCTTGGCCTCGCCCACATCTCCCACCGTCACCCATCGAGTGCCGACGGTCTTGATGGGAATATCATTCAAATCCGCTACGTTTTGGACCAGGCTGTTCGAGTAGACGTAGTAATCGCTGGGGCCGATCTTGACGTCGCCGGCCGGCAAAATCAGATTTTGGTCGTTGACCGCGTCCACTACATCCATCACGCTCATTTGGCGCGATAGCAGCTTGAACGGATCCACATATACCATCACCTGCCGGTACTTTCCGCCGAACACGCCAGGGATCTCTGCGCCGTTCACCACGGCGATCTGATTTCGAATCTGGAATTGTGCCAGATCGTGCAACTGCGTCTCGGTAAGCCCCTTGCCGGCTACCGTCACCAGACACACCGGAAGGCTGGACGCATCGAACTTCAGCACCACGGGCGGTAACGTGCCAGGAGGCAATCGTTTCAAATCGGCTAGAGCCAGGTTGGACAACTGCGTCACATCCGCGTCGGCATTCGTGCCGGGCTGGAAGAAAACCTTGATGATGCTGACGCCCAGCAGCGAGCGCGATTCCATGTGGTCCACGCCTGAGGCCAGCGTGAAGAAACGTTCCAGAGGATTCGTAATATCTGTTTCGATATCCACCGGCGGCATGCCGTTGTAGAACGTCGCGACAACGACCTCAGGCAAATTGATGGGGGGAAACAGATCCACGGGCATGCGCGCCACACTGGACACTCCGATTACGGCGAGCGCCAGGCATATCGCGATAATGAAGAAGGGATTGCGAATCGAGAAACCGGGCACTGTTACTTCTTCTCTTCCTGATTCGGATAGTTGACCAGCTCAATCACCTTGGGCTGTACCTCCTCACCTTCCTTCAAACTGCTGCGGTCGCTCACCACCACCAGTTGGCCTTCTTCGAGACCTGAGAGCACTTCAGCGTCGGTGGATGTCTGGATCCCCAGCACCACCGTGCGGGTTTCCAGTTTATTGGCCTCCGAGACTACAAATACGGTGATTCTGTCACCATTGTGATCGATGGCCTGCAACGGTACCGACAAAATATTATTCTTGGTTTCGAGCGCAATGGTGGCCTCCGCGTAAAGGCCCTTCACCAGTACACCGTTCGGGTTGGGGACGTCCACTTCGGTGTGCATGGTACGTGTGTCTTCTTGCACGTCTTCGGAGAACCGCGCAACTTTCCCGGGCGTGGTCCGGCCGAGTGACGGCACCCTCACCTGAACCTGGTCGCCGATGTGGATATAGCGAACGTAAGATTCGGGCACGGGGATTACCAACCGGAAAATATTGTCCTGGGAGAGGCGCACCAGCGGCATGGCTTGCGTGCTCGAGCTGGTTCCGGCCTGCAGCAAGGCCCCCAGATTCGCGAACCTTTGCGTCACCACGCCTGCAAAAGGCGCGGTGATATTCGAGTAATCGAACAGCGCCTGGTCGCGCGCACGTTTGGCGTCCGCCACCTGCAACTGGCTTTGGGCCGCCTGCAGATTCGATTTCGACGCTTCCACTTGCGCCTCGGCCGCCAGATCCTTGCCCTGGGCGTCATCCACTTCCTGTTGGGCCACCAGGCCGGGTTTGGATTTTGAGACGCCGTTTAATCGGTCGTATTGAAGATGCAGAACGTCACGGTTCGCCTGGACGCGGTTGAGCTCATGCTCGGCGAGAGTCGCATGGTCCTTTGCGTTTTTGATGGCCGCATCATCCTCCGCCAATTGAAGCTGCAGCTCAGGGATCTCCAGAACCGCCAGCACCTGCCCGGCCTTTACATGCGTGCCATAGTCGACGTTCAGCGTCTTCACAAAACCAGATTCTTTGGCGTAGACATCAATCTCCTGGAACGGCACTAATTCGGAGGACACCGTCAACTGGCGGCCGAGCGATTTCCGGGCTACCTTAGTCACTCCGACGGAAACGCCTTCCAAAGCGCCGGCAGTATTCGCGCTGGCCTTCTCACTTTTCCCGCACGAGATGAGTACACAGCAAATGATGGCGGTGGCAGCTAGTAGGAGTCCGGATTTCGTTCGAGATTTCACTTACAATCCTGCGCCACCTGTTTCAGTTTTTCCGCCAGCCCATCGAGCGAGAACTCCGGAGATTGGCAGAATTGTCTCAATTGGCTTTCAATGCACTTCACCTTCTCAGCCTCTTCCGGTATCCGCTCCGCGTGCTCAAGCGGGATTGTTTGTACGCCATGACGATCGCCATGAATCAAGTCTCCTGGGGAAATCTTCAAACCTCCGATCGTGACTGGATCGCCGAAATCCACCAGATGAGCATAGGCGTGAGAGACTGAAAGGCTTCCGGAAAAAAGATGAAATCCCAGTTCTTTCACCGCCGGCAAATCGCGCACGGCTCCGTTAGTGACATATCCGATGCAGTTCAAGGCCACCCCGATCACGGCATGCATCTCGCCCACGAACGCTCCG
Organism: Bryobacteraceae bacterium; assembly: GCA_036008345.1. Lineage (GTDB taxonomy): Bacteria > Acidobacteriota > Terriglobia > Bryobacterales > Bryobacteraceae > Palsa-89. The sequence continues at coordinate 6,600 of DASYNU010000166.1, forward strand.
AGACCAGGCTGGCCATCGATATCTTCCAAAACCATCACGCGCGGCTCTGGCAGCGTGGCCAGGTACCTCCAGAAATCCATCCGATAGTAGTAGCGGCCACTCATCGGCGCGTTGGCACTTCGGATGCGCCCCGTAACCGCATAGCCCAGCATCGGCTCGAAATTCTGAAAGCGGCAGCACAAAGTGTTCGCAATATATCCCTCGTTGCGTAGCCGCACATTCAACCGCTCTATTGCGTTGGATGCCGTGCACGTATCCAGCGTTTTTAGCTTTTGGAAGACTCTGTCAGGTACAGTCATTTAGGACCGGCACACATAGGGCCAAGACTTCTCACGTAAGAGTATATGCTTCCGGCCATAGAACGTTACATACCAAATAGTTGGTATTTTTCAACGGGTTGATATCAGAACATTGCACTATCGGTTAGACTGTGACTGGAAGCCGCAGTTCGATGAAAAACGCCGCCAGCGGGCCCCACGACAAAAACAGTTCCGATCAATTGCCCTCCCACAGCCGCCTCGCGTTAATAGCAGGGTTCGGCAGTATTCTCGTGATCATGACACTGGCTGGATTCGACGCGCTGCGGGTGCTGCGCGATGTCCGCCGGAACGACGATCGAATCCGGCGTCAGTTCCTGTTCCAAAATCACGTCCTCAATGACATCCGTTCCCAGGTATATCTATCCGGAACATACGTGCGCGATTATTTGCTTGAACCTGAGACAGAACGTGCGGATACGTTTCGCATCAGCCTCGAACAACTTCGGCATCAGATGGAATCGGCGCTCGATTCATACCGCCGTCAGCTTGCGACCGCGCAGGTGAAGCATTACTCCGCGCTCAGAGCCGAGCTAGGCGAGTATTGGCGAATACTGGCGCCCGTTCTCCAGTGGGATCCAGCGGAGAGAAGGAGCCTCGGATATCCGTTTTTGCGCGACCAGGTTTATCCGCGCCGGCAGAATATGCTGGCCATCGCCGATCGGATTGCTGCCATCAATGAGCAGCAACTCAGCGACGGGAACGACCAAGTGGTGAGCCTACTCGGAAGATTTCAAACCCGCCTCGCCATCACTCTGTTCGCTGCCGTGGCGTTCGGATTAGGAATGGCGGCATTTAGTATTCGGCGAATCCTCCGGCTCGAAACCCGCGCGCACAACCGCTATCAGGAAGCCGCTGAAGCGCGCAGCCAGCTAAAAGATCTTTCCGCGCGGCTGGTCCGGGCTCAAGAAACGGAGCGGCGCGCGCTTTCGCGAGAGCTGCACGATGAAGTTGGCCAATCCCTCTCAGCCGTGCTGATCGAGCTGCGCAATCTCTCCACTGGATTAGCGCTGCGCTCCGAAGAGCAATCCCAGAATCAAATCGAGGGCATTAAGGATTTAGTAGAGGGCACCATTCGCGTGGTCCGTAATATGGCTCTGTTGCTGCGGCCATCCATGCTGGACGATTTGGGCCTGGTTCCAGCCTTGAAGTGGCAAGCTCGCGAAATTTCCAAACGCACTTCCATGGATGTCAGTGTCGCCGCCGATTTACCGGACGACCTCCCGGACGATTTCAAGACCTGCATCTATCGCGTGGTGCAAGAGGCGCTCCACAATAGCGCCAGCCATGCCCGCGCCAAAACCGTCCGTATTCGAGTCCAACAGGAGCCCAACCGTCTGATCCTGTCTATTCAGGACGACGGCCAGGGCTTTGACAGCCAACAGGTGAGAGGCCTGGGATTGCTGGGAATCCAGGAGCGTGTTGCGCAACTAGGTGGTAAGTGCACCGTGCATTCGGCGCCGGGGACCGGAACGGTTCTTACAGTGGAGCTGCCAATGCTGCAAGAAGACCAGGGAAGCGGGAAGCTACGTGAAACCGATTCGCATCTTGTTAGCTGACGATCATAATGTGATGCGCAAAGGCCTGCGCTTCTTGTTGGAGAGCCAGAGCGACTTCAGCGTGGTAGGCGAAGCCGCGGATGGCCGGCAAGCTGTCGCGAAGGCCGACGAGACCAAGCCTGACGTCGCGGTGCTGGATATTGCGATGCCCAATCTGAGCGGCATCGAGGCCGCGCAGCGCATCATCTCGCAATTCCCCCAAACCGCCGTGGTGATCCTCAGCATGCATTCCGACGAAGGCTATGTTCTTCGAGCGCTCAAGGCCGGAGCCAAAGGATATTTGCTGAAAGACTCCGCCGAAGGCGACCTGATCGCAGCCATTCGCGCGGTCTGCCAAGGAAAGACATTCTTCAGCCCGGAAATCAGCAAAATGCTGGTGGAGGATTATATCCGGGAAATCCGGACGCGCGGGGCGGAAGATAGCTACGAGCTGCTAACTTCTCGAGAGCGGGAGATTCTTCAACTCATCGCCGAAGGCAAATCAAACAAGGAAATCGCAGCCTCCTTGAACCTTAGCCTCTATACCGTGGAAACGCACCGCAGAAATCTGCAGGATAAACTGAACCTCCACAGTTTTGCGGAGTTGATCCTTTACGCAGTACGAAAGCGCGTTATCTCCTAACGCTCGCTGCCCGTTTCAATGCACTGCTCCAATATGACCAGGCCATTCGCACGGCGCGGGATACTTCATCGTCCCGCAGCGGTTTCCGCAGTACCTCGTACCCGCCGCTTGAAACCAGGTCGTTCCAAAGATTGTCGTCAATCACTCTAGAAACCAGCATGATACACACGCCGCCGGATCGAGCGGCGAACGCGGCCACGAACTCCCGCCAATCCGGGCCGGCAACCTCTCTGTCGAAGAGCATTATCTGCGGCTTGAGTTCTTGTAAGGCCCACTCGGCCTGCTCGCGGCTCGCCGCGAAGAAGACTTCCCAGTGATTGCGTTGGCAAAGATCGATCATGAGTGAACGATCCTGGTCCTCCGGCAGGAAACAAATTACCGTCACTAACGGGCTCGAAGACGCCTCGTCTTGCTTTGAGACAAGACGCGTGACGTTAGCGAGGGCTCGGTGCAGAGCGTGCCACATGAAGCTCCTGAGTTGATGGTAAAGGAGGGGCTGCCGGCAGGAAATACCAGAGGCATGGTATTCAAACTGACTAGCGGTTGGTAGACAAAACCGGCGCGCTGGATCTTAAGACCCGCGCGCCGGAATAATTCAAATCGAGAACACTGCCTTAGCGATGGCCGCCTCCGCCATGGGCTCCGCCTCCGCCCCCACCACCGTGGAAACTACTGCCGCCTCCGCTATGGAAACTGCTCGCATGGCTCGCGGAAGGCGCTGCATGAGATCCGCCGCCACCGGAGGACGGGTTCGAATGATAGCTCGGCGTTGCTGCGCGCCCATTGCCACCACCATACGCCGGGTTGCTTCGATAGCTCGGCTGAGATCCGGAACTCCTGAAGCCGTTGCCCTGGCTGGATCTCATGGCCGATGGAGCTTGCGATCCCTGGAACCGGCTCCCGGAATTCCCGCCATTTGCGTAGCCGCGGGGGCTTGTATTACTTCCGCGGTTGGCATAAGTGTTGCCATAGGTCCCGTGGCTCGCATAGGCCCCATGGCTCGCAAAAGTACTGCGGCCGGCGAAATTACCGCCGAATCGGCTCGCCACTCTCTGGTTCGAATATGCCACGCCCATGCGGTGCTCCGGATTATGCGCCCAGATCCCGTGGCCTCCATACCAGCCGCCTCGAAAGCCGTAGTGATTGAAGAAGAAGCCGTTCACGAAAATCGAACCGCCAAACCAGTTCGGTCCCCAGCCCCAGCCACCCCATCCCAATCCGCCGAAGAATCCACCAATGTAGATGCCCGGTCCGAATCCAAATCCAAACCCAACGCCAGGATAGAAAAGCGGAGGATAGTAACCGTACACCGGCGGACCCCAAACGTATTCGGGATTGTAGGTCGGCACATAAACTACCTGAGGATCAGCCGGCTGGATTTGAATCGCGGTCTGATCGCCCTGCGTCTGCGCGGTGACCGTTTCTTGCGAGTTCGAATTCAGTTTGCCGTTCGCTCTGGCTTCGGCGCGCATGTGCTGCACCGCACTCATCACGTCGGCCTGCTGAGCCAGAAATGCATTTCCCAAATCGGTGGTCCAACGAATGTCCGAATTCAAGCGATTGAGAACATCCGGGAAAACCACCAGCGCCTGGATGCTCGGATCCCAATTCTGTTGCCGTGCCGCGTCCACTAGTTGTTGACCCCGCAGGTTTCCATTCTGCCGTAGCCATTGTCCGGCTTCAACCACTTCGAGCGGATAGGTGGACGCAACCAACAATTGGCTCAGAAGATTATCCGGATAGAGCGCGATGGGCGCTACCATGGCGTTCAACTGGTCGGGCGAAAACGCCTGGGCTGGTAGCGCTGATGCGTCCGAAGAACCCTGCGCAACATCTTGAGCGACCAGACTTGCCCCGCTTGAAATCAGCAGTAACGCCATAGAAACTGCGATTAAGCTTTTGGACTTCATGCTTCTTTCTTTGTTCTGTCTCATAATGCCTCACTGCTGGAAAAGCAAGTTCGGTACCAAACTCCAAGTGCTTTAGCAGCATCATTTAGCGCGAGTATCGTGCCTCAAAGCGCTGGCCGAATACCACCGCATTGCTGGATTGCGGCCAAATCCAAAAGCACCGGTCGCTACGCTCGCGGCTCGGAAAGAAAGTCTCATGTTCAGAGAGTGTTACCGAACCGCGACCGTGAGGAAGTCGGTGCCGTTGCCGATTTTTTCACAGCTTCTGAGCGACCGGTGCTTTTGAATTCTTCACAGCTTTTCACTTTCGCGGTTCCGAAACGGAGCCGGGCGCTTTTGGAAGAGAACGACGGGCGCATTTTATCCCGACATTGCGTCAAGAGCGCCCGTCGCGAGTGAGGGATTCAGCCACCTACAGAATAGTTCCATCGCGCGCGTTTAGACATACCAAGCAAGCGGTAATTTAGACCTCACACTGTTGGTAGACGCGCGATTTTTCACTCCAATACCAGTTGCATTACTTGATTTCTACTAACTTGCTGCGGCAACCGCTGGTTTGAGGAGCACATCCAATTAGACGGAGGCGTTGAGATATTTATGAAACGCTCTTGTTCGAAAATACTCGGAGGCTTTATCCTCACTGTGCTGGGGCTGAGCCCCGCTTGGAGTTCTGGGCCTCCTCAGCCCGGTACGGTTAACTATGTCGAAGGGCAAGCAGCCATCGGCGCGCAAGCCCTCACGGAAAACTCCGTCGGATCCGCAAAACTGGCGGCGGGCCAAACGCTCTCAACTCAAAGCGGCAGGGCGGAGATCCTGCTGACGCCCGGCATCATTTTGAGAGTCGACAACAATAGTTCACTGCAGATGATTTCGCCCGGCTTGGCCGATACCACAATGACGCTGAATAAGGGCCGCGCCATGTTGGAAGTCAACGAGATCCATCCACAAAATAACGTTCGCGTTACCGCCAAGACCGCAAGCACCCAAGTGTTGAAGCCGGGCTTGTACGATTTCGATGCGGATCGGGGCGTGATTCGGGCATTCGACGGAAAAGCCGTGGTCCAAATTGCGGGCCGGCAGATTGAAGTGGATCGAGGACACCAACTCAATCTCAGCGCCACCGGGAAAATTAAGACGCAGAAATTCGAAAAAGCGGCGTCCACCGACGATTTTTACAGGTGGGCCAGTCTGCGCTCTTCCTATTTGGCGGAAGCGAATGTGGACGCAGCCCGGCGATACGCCAGCGCGAGTGGCTTCTCGCCTTCCCTCTGGTACGGCGACGGTTGGTATTGGAATCCTTCGTTTGACGCTTATACATTCATCCCGGACGACGGAATTTTCCTCGATCCATTCGGCTGGGGCTTTTACTCCCCATGGCTCGCGTTTGGAGCGCCGTATTTTGGATTCGGCTACGGCGGTTACGATTATCGCGGCGGCGGTTTTTACCACCATCATTTCGGCCCCGGCTACCATCCCGCGTACCGGCCGGGCGGCCAGTCGACGGCCTTCGTGGGGCACGCGCACAGTGTTAGCGGCGGCTCGGCGGGCGGGTTTGGCCGTGGCGGCGGTATCGCTGCCCATGGTTTCAGCGGAGGTGGCGTCGGTGGTGGCGGGTTCCATGGCGGTGGTGGATTCCATGGGGGCGGTGGTGGACACGGCCGCTAAAGTAATCGCCGCGCCGCAGAAGAAGGATCCGCCGAAGAGGTCGCTCCAGCGAGGGGGCGACCGCTTCTAACAGCAAGGCGCCGAGCGCGCACGTTGCCGCCACGTCTGGGCCTGCTGCCGTTGTACTGGCCGTTGCGACCGACGGCGGTCCCAGAGTAAAGACGGCGGAAATTGCGCCGATCACGGCTTCGCCGACGCGACAGTCTAACATATACCTACGCGAGCGCTTCCTTGCAAAACTCCAGGCACCTGGAGATCTCGGCCATGGTGGTGGACCCTTCCGGGATAGGGTATTCCAGCTCGATGCCCGCCGGGAAGCGGTACTTTTCTTTCTTCATCAACACCAGGATTTCCTTGAGCGGAGTGTCGCCCTGGCCCCAAACCATATTCTGCCCGCCGTTGGTTTTGAACTTGCGATCCTTCAGATGCAGGCACGTGATTCGATCGTGGTATTTTTGGACAAATGGGATCGGTGATTCACTCACGGCGGCCGCGTAATGGCCGACATCGAAATTTATCCCGTTGTATTTGGATTGGGCGAGCGCCGTATCCCAACTGTTGAAGTTGACCTGGGTATGGTTGTGGTAACCCATCCAGATCTTGCGCTTTGCGGCATAGTCTCCGACGCGCTGGGATAACGCGTTATCGGTGGGGAGTTCCGTCGTGATCTGCCCCGCGCCCAACGTCTCGGCCGTGTTGAAAAAGTAGGCGAATTCTTCATCCGTCATGGTGTTGTTGAGCGTCGCAAGACGGAACGCATAGATATGCACGCCGGCGTCATTGTACAGCTTGCGAAGGGCCGTGTACTTTTCCATCGAAGCCGAGAGGCGCCACTGCTTGAGTTCCGCTCGCCGAACGGCGGCGGGCGCCCCGGCGTAGCTTTCTACACGTACGTCCTGCATCTCGATTCCGCTGATGCCTAGTTGAACCAGGTTGTTGAGGATTTGATCCGCGCCGAGTGGAATATCCCGGAAGTTGGTTGGAGAAATGATGATTCCGATCTCCACTCCCCCGAACGTAGAGTTCGGCTTGGCCCAAATCTTTCCCGAGGAAAGTGCGGCCAGAGCGATCTTCCCCAGGTCTCTTCTTGTGAGGTGCATTGTTTACTCGGCAGCAAACGGCAATAGCCGTTCGACATTCCACTTCGCATCCGGATCAATCGTAACGCAACATGCGTGCCCGCATAAAGTTGGCCCACAACATCCACTTTCGCGGTGTCACCTTTGGCATTGACCGCTCCCGCCGGCATCATGCGGCGCGGCGCAATGGAAGCTGACACATCCGGCAGATCCATGTGATTCAATTAGACCCGGCGCAAAGTTCCCGAAGGGATGGCCATGAATCTCGGTGTAAATCACGTCACGGAAGGATGTAAGGCCCCGGAAAGATGGAGCCCGTCGATGCGCCTCCGCATCCGATCTGCTCCCGATGGCTCATTCTCGGCGATGCGCAACGCCAAGAAGCCGAGCGACTGCGCCTATGCGCAACTCGAAGTAGTCCCGCCGAAGGAATTGATGGCGATTGTTTCGGGCGGCCGCTGAACTATTTTGCGAGCGCGATGTTTTAGCGGCCCGTGTCTTTAGATTATTCGACCGAATGTGGACTACAATACAATACACATTAATTCGTTAGTGGCGAATAGCACCAAGATTCCCGTTGATTTTTCCTAGGGGGCCTGATAAAGTCCGCGGCAATCGGATTCCACCGGATTGGGTGATCGATATCGTATGAAGCTGATCCCGCACGTGCGGCCGTATAGAGTGCTGCGGGAAGGTAAGGAGGTTTAGATGCGTCGGTGTTTGCATTACGGGTTCCCGTTACTCTTGTTGTTCACGCTCGGTCAATGGCCTCGCATCGCAGGAGCTGCCGCCCTTGAGCCGGGCTGTGTGGTGGTTGAGCTCAGTGACAGTCCGCCAATTTCCAAGGTGCGACCGCGTATAGATGCTACCCTGACAAACGAGTGCGGCAAGGACGTAACCTCTGCCTCAATTCGGTTCCGAACGGCGAACGGAGATCCTCCGAGCGGGACTCAAGCGACGAGACTCGAGTGGCTTGAGTCCCTCGTCGTTCCGGCAGACCAGCGCACTTACGACATTTTACGTTCCGGTCAGTCAGCCACCGAGGAGGGGTTCTATTATCCTCGGGACGGACTTACTGCTTCATCCTTATCGGCGTCCGTCACGTGTGTTCTTTTCGTTGATCGGACCGCGGCGGGCGATAACGGGGCGATTCATCAGGCGCTGGATTCGAGGCGCCGTTATGGCACTGCCAATTTCTCGCTGCGACAGCAAATCCTTGCTAACATATCCGATTTCGATGCCGCAACAGTTTACTTCCGCGACACCCACCCAGTGCCTGGTTCCATCGAGGGAATGTATACGGTTATATTCTCGCAAGCATTCCGTCGGATGTCTCGGGTAGAGTGGAGTAATTATATCGGGCAACAAATAGCGATGACCTCACAGCTAATCGCTCTATTCGAAGAACATTCCCAGCTCCGTGCTGAAAACCATTGATGTGACAATGCGATGGTTCTTCACTGAGGCGCTTATTGGTTGCGGCGCTTTCCACGTTGCCTTTGGACAAACACCTGCGAAACGTTCACTGACAGCTATGAGCCCCATCAAAACCTCCGGCATGGCAACGGGGCCCACACCGACCCAACAGACCATCGACGCGTCCGGAACTGTGACGTTCAGCAACACTTATGCCTCTTCGAACCAAGGGAACGGGCTCGGCCAGTGCGCAAATGGAAATCCGACATCTTTTACAGAGTTCGCGACGGGTCAGAGCAATAGTAAGGGCTTCTTGCAATCCCAAGATATTGGACGATGGTAACGTTATCTCCGGGATGGTCCAGACCGCAACGATACAGAAGGTAAATGCCACCATAGATTCGAATGGAGTATGCCACTATGGGACACCGCAATTCCCAACAGCCTCCTGGACTTGCGAATGTCCACCACCAAGTTGCGCAGGATGCATTGCATGTGAGAAATGCGTAAATAATAAGTGCGTGAATAGTTGCACAGGCAATTGCTCAACGGTGTGGATGGAGTATGTGAGGGGAGTGCCGAGGCCTGCAGCGGCTGCGCAGTTTGTTCCGGCAGCAGCAACAACTTTAACTGTGAGGCCGATAGCGAAGATTGTGGCAATTGCGGGACATGTACTGTGACGGATACCTCTGGCACGTGCTCGGGATTGGGGGACGAGGCCTGCGAAGGTGCTTGGCTTGCAAATCCAGCGGTAGTCTATATAACTGCCAGCCCGACGACGGTTACTGCGATCCGGGGGAGAAATGCTGTCCGGGCGGGGACTGTGAGTCTGGCGGATGTATCGTTTGCCCCATTGTCCTCGATGCTTTCAACGAGGGCTACCACCTGACCAGCCTCGCGGGTGGCGTGCGATTTACCGTGCTGCCTGGCGGGCCGCTGCAGCAAATGAGCTGGACGGATGCCAATTGGCGCAACGGCTGGCTGGCGCAGGACCGGAACGGCGACGGAACCATCGACGATTTCACCGAACTGTTCGGCAACTATACTGCCCAGCCTCCTAGTAACACTCCCAATGGCTTCCTGGCTCTGGCCGTCTTCGACAACCCGGCGAATGGCGGCAATGGCAATGGGTTTATCGACCCCGGCGATGCCGTGTATTCGCATCTGTGGGTCTGGATCGACTCGAACCACAACGGCGTCAGCGAGCCGAACGAACTGCACAGGCTCCAGGAGCTCGGCATTTTCAAGATCGGATTGAAATACCATTCCACCCCGTTCGTCGATCAGTACGGGAACCAGTTCCGCTTCAAGGGATCCTTTTGGGATGAGAGCGATAACGAAAAGGACCTTTGCTACGACGTGTTCCTCCAGATTCAAGGTCAGTGAGATCAGACCCGCATGACATCCAACCGGTTTCGCAGCTATCTTATCAGTCTCAGTAGTTTGCTCTTGGCTCGGGCCTGCGTCTGGAAGCGCAGGCCCCTGCGTGCCCCCAGGCGTTTACGGAACAGCAGAACCGCACACTGACGGAATACGTGCGCAAGAAGTATAAAATCCCCGAAAAGGTTGCTCTTTCGCTAAAGAAGAACATATCGGTTCGGGACACCTGCTTCCGCGAAATCACCTTCGAGGGAAAGAGCGCGTTCAAAACCTGGGAGCTAACGCTTTACGCGTCCCCGGATGCACGTTTTCTAAGCAGCGAGCTGTTGGACACTACCGTCGATCCGGTCCTTGAGCAGCGGGCCAAGGACGAGGCCTTGATGAAAGGCATGCTGCAGGGTCCCATCGCAACGCGCGGTCCCGTGAACGCACCCGTTACGATCGTGGAGTTCTCCGACTTCCAGTGCCCCTTCTGCCGCAAGTTCGCCGCAATTCTTGACGAGGTTCTCTCCGCGACGGAAAAGACGTTCGTGTTGTCTTCCACCACATGCCGCTCGGCATGCATCCCTGGGCGCGAATGGCGGCCGAGGCTGCAGGCTGTGCCCAATTGCAGAGCAGCGAGGCCTTCTGGTCACTACACGATCAGATCTTTGAGAATCAAAGCGCGATCAATGCTGAGAACGCGAAGAAGAAACTGGGCGAGTTGGCGGAAAGTAGTAAGGGAGTCGGGGCGGCGGCGTTTCAGAAGTGCATTGACGCCGGAATGTCCGTCGGGCTCGTACTCAAGGACATGGACCTCGCGGCGTCATTTCAGGTAAACGCCACGCCCACTGTGCTCATCAACGGTCATCGCGTTGGAGGAGTGGAGAATCCCGCAAAGTTGCGCGAAATGATTGCGGAGGCGCGCAAAGACGCCGGAGCACTTCCCGCAACCCCACCAGCGGTCGGCACGCGGTAAGTTTGGCTACGGCAAAATTCATCCTTTGAGAACCAGGGGCCTTCCGGCTCCCCGCTCGCCTGACTTCGAGGTAGGACTCTATGATCCTTTCGGGCCGCCTATGAGCGGATGCAGCCTCCAGCCTGGAAACTGTCCGAGCTGCTCCAGCGTCTCCTCGGTTTCGAGGTTCGTGGCACAATCCCGTATGTACGGTTGTGTCGTGCACGTCAAGCGCTTGTGGTGAAAGGCTCCCACGAAAGGCCTCGCGCTCGTGCAACGGCGGCATCCATCGCCTAACCGCCTAGTTCAGAGCACAGATGAGGAGACCAGCTTCTCGACATTCCACTTGGAATCCGGCTCAATCGTGATATGCGCTCCCGAATAGAGTTGGTGCACCGCATCCACTTTTGCCGCGTCGCCCTTGGCATTGACCGCTCCGGCGAGCACAATCCGCCGCGGCGCAATGGAAGCCGCCACTTCCGGCAGATCCGTGTGATTCAACAAACCCGGCACAAAGTTTCCGAAGGGATGGCTGTAAATCTCGGTGTCCACTACATCGCGGAAGGATGTAAGACCGCCAGAAAGATAGAGCCCGTCGATACGCTTATCGAGTGCGGCGGCGAACAACGCCGGCACTGTGAGTTTTCCTGAAGCCGCAACTAAAATACGCCTCTGTGCCGTGGCTGGATGTTGGCGCAAAGCCGTCACGATCGCCAGTACATCGGCCACCCGCTGCCCTACCAGCGGCTTGCCCAGCATCAAGGAACTCCACGCGTAGTTTTCCTCCAGGCGGTGCGATGCTGCATAATCCGCGTGACCCGAACCAAATTCCGGAAGCAGCGCGCCAACTCCACGAATGTCGGCCGCACAAACCACCGGACTACCCGGCGCAAGATCCGCATCCGGCTGGAACCAGAGCCGTTCCGCGGTTAGTGTATCCAGCACCAATAGCACCGGCTTGTCCGGCGTCGTATCTTTAGCAGTCAGCAGCCACGCTGGAAGCCAGACAACCGGCTCCGATCGAACTTCGAGAACTTCGATCGTAAGTCTGGGAGTTTGTTGCCGCGAGATGATTTTCGAGGTGGATGGGAAGCGCGAGACGCGCAGCAGCGAATCCAGCGGCGCGGGCGTGCGCTGCACCTGTCTGGATTTATTCAGAGTGAAAGCTGTCGCGCTGTGCAAAGAATTGATTACGTTTCCGGATTCAGTAGCGCGTAGCACCGTGGCAACCTCGGGATTGACGGGAGGCTCTTCGTGCACCGGCTCGGCCGATCCCTGCAGCCAGCGCGTGAACCAGTTGTAGACCAGCATGCGGCTGTCATAAGCCAGCGAATGCGGCAGCGGAGTATCCGCCCATTTCAAACGATCGGCGTGCTTCAAAGTGCTGTATGTCTTCTGCAGCTTTTGAAATTCCTGCCAGCCGTTCTTGATGTATTCGGAAGAGTAAGTCGCGTAGAAATCGCGGTCGCTGGGCCAGATCAGCATCGGCCGCGGCGCGAAGGAATAAAAAAGATCCCAGCGGTCGAAACCTACGGGTCCCGCGTCGATGAGATCCTGTTCCGCGTCGTCGGTCGACCCGGGCGAAACGAAGGGGATCGCAGCTAGGTTTTCCGTGTTCCCCATGCACACTGCCGCAGCCGCCAGACGCTGGTCCGTGCCTGCGAGCAACATAGTCAGCGTGCCGCCTCCGGAGTGGCCGGTGGTTCCCACGCGTTTTGGATCCACGATGGGAAGAGAAAGCAGGTAGTCCAGGCTGCGAATCGCATCCCAAAGCTGGAAGCGCGTGACGGTGTCGCCAAAGAGCAGCATCTGTTTCCCGGGCATCGTGTGCTCGGAGTCCGAATCCTGCAGCCGCGTATGCGTACCTGTCGACTCCGGATATTCAATCCGCTCGCCCTCACCCATCGGATCAAACGCCAGCACCACGAAGCCGAGCTGGACCAATCCTTGGCAGCAGCGCTGGTAATTCGGATGGAACTTGCCGTTGTCAGTGTGCCCCATCTGGAACAACACGGCAGGAAACGGTCCATCGCCCTGCTTGGGAATGTAAAGATTCGCCGAAACGAACAAATTCGGCTGGCTCTCGTAAATCAGTTTGTCGACCTTGTAACGCTCCCGCTCGAACGATCCGGTGGTGCGCGCGTTGAGGGCCGTGCGCTCGGGCATACCGCCGATCAGTTTCCATAAAGTTTCGCGCGCCCACTTTTGCCGCGCGTCGATGGCTGACTGGTTGACCAGCTTGGCCAGCTCCGCGTCGCGCTTTTCGACAGCCTGCTTGGCGAGTCCGCGCAAGTAATCCGGAAGGCAGCGCGAGTAGGCGTGGAAGGGCGTCCCAGGAAAAGGCGCCTGCGCCGCGGCACGCAACGCGCCGGCTAACAGAAATGAGGAGAAGAGTTCTCTGCGGGTCATAATGTCGAGGATGTCACAAAGGCACCGTCTCCCTCACTGTCGCGGTTCAGCTCCATTACCGAACCGCGAGCGTAAGCGACCGGTGCCTTTGATTCTTTCACGCTTGAAACTAGAACATAAACTTCAAAGCAATCTGCAGAATCCGCGGATCGTTCGCCGCCAGGATCTGTCCGAAAGAGGGATCCGTCACGGTGGTGTCGATGCCCGGATGATTCAAGCCATTCTTGGTCGAGAGCGGGAAGTTCACGTTGTTGAACAGATTGAACGCCTCTACGCGGAACTGCAGCGAGGCGCGTTCCGCGAACTTCGTATCCTTGATGAGCGCCGCATTCGTGGTGAAGATGCGCGGAGTCCGCAATATGTTCTTTCCTGTGTTGCCGAAGGTGCCCGGCGTATTTACCGTGAACGCAGAGGTATTGAAATACTCTTGAACCATGGCCCCGCGCGACCGGCCGGAACCGAGCATCACCGGCCCTCCCAGGTAGTCCGCTTTGTCTTCGTAGTTCCCGCTGAAAGAATTGTCCACGCCGCTGTAAATCGAGAACGGGAACCCGCCCTGCCAAGTTATCGTGCTGCTCAGGTTCCACCCGTTGATGAGTTTGCCCGCGAGTCCCTGCGCGCCAACGTGCGGCAATTGATACAAGCCGGAAAACTTAAAGACATTCCGGATGTCTTCATCCGATGGGCCATAGTCGAAGTGCCGGTTGAAAGGTACAGTGTTGTCGCCATAGGATCCGCTGAGTGGCGCGAAGTCATCCAGCTCTTTCGCCCAGGTGTAATCCGCCAACAGCGACAAGCCATGCGTCAGGCGTTTCTCCACCGTCAACTGGAGGCCATTGTAGTTAGAGTTAATGTTGGAGTCGATCTCGTTCACCGGGCCGTAGTTCGGATTCAATCGCCTGGCTTGTTCGTTGTTCGCGTTGGATTGGCCGGGAACGTAAATCACTGGATTGGCCTGATAGAGGCCCTCTTCCTGGTCGCCCGTGCCGGACAGATGAACACCTTTGTTCCCGACATAAGCCGCACGCACTAGCCAACTGGCACCCAGTTGACGTTCCAGCGTCAGGTTCCAGAGATAGATCACGGGCAGTTGATAGTTCTGCGCGAAGATCTGGTAAAACGTCAGCGGTCCCTGCGGGAATGGCGCGCTGGATGGGACCGACTTGTTGAGGCCGCCAAAGAACTGCGGGAACGGATTAGGCACGCCCGCGCTGCCATAAGGATTCTGAAAATTCACACCAGGCGCGATGACGTTGCCACCGCTCACCGTCTGGTATAAATTCACGATTGGAGCAAACGGCGGGATGCCGACCACGTCCTGGAAGGCCACCGTATTGGGGATGGCGTAGTAGATTCCCGCGCCGCCGCGGATGCTGGTTTTGCCGTCGTCCGTCAGCCGGTAGGCGAATCCAAGCCGGGGAGCAAAGTTCGCCGCCGAGCTTTTGATGGATGCCGATGGGCAGCCCGGGTCGTGATTGCTTCCGCCAAAAAGCAATCCTAGGGGCGCATTCGGGAAGCGCGTGGATTGCGCGCCCGGCGAATAGCACGCCACTCGTCCTTCGCTGTCTTGATACGGGAACCAGGGATCCCAGCGCAGTCCCAGATTGAGGGTCAGGCGAGGTGTGACGCGCCAATTGTCCTGTATGAACGCGCTCCACTTGATGCCGGTGAAATTCAGGTAAATGCCGCCGTCCTGCGTGACCAACTGGGCTTGGCCCAGAATAAAATCCGCCATGCTGCTGCCCGACAGTGCGCCTTGGAATCCGAATACACCGTTTTCCTGGTAGGTATTGGACATGGGCGCGCGGATGCGCAGCGCCTCCGCGCCGAAGTGCAGCTCGTGCCCGCCCTTGATGAAAGTGATGTCTTCACGGCCGGTCTGACTGCCGCGATTGAAGGCGCCCAGATGATTGCTTTGGATACTGAAGCCGCCGGCCACGCCGATGGAAAGCTCACAAGGACTGGTCTGCGCAATCTCCACGCCCGCCGCTGGCAGGCAGAAGGGTGCGCCTGACGTGGATCCGCCATTCTGCTGATTCCATCCGAACCAGGTGTTGAACATCAGATGCGGGGTGACGCTATACGTGTCCGTGAACGCGATGTTCTGTATCCGCACCTGATTACCGCCGGCTATCTGCAGCAGGTCGGTCTTGGAAGCGAACGCGGGCTGGTTGTAATTGGTGAAGAAGTACCGGCCGCTGAGCTGATGTTTGCCGCGGATGTAGTCCACCTTGATCATGAACTGATCGTCGTTCTGGATCTGCGGCGCCCCCGGGTAAGTGAGCTGTTGTCCCGGACCATTGGGCAACGGAATATCGTTCAGCAAGTACTGGGAAACGGAACTGAGCCGGCTGGCCGGAATCTGGCCATTCGCGAACGGAGCATTGCCGTTCAGCGGATCAGTAAGCTGTACGCCTGCGTCTGAGAAATTTCCCATTCGCTCGGCCGCGGTAGGCACAAATGCAATGGAGCCCTGCGCAGTCTGCCGGATTCGCGTGCCCTGATAGGTGCCGAAGAAAAACAGATGGTCCTTCTGGATGGGGCCGCCGATGCTGCCGCCAAACTGGTTGCGCTTCAGTGTGTCTTGCGTGGGCGCGAAAAAGTTGCGCGCGTTCAGGTCGCCATTGCGCACAAACTCGAATCCATCGCCGTGAATCTGGTTCGTCCCGGATTTTGTGACGACATTTACCACGCCGCCCACAGAGTTGCCGTACTCCGCGCTCAGATTACTATCCGCCACGCTGAATTCCTGGATGGCGTCGGGATTCGGGAAAGGCAGGTTCGAGTTGATGTAGCTGTCGTTGTAATCCACGCCGTCCATCTGATAATTGATACTGCTCGCGGACGTGCCGTTGGCTTTCGCGTACTGCTCTCCTGGATAGGTTCCGCCTTCGCAGTTGGTGGTGCAATAGTGCGTGGATGCGTCGGTAATGCCGGGAGCCAGGAATACCAGTTGCTGCACCTGGCGTCCATCCAGCGGCAGATCCACAATCTGACGCTGGCTGATTACCTGGCTGACCGTGGCCGATTGCGACGTCACGATGGACGCGTCCGACGAGATGGTGACCTGTTGCGACACCGCGCCCACGCTTAGCGTGATCCTTTGCGTAGCCGATTGACCTACATCCAACTGAATCCCGGACTGCACGTAAGTGGTGAGCCCAGTTTTCTCGGCTGTCAGCTTGTAGTTCCCGACCGGCAAACGGGAGAAGAGATATTCGCCCGCTGAGTTGGAGGTGACCGTCTGGGTGAATCCGGTGTCCGTGTTCTGTACCGTAATCCTGGCGTCCGGCACCACCGCTCCGGTTTGATCCTCCACGGTTCCGCTCAAGCTGGCTGTCGTGTATTGACCGGTTGCAGTCGTTGTGAACAACAATGCTGCAACCAATGTTCCAGCAAGAAATACGATAGAGCTACGCGCTTTGAATGTCATAGTTTTGTTCTTCCTGAGGCGACGCGGCGTGAGCGTTAACAACAGCAACAGGTGGGAAAGTTGCGATTGGTACCACTCATTGTAGATAGAGAATAAGGGCGTTCGGGCCCAATGTCAAGAGGCTCACACAAGAAATCTTGGTTGCTCATATTTGCGTGGCTGCCCATATTTGTATGATTAGCGCTCGATGCGAAACTCGTTGCCGGCGATAGCTGCCACCCCGCCGTCTCCCTGTGCGGACCGATTCGCGAATGGCAGCAGCGGGAACAGGAGCTCCGCCACGCGATAGGACTCCTCCAGGTGCGGATAGCCAGACAGGATGAACGTCTCGATTCCCAAGTCGGAATATTCCAGCAACCGCTGCGCTACGGTTTCCTTGTCGCCCACCAGTGCGGTTCCAGCGCCGCCGCGAACCAGGCCCACGCCCGCCCAAAGATTCGGGCTGATCTCCAATTTATCGCGGCTACCGCCATGCAGCGCGGACATGCGCTTTTGGCCTTCGGAATCGAAACGCGCCAGCGACTTCTGCGCGTTCGCCACCGTCTCATCATCTACGTACTGGATCAGTTCGTTGGCCGCGTTCCAAGCCTCTTGCGCAGTCTCTCTCACGATAATGTGCATACGAATTCCGAACCGGATGTTGCGGCCCAACTCCTCCGCGCGCCGCCGTACCTGAGCGATTTTTTCAGCCACCAGCGCCGGCGGCTCGCCCCATGTAAGGTAGACATCCACTTGCCTGGCCGCAAGCTCAATTGCGACCTTCGACGAACCGCCAAAATAAAGCGGCGGATGCGGTTTTTGCACCGGCGGACAGATTACCTTCGCGCCTTCAATGTTCAGATGCTTGCCTTTGAATGTGATCGGCTCACCGGATAACGCGCCGCGCCAGACGGTGAGGAATTCGTCAGTCACTTCGTAGCGCTCATCGTGCGTGAGAAACACACCTTCCGCCTTGGCTTCCTCGGGATCGCCTCCGGTGACTACATTGATCAGCAGACGGCCGCCCGACAAACGGTCGAACGTGGCGGTCATACGCGCCGATAACGTGGGCGACATGACTGCGGGACGAACCGCAACCAGAAACTTGAGACGCTCTGTAAGCGGGATAAGTGAAGAGGCCACCACCCAAGCGTCCTCGCAGGAATTGCCGGTCGGAAGCAGCACGCCTTCAAAGCCCAGCTGGTCCACGGCTCGAGCAATTTGTCCAAGGTAGCCGTGATCGGTAACTCGCATCTGCCGCGTAGTGCCCAGGTAGCGCCCATCGCCTTGAGTAGGAATAAACCAGAAGAGTTTCATAGGATGTTATAAAGCACCGGCTCCCTGACGGTCGCGGTTCGGTAGCGCGCTCTTAACATGACACATCCGTTCCGAACCGCGAGCGTAAGCGACCGGTGCTTTTGACTTTTTCGCCGCTTGTGAGAGAGTCAATTTCCGCCGCGGTGATTCGCCGCCCAGTGCGATAAGCCTCCAGCGCCATCTGCACCGGACGCGTCGCCGAAATTCCAACGTCGAAACTGGCATTCGGCTTGGCCGAGCCGGTAATGGAGTCCAGAAAGTTCTTAGTATGGGCGCGCTCCAAATTTTCCGTAGAGTTCACCGTATCGGGTTGGCCGCTGCGGGGCGTGAACGTATAACCTTCGCGGGAAATATCCAGCAGCCCCTCGGTCCCTTCGAATAGCACGCTAGGATGATCGTTCCGAATGGAGAGCACGGAGGATTCGAAGCTCAGGTTCCAGTCGCGATATTCAATCAGCGCGCTGGTGGTGTCGGGATTGCGGCGCCCGTCCTTGAGCACGTAGATTCCTCCCTGGGCAACTGCCGATTGAGGCGCGGCATCGTCTAACATCCATTGCGCTACGTCGGCCCAGTGCGTGAGAATATCGGCCAGCAATCCCGCGCCATACTCGGGAAAATACCGCCAGGAATCATACCGCACGGCTTCGTAAGGAATATGCGGCGCCGGTCCGAGAAAACGTTCCCAATCCAAACTCGCGGGCTTTGGCCCGGGCGGGATTTCACGGCGCTGCCACGGAAAGTTGTGCCATACACAGCGGGCGTATAGAACCTTGCCAAGACGCCTGGTGTCGAAGATTTCCCGCTTGGCCCGCCAATAGTGCGCTCCGCTGCGTTGCTGTGTGCCGCACTGCAGAACAGTGCCGCTTGTCGCGAGAGCTTCGGCGATTTGGGTTCGTTCCTGCCATTTATGGATGGTCGGTTTTTCGAGATACACGTGCTTGCGCGCCGCGAGTGCCGCAGTTGCCAATGTGGCGTGCAAGTGATCCGGAGCCGCGATCACAACCGCGTCCACGCCGGCCAGCGCCAGCGCTTCTTCATGTGCCACCAACTGCTTCACGGAATCCGAGGTTTTGAGCGCGGCCACGGCACGTGTTCGCTGGACATCATAAATGTCGCAAATGGCCAGCAGTTCGGCGCGAGGGTCGCCCAGCAATCCGGTTCCAACTTCACGCCCGCGCCGTCCAACCCCAATCATTGCAATGCCGATTCGCGAGTTGGCTCCCACGACGCGGCGGTAGGAAGCCGCCGTCATCGCTGTAGCAGCCACGCCTTTCATGACATCGCGTCTAGTGGGCGAGAAATTCATGCTCATCCAATATACCCCATTGTCGATCAACTTCGTTCAGTTTACTGATATCATCCAAACTGTTTGTGCAATGCGGCCATGGCCGGCGCTACCGCACGCTCGCCCGGCTTTGATCCATCCTCTCGCTCCTCCTCTGCCAGCACCCATCCCTGCCAGTTGACCTTGTTGAGTACCGCGGCTACCTGCGCTAGAGGAAAATCGCCGGAGCCGAGCGGGACTTGCTTGCCATCGCGAAAATCACGCAGGTGCAGACCAATGATTCGCCGATGGTTCTCTTCGAGCAACGCGGGAACGTCGGCGCCGCCTTGGAACGCGTGGCCTGCGTCCAGCAGGAAGCCCACTTGGTTCGGATCGGTCAGGCGCAACAGGCTCTGGAACTCCCACGCCGAGTTGCTGAATTCCTTGTCGTGATTGTGATAGGCCAGTTTCAGTCCCCGCTTCTTCGCCGATGACGCTGCTTGGTGTAGACCCGCCACTTTGCGCGCCAGCGCATCGCCGCCCGATACCGGCGCGCCACTCAATATTAGCCGTTGTGCGCCCAGCGCCGCGCCTGTATGGCAGACTTTTTCATACAATTCCTTGGACGCGATATGTGTCGCTTCGTCATACTGCAACAGGAAAATGTGGACGCCGAAAAATTCGAGTCCCGACGACGCGATCTTCTGGCGCGCGGCGTCAAGATTCTCCGCTTGCGATTCCAGATTGCGAAAACCGGTCTCGAAGCCCGCGAAGCCGAGTCCTCGAATCTTTCCCAACGCGGTGAGCAGCGTGTCGAAGCGAACCGGATCCACTGGCCAAGCGTTGGTCTGGCAGCCGAGCCAAATTCCGCGCATCGAGTCCGCCAGTAGATAAGATGACGCTAAGCCCATCATGAAAGCCCGGCGAGCTATCATTGCAAACGTCCCATCATCGATCTACATGATAGACGATAAACCATCGGCGCCGGATCGCCTGCGGTGGACCATCCTCGCGCTGCTGTTTTCCATTACTGTCATCAATTTTATAGACCGCCAAACGCTCTCCATTCTCGCTCCGAAGCTGAAAGAGAGCTTCCACTTCAACAGCACGGAATACGGCCGCATCGTCGCGTGTTTTCAGTTCGGCATGATGGTAGCGGAGTTCCCGATGGGAATTCTGATGGATCGCCTGGGCGCGCGCTTCGGGTTTTCCTTCGCCGTGCTGTGGTGGTCGCTCGCCACGGGGCTGCATGCTTTCGGCCGCTCGGTGTGGACTTTCGCCGTGCTGCGATTCTGGATGGGCACGGGTGAGTGCGCCAATTTTTCGGGCGCCATGAAAGTGGTGACGCGCTGGTTCCCAGAGCAGGAGAGAACGCTCGCCGTCGGAGTGTTCAATGGCGGGTCCATGATCGGGTCTATCCTGGCGCCGCCGTTGATCGTTGCTCTCAATCAGTGGTTCGGATGGCAGACGGCGTTCCTGGTGCCCTCGGTCTTCGGCGTGATTTGGGTGATCTGCTGGCGCCGGATCTATCGCATGTCGGCAGGCCAGGAGCGCGGCGTGCCGAATGGTCCGGCGGCGCCAGCGGTGAGCGCTCTCGCATTGCTGCGCTACCGGCAAACCTGGGCGCTGATGCTGTGCCGCTTTCTGGCTGGACCCGTCATGCAATTTTTCTGGTACTGGATGCCGGATTACCTCTACAACGTTCGCGGCATGAGTATGGTGGCAATCGGCGCCTTCAGTTGGCTGCCCTATTTGTTGGGCGATGCCGGCAGTATCGGAGGCGGTTGGGCAGCGGGCAGGCTGCTATCGAAGGGACTTCGGCCGTCGATGACGCGCGGGATCACTATGACGATCGGCGCCATATGTTGCCTCGGGAGTCTGGCCGTAGTTGCAGCGCCGAATGTTGCTTGGGCCATCGCTATTATCGGCGTGGTACTGTTCGGTCACACCTTTTATTCCGCCAACATGTTCGCTTCGATCAGCGACCTTTTTCCACCCGCCGCAGTCGGCAGAGTCACCGGACTCACCGGCCTAAGTGGTGGCTTGGGAGGCATCCTGTTCCCGCTCGCGACGGGGTATTTGGTGGATCATTATTCGTACGCGCCGGCGTTCACCATTGCCGCTGTGCTGCCACTAGCCGGAATGGGCGCCCTATTCTGGCTCGCTCCCGGCCTTGCTCCCGTACGGTTTTCGCCGGCGGGTTCCAGTGGCAATCCGTGAGCCGCTTCAACACGTTCGCGAATGCAATCGACCTCTTCGATCGGCGCCAAGCATTTGGAATTGGATTGTTCCTTCCCGCCCCAACAAGTTGAAACTCTTCCCGAATTCGACTTAATCGCTCGCCTTATTGCCGTCGACGGTGACGCCAAGCGGTCCTCGCAAGCTAGGCAATTTACCACGTGCCGGCTCACATTTCGGATTATCTGACCCGCTCTGGAACGGCCCGGCGCTTCCGTTCCCGAGGGTGAAGGCCAGTGCTCCCGTACCTGAACCAACGTCGAGTAGGAGTCCGAGATCCGGCACGTCGGAAAATCCACAAGTTGGAGAGCCACTAAAGGAGCGGGACCAATGGAGACCCCCTCCACAACATCGTTCAATTCTAGTTCAACCGAACCGCTCTGACCTAGGGACTCGATTCGCGAGAGCTGCCCGGCGCGGAGCGATAAGTTGCCACCGAGCCGTATCACGCGCTACCCGTGGTTGTGAAGACCGAGCCAGCTTGTTGCATTTCAGATCGAAACATAGCTGCACAGACAAAGGTGACTTGGAGCCATTTTCCGCAATGCTCGTTTCCCAGGGCCAATCCGCGAAGCGGCCAGGCAGCGATAGGCAAACACTGCGCGACTAGTAATTGCTTATGTCCTTTCCACGACCTCACTACCATTTGCGCGCTGAATGCTGATTTCGGCTTAGACTGACAAGATGGTCGCCATTCCCGGTGTCGGCACCATTGACGAGGCAGAGCATCGGCGGCAGCTCCGCCGCGCAGTTCTGGCTGCTACGATCGGCACGGCGATTGAATGGTACGACTTCTTTCTGTACAGCACTGTCACCGGCCTGGTGTTTGCGCGGCTCTATTTTCCGCGCGCCGATCCGTTTGTGGGCACGCTGGAGGCCTTTGGGGTGTACGCCGTCGGTTTTCTCGCAAGACCGATCGGCGCGGCGATCTTCGGCCACTATGGCGACCGTCTCGGACGAAAGGCTGCGTTGATCGCAACGTTGCTGCTGATGGGCACTGCCACGTTTCTGGTGGCGCTGGTCCCCGGCTATGAATACATCGGGATTTGGGGCGCCATCATACTGACGGTTCTCCGCTTCATTCAGGGCATCGGTGTCGGTGGCGAATGGGGTGGCTCCGTGCTTCTTTCCATGGAATGGGCGCAGTCGAACAGCCACCGCGGCTTCATCGCTTCCTGGCCGCAGTTCGGCGTGCCGGCCGGCTTGTTTCTCTCGAATCTAGCGGTCCTCGCGGTGAGCGCGCTATCGGGCGAACAATTCCTGACCTGGGGTTGGCGTGTCCCCTTCCTGTTCAGCATCGTTCTGATCGCGGTCGGCCTGTACATCCGGCTGGGGATCCTGGAAACGCCGGTATTCCGCCGGCTCGTCGCGGAGCGCCGCATTGAGCGTACGCCCGTGCTCGAAGTGATCCGCCGTCAGCCCCGCCAGATCATCCTGACTGCCCTATGCCGCATGGGCGAGCAGGCGCCGTTCTATCTGTTCACCGCGTTCGTCTTCGCCTACGGCACCGGCGTGTTGCATCTGCATCGCGATTTTCTCCTGACAGCCGTGCTTGCCGCCGCGATGATCTCGTTCATCTCGATTCCGCTATTTGGGCACTTGTCCGACCGCTTCGGCCGCAAGCGAGTGTATATGCTCGGCGCAGCCCTCACTGGCGTTTACGGCTTTGCATATTTCACGCTGCTCGACACGAGGATACCTTGGCTGGTTGTGCTCGCGATTGTGATTTCGCTGATACCGCATGACATGATGTACGGCCCTCAGGCTGCACTCATAGCGGAGTCCTTCACCGGACGTCTGCGCTATAGCGGCGCCTCGCTCGGCTACCAACTATCGTCTCTGATTGCAGGCGGTCCCGCCCCACTCATCGCGTCATCGTTGCTCGGCCGCTATCGCTCCGCCACGCCGATCGCCATATTCATCTTCGCCTGCGCGATCATTTCGCTGATTGCGGCCGCGATGCTCACCGACAACACCAACAAAGACATCTCCCGGGACTAGCGGCCCCACATTTTCGAGTCATGTGCCCGTCGAACCGCTTCATCCTCCAGGCTCTGTGCTGCTTTGGCCCGCACGTGTGCCTGACCCGCGGCAAGCAGGTTTTACCCTGATGGCCTGCCCCCCTATGAGCACCAGCACTCGGACATGCTGTTGATCCCGCTGCTCGAAGCCAACCACCCGAGTCGGTTCAAACCGCATGTCGAGAATACGAACCTGCTCGACAAGATCGCGGAGCATTTGATTGCGAAGGCGCTGGGAAAAAGGCCAGCCGCGGTAGCAAAGGCGCGCCGAAGGTTGGAAGCTGCAGGTTGGAAGCTGCAGGTTGGAATTGGGCAAAAGATTCGGGTGCGGGACGCGGAGTTTGCGGAAATCACCCCAGGAAGGTGCCCGGAAATAGCGGCCTCCGCACTTCTCCGCGTCTGACGCTGAGCCGGCATTCGGCGCGCCGGGATGGATCGATTGGATGGAGAGATGCCTTACTTCCCCCCCATTTCATCTAAAGTCGACGTTAGTATGCTCGCCGAGGCAGGCGCTGGCACTTCACCACGAATAATTTCGCCATTCGTAACCTCGCGCCCATAAAGCTTTCGATCCTCGGCGCCGTCGCGCCCCAAAACAGCGCCATCGATTGCGAGACCGGCAAAAACGCCATGCGACCGTGAATACGACACGATCTCTGCCCGCAACGAAATATCCGTGTCGGCGGCTGCCGTTCTGCCAACAGGGCCGGCCGCCACCGACGCATCAGTGCCGAGAGTCAACTTGTCTTTCTCCAACCGTTCCATTCCTTTCTGGTTCATGACCAACAGCAGCACGTCGGTGGATTCAGCGCCAAGTTGCGCGCCGACACTGCCTCCACTTAGCTTGACGGCCGCTGGCCCGCCCCATGTTCCGTCATGTCTACAAACGGCGTAACCGCGCCCATATTCCCCGCCAACCACGACAGCACCCTTCTTCATTCCAGGGACGACCACCACACACCTTGCCCGCGACAGTGCACCTGAAGGCGCATGCTCCGGTGCCGACATGACCTGCCTCAAAATATCCGCAGACCTTTGCAAGCGATGATCAGGCGTCTCCTCTTGTGCGAGAAGCGCCGCAACCGCTACGCCTGCCAAAAACGTGAGTTTACCTGACATAGCCACCTCCTTGGAAGGATTCTCAACCAGTAGACGGCTCCTGAGTTGAAAAGTAGCGTCATTGGAAAGACTCCGCGGAACCAGGCCAACCGGGACTGCTCGCTACTGCTTACAACACAGGTTGGTTGCAGTAATGCCGCCTGTTGCATTAACTAGCCTCATGTAACTGTTACGTCAATGAAAACCCGTTCCTGCTCGTCTCGTTTTAAGTCAAGTTAACAACCCACAAGCGCCGCAAACATGGTGATTTTAAGATTATGAGCCCTCAATGCCGTCGGAAGCCAGATCGAGCGCTACCGCCAATCCCTGGGGGCAAGTGCCGGAGCAACCGGTAATGCTGGGCGCCGGCCAGTCCAATAAAGAGGGTACTGGGCTTGTGCTGGCACCTCAGCCAAGCAGAACCAAACGCTGACAGTGGCGGTGACAAGGAATTCCAACCAACATCGATTTCCTGTGCATAACTCGCTCTAGACGATCCTTTTGAGCCGGAACCCGTACCCCAAACCTCTGGCGGGGGAGCGACTCGTTGAGCCGAATATATGCACAGGTTGAAGCCGAGCGGTTTTTGGTGCATCTTTTAAACAGAACACATTATGGATTCCGGCCACTCGTCACGCCTACTGCTTCCGATTCGTTCCATGGATCACGCGCACGGTCCCGAGGCCGCGCCCTATACACTCGTCGAGTACGGGGATTACGAGTGCCCGGATTGCGGTCGTCTGTATGTTACCCTTCGCGACTTGCAAGGCGAGACTGCCACCCGATTGAGGTTCGTCTTCCGGCACTATCCTCTTTCGGGCGTTCATCATCACGCACAGCAGGCAGCGGAAGCCGCCGAGGCGGCAGGAGCGCAAGGGAAATTCTGGGAAATGCACATGCTGCTTTTCGAACGCCAACAGGCGCTTCGCACAAAAGACTTGATCGGCTACGCTAAAGAGTTGGGCTTAGATGTCGAGCGGTTCCGGAATGATTTGAAGAACCAAGTTTATAGCGACAGAGTGCGTGCGGATTTTATTGCAGGGGTTCAGAACGGCGTGAACCACACTCCAGGGTTGTTTCTAAATGACGTCCGTTACAATGATCCTTGGGATAGAGAAGCACTACAGAGCGCGTTGCACATCTGACGATCAAGAATAATTCTCGCTTTCATCGAGCGACACCTAGAACCGCAGATCAGTGGTACGAACTCAAAACACCCTTGCGGCCGAATTCTCATAGCGGGTGTTTTCGCCTCTCGTGTGCACCGGCCACTCACGAAAACACTCCGCACAGCGATAATGGCCACGTACCGGGCCGGAATACTTCCCGGTGAAAATCATGACACGTCCGGATATTATCACCGCCGCGATTTCGCTCAACACTATGTAAATCCCCAATTTTTGCAGGAGTGTGTAATACTTGAGAGCGCTCGAAAGGAAGAAGGCGCTCTAGATGCCGACGCCAGCCGAAATAGGATCAGCGCATCGTGCGCTTAAGGCAATAGAGGATCAGGACCACCCGTCCCAGGAAGATGCTCTAGCTTTACGCATGTGGGCTAGGCCTGGTGGTCGAATGCGCCCATTGGAGGAAATCGCCAAGAATATCTTGAAAGCGGCGGCGGAGCCTCCCACCGAGATTTAGCGCACGTCGGTTGACGAAAGGTCCTACCCATTCCGACATGGCCTTATCCTACAGTGCACCGGGAGCCACTTCTCATGAACCGGGCGGGTACGCTGTCGGTGAGCAAAAGGAACCTGCCGGGCTAATGACGGGGTTATTCAACCCGGAGGAGACGAAACTCTTCTCCGGGCGGTTCAGGTTCCTTCAGCGGTTGCTGCCCATAGACCTATTCCCTGATCGAAGACAACCCCGCTGAAGTCGTGGCGATCTGGCACGTCTTGGTGATTTTCAGTTCCTCGACCGACGTGTCGAAATCCTCGGATCTCTTCCAGTTCACGGAATCAATCTGTGGGATTGTGCGCAAGTGGGCATGCTGCGAGGATGCATCTACACCCGCGCTCCGGCAGTCGGGTTAGGTTGTATGGCCGAGCAAAAAGAAACCCGCCCTCACTAGGGGCGGGCTATTCAGATCGGAGGACAGGAGCACCACAGTGCTTCTTTCGGTAGCTATGCTACCTCGTTTTTCTTCACTCTGTCTACCTGGCCAAAGGTACAGGTAGGCTCCGCTACTCCTCGCTTCTTGTCACGGTAACAAACAAAGTTTCGCCGACAGCCTTTCTGGATACTGTGTAACACAAGCCCCGTCAATGAAGTCTAGTAGAAAGCACCCCCATACGCCGTAGCGCGGCGTGGGATGCAGGGGGGTAGGGTCCAACCTTTGGTGCCAACCGGAGAGGATGCTGCCCCTTGCTCGCTTCAGTATGCTACCAATGCCGCGAAGCTACAAGCTGGGATTAACGCTGGTCCAGTGTCCTATCGCCGCCTTGACTACAACCCCAGCTTCCCCGCGCTGTTCTCCCGGAACAGACTCGCATTCTGATGTACCGCCCGACCATCTGAACTGACCCGCGAAACGGACTACCTCCCGTGATAAGCGCCATCTTTCGCGTTGCAGAACCTACCCTGTTGTTAGCCCCGGATCTTCTCTTTTCGTTTTGTTTGCACGAAAATAGACGAACGTCCCTTCGCCTACCGGCACCGGCGGAAGCCCGGAAACAATTTGTGAGATTCCGGCGACTCGACCAGAACCGCGGATCGAAGGCTTTCGGCATGAACGAGCCATTGTCCGAGCGTAAATCCGATCAGTCCGGTTTTCGGACCACACGGGAACTATCGAGGTCCGCTGGACGAAACTGCCCGGTTAATCGGCGGATCAAGTGGCGCGGCCGGTGCCGGGGCTTTCTGCGCGATTACCCTGATCACAAAGGTGAAATGGCTCGGGATATTTCGCCCCGATTCCGCGCGTGTGAGCGGAGCGGACTGAGCTTCTCGGCCTGCTTCACAAGGTCGGCCAAAGATTCAGCACCCATCTTGCGCATAACTTGCGCTCGGTGCAGCTTAATGGTTCGCTCGCTGACGCCAAGTTCATGCGCGATTTGCTTGTTGAGCCGTCCTGAAACCACCAGTTGCATGACTTGGCGCTCGCGGGGCGCTAGCAAATCGAAACGCTCACGAAGCCTCCGGACTTCGGCGTGCTCGGAGCGCGCTATACGATCATGTTCCAATGCCTGCCGGATTGCGTTCATCAATTCGTCTTCTCTTACAGGCTTGGTCAGAAAATGAACGGCGCCGGCCTTCAAGGCATGCACCGTCATGGGGATATCGCCATGTCCGGTAAGGAAAATGATAGGCAGAGAAATACCGGAGTCATTCATCTCGCGCTGCAGCTCCAATCCGTTCATCCCGGGCATATTAAAATCCAGGACCACGCAGCCTGCAGCGTCCGCCGGCTTAACAGCAAGAAACTCCAGTGCGGAGCCGAATGTCTGCACTGACAAGCCAATCGACTCGATCAGCCCGGTCAGCCCTTCCCGGACCGATACGTCGTCATCTATGAGGAAAATCGTCTCGCTCGTGGGTCCTCCGTGTGTCGCCCCGCCGTCACGCTGTCGCTACATCGACACGCTTAGACACGTCTCCAGACGCCGGAAGTATGAATTCGAAGGTCGCGCCGTGATCCTCGTTATTAGTGTTTGATAAGCGGCCGCC
This sequence comes from Bryobacteraceae bacterium, assembly GCA_036008345.1. Taxonomy (GTDB): domain Bacteria; phylum Acidobacteriota; class Terriglobia; order Bryobacterales; family Bryobacteraceae; genus Palsa-89. Next base: position 34,913 of record DASYNU010000166.1, read on the forward strand.
GTGGGCTGAGATGATGGTCCGGCAAATCGACAAACCCAAGCCCATTCCCTCCGGCTTGGTCGTAAAGAATGCATCGAACAGTCGCTCCGCCTTTTCGGGATCAACTCCGAGACCGGAGTCTCGCACGGCGATCGCGACCGTTTCGGCGGCTTCCCGCCTTTCGGACCGGATCGTGAGAACGCGCGCCCGGCCGGAAATCGAGCTCATTGCTTCCATCGCGTTCATGATCAAATTCAAAAGCACCTGTTGCAACTGGACCCGATCACCCAGTACGCTGGGCAAATCGACCGCCAACACGCTGTGCACCTCAACCTGGTGCCGCGTCGTCTCCCCGCTCACCAATGTTAGCGTCCGATGAATGACATCGTTAAGGTCCACCGGCTCACGCTGTGGCTCCGCCTTCTTCACCATCGTCCGCATATCCTGGATGACTTCACTGGCCCGATTGCTGTCGCGAATGATCCGTTCCACTGTGGACCGTGCTTTCTCGACGTTCGGCGGGGCGCTTCGAAGCCAGTGCAAACATGCATTCCCATTCGTTACGATCCCCGTCAGAGGCTGCGTCACTTCGTGCGCAATCGAGGCCGTCAATTCGCCCATGGCTGTAACACGTGCAACCCGGGCCAGTTCAGCCTCTGCAGTCCGGAGCGCACCCTCAGCGCGCTGCCGCTCATGCATTTGCTTCCTTAACTCCTCGTTGGCGAAAGTCAACTGCCTGGTCCGCTCCGCCACGCGGCGTTCTAAATCATTGTTGAGACGCAGGATTTCCGCCTTAGCCTGCTTGAGCTCAGAGGTCTCTACCACTTCCCAATCCTTATTCCGGCGTGCGATCGCGAACTGATGCGTGCGCGCTACATCCAGGATCTCCACTGCGGCGCTTCCAGGGAGAGGATATGTGCACAGCGCCAGCATCGGTGTGTCCACCATGGAGTCGTTCACCTCTTTCTCATAGTCACAGAACTCTCTCCAATTGCGCTTCTCCAGCCACGCGGTATCGGCACTAAGCCTAAAGCCGGCGTAGCCGCGGTTCAGGGCGTGCTCCCACTTTTGCTTCCATCCTCTCGTAACTTTTTCAAGGTCCAGGTCGTCGCCCGCCATGTACCACTCGCGGCCGCGTACGATTTCGATGCTGTGGCTCTCAAAGTAGTCGTCGAAACCTGGAATCGCATCTCTCATACAGTAGCGGACTTCCTCCTCGGTCAGCGGATCGTGTATCGCCCAGAGGCACAGCTCCTTGCTCTCAAGGCCAGCTCGAAAATAAGGGATACAGGCTTCGATAAGATCTTCTTTCGTTTCATGAAAAAGGAAGAAGTGGGTTCCCCAGGGAACGTCCCCAACAACACCGATTCCGGTCGATCGCAACTGTTCATTTCCCACGGTGACCTCCAGGCGATTCTAAACTTGATCAAGATTTCCTTTGCAATCCGTATGCCGGGACGGATTCTGAGCCAAAAGGGGACCGCATGCCAAACCGCGAAGATTGGCGCCGGATCGGGAGTATGGTTCAGGTGGATTTGCTTTTGCACCAAAGTACAGCTTGGCGGGACCCTGTGGCTGCTCTATTCTGGCTACAGAGATGGCTCGACGCTGGAGTGGATGATAAGGTGAACGAGGTTGCAACGAGGGAACAGATCGAAGATGTCGAAGGGCGCCATGGGGTACAACTCATGAATGACTCACAGTGGGCACCAATCATTGCAGTTGTCGACGACGATGAATCCGTCCGGGAGTCACTGGCGGACCTCGCTGAGTCGGTTGGATATGAAGCCGCGTTGTATGCCTCCGCCGAGGAATTTTTACAATCGGTGCATCAGCCTGATTCTTTGGTGTGCTTGATCCTGGATGTGCATTTGCCCGGCATGTCGGGTGTTCAGCTCTATACCCAACTACCCCTAAGTCTCCGATCGATTCCTACAATCTTCATTACGGCTCACACAGATTTCGAGATGAATACCTTGGCCACGAAGCCAGCTGTGGTAGAGGTGTTGTACAAACCATTTCAACCGGAGGTGTTATTGCAAGCCGTGCGAAAGGCGGTTATACAATCGCGCGATTAAACTGTTCGAGAAATGTTGACCTTGGTGGACAATCGCCAAGGCGATTTCCGAGCGGCCATGGTCTTCCTGACGAGTAATCTCGGGGCGGCTGAAATGCCGGCAGCGAGAAGGCATACAAGCGTGGGGATGGCAAGCCGCACGGCATAAAGACGCTGGAGAAGCGTACTACTTAGACTGGCATAGTGGACGAACGAAAGGAGCAGGGAATGGCGGCACAAGCAACCTGGATCAGTGAACTGCCCGAAGTCAAACATAGGGCATCCTTTGAAATCGATGCTGCGACGTCGATCGTCGCGCTCGCAAGCGAGGAACTCGGTGGCCCGGGATTACCTCGAATTATCGGTACGAGCGCTGCTCTGCGGCATATCCTTAACGTGGCGCGGCTCGTGGCGCCGACCGAGGCCACGGTGCTGATTAACGGAGAGACAGGAACTGGCAAGGAACTGATTGCGGAATCTATTCACAAGTACAGCGACCGATCGAACGGGCCGTTTGTGAAGGTAAATTGCGCCGCAATTCCCGCAGGCTTGCTGGAAAGTGAACTGTTCGGTCACGAGCGTGGCGCCTACACCGGAGCGCTCACGCGCGTTATCGGACGGTTCGAGCGGGCGAATCGAGGCACCTTGTTTTTGGACGAAATCGGCGATCTTCCGCTCGAGTTGCAGCCAAAGATTCTTCGGGTCATGCAGGAACGGCAGTTTGAACGCCTTGGCGGTGTGGCCACGATTCACGCCGACGTGCGCGTCATCTGCGCCACACATCGGAATCTGGCGGAGATGGTAGAAGATCGTCAATTCCGCGCCGACCTCTTCTATCGCCTCAACGTGTTCCCCATTGACCTGCCGCCCCTGCGTGAGCGCTCCGAGGATATCGGTTTGTTGGCGCACCATTTTGCGATGTATTACGCTGCTCGCATGCGCAAGCCGATTAAGGCGATTTCGGATGAACTCATGCAAGCTCTAGTGCGGCATTCATGGCCAGGCAATGTACGGGAATTGCAGAACTTTATTGAGCGTTCGGTGATTCTCTCGAACGGCGCCTTGCTGAATGGTTCGCTGCCCGAACTCGCGCATATGTCGAAGGTATCCGCACCTGTGACGCTCGAAGACGCGGAGCGCTCGCACATCCTTCAAAGTATCCAGCAGACAAACGGTGTGATCGGCGGTCCGAATGGCGCTGCCGCTCAGCTAGGCCTGCGGCGGACGACTTTAATCTCCAAGATGCGGCGGTTGGGTATCCATCGCACGCAACGCTTAGCCTTGCGGGCGCAAGCAGTAGCGTAACACCCTCCAGGATAAAATGTAAGGTGCAAGGCCTCTATGCTCACCGAAGCTGCGCACGCCCGGAGATCGACGATATAGTCCTTTTCTCTGCTGCTGGCGGAAGGTCCAAGCTGGCCCCGCGGGTACCCAGCTACTGATTTGGTTTGATGCCGGCGTTCTGATGGTTGAGCATGTCGACGGACGTGATATCACGCGCCGGAAGCTGTGCGACATCCCCCAATGTCGATGCGGGTAGGTCCCGAAACGGATCTGACGTTGATTGATCCCAGAACTGAAGTAGCGGCTACTTTTCCGGGGGCGAGTAGCCGTCGGTTAGCGTCTGGAGAAATGTCACCAACAGGTCTTCTTGCTTTTCGGTGAGTTTCAAATCGCCGAGTTGTTTTCGATTAACCGTCTCCGGATTCTCCGGCGCCGGCCAGCACCGGACTTTCTCGCCGGTATCTCCAGCTTTGCACCTCGGCAGCATGTCACGGGTGTTATAGAAATGAACCACTTCCTTGAGCGATTTGAGGTATCCGTTGTGCATGTAGGCTTTCACGAAATTGGCATGCGGGCGCTCGTCCACATTTCGCAATGTAGGTGTTTTGTACTTTCCGAGAAAAGACTTGGCCATTGCCGCCCACGCGCGATTGGGATTCTGCGGGCCGGCCAGGAAGCCACCGACACCCAGATCCAGGAATTTAAGACCGTCCGGATTGGCCGTGTAGCCGAGTTGGTCTGGCGTGTTCTCTTTGTAAAAAGGGAGGGCCGGGTTCGGCGGCAGGCCCAGGTTGGAGGCAGTAAAATCGGTGAATAGCGGCTCCTCACCCGGGCCTCCGTCTCGGTGGCATTCATTGCAGTGCGTGGTCTTGCTCCGGAACAGCTCGTAACCAGCTTTTTCCTCGGTCGTAAACTCCGCTTTCCCGGCCATGACATAGTCGTACTTGGAAGAAAATGGCGCCACTTCAGGCGAACCCTCGAAAGTCGCGATCGCTTCGGCGATTCGATCGAACGTAGTTTGTGCAATTCCTCGATCGACGGCTTCCAGATGCAGCGGCAAAGGATCCGAATCCGGCGCGGGACCCGGACGATTGCACACCTGCGCTGCGTTCGCCGGCCACTGGACTGCAAACGCTTGTGCTCCCCAAAGCATTTCCGCCATCGAGCGGTAGGGCCGCCGGGACATTCGATACACCATGCACGCCGGGTCAATCAAGCCCATCTCGACAGGATTGAGCGGAGGACCTTGTGCTTGCTCGGCGAGCGCGCTGTCCAGCCGCAGGCCAGTGGCGCGCATATCCCAAAACTGGCCGCCGACAAAATCACCTTGTTCGAGATTGTAATGCAGCACCGGTGCGTAACCCGCGTAGGTATGAGATTGAGGCTTTCGTCCGCTGAAGCGCGTCCGAACAGAGCCAGGGTAAGCTGCGGTGGTCTGGTTGAGAGCGCTGACCGGTCCGGTGAATCCGGTCTCGGGCATGTGGCAGAAGCTGCACGCCTCGTTGCTATTTACTGAAAGGTATTTGTCGTAGAAGATTATCTTGCCAAGCAGTGTGATTTGCTGAAAGCGGTCCAACATGGCCGGCTGCGCCCGGTTGAGTGATTCGGCCTCGATGCGGTCAATCTCCAGCTCCACAGACTGGATCTCTTTTCGGGCTGCGGGTGGAATTGGATCCCGGCCGGTTGGGTTGTCTGCCTCCCCGGAACGAAGTGCTGTTGTCGCCGCGATCAACCCGGCCAAGGCTGTTCCTGCCACCCAAGCGTAGTGCGTTTTCAAAGTTCCTCCTCGAACTGGTTTTCTTTCTGTTTACGGTTTGGGAATTTGCGGTGGACGGGTTACCCGGCCGCTTTGAGCTTCCTGAATAGATACCTGATTCACTTCGAGGGTGTTCGCTGTGGCGCGATCGAGGGCAATCTTCGCCTTTGCGTAGGCCCCCTTCGCGGCAACTTCACTCGACTGCGCCTGTGCCAGATAGGTTTGATATTGGATCACGAGATAATTCGTCGCAAGTCCTACGTCAAAAGTCTCCTGTTCCACTTTCACGGATTGCTGCTGAAGAACGCGGCTCTGGACTGCGGCATCGTAAGCCGCACGAGCCTGTTGCATGGCGACATAAGCGTCGGCGACTTCCAGACGAACCTGATCCTCGAACTGTTGACGTCGCAACTGAGTCTGCCGGACTTGCAGTTGGTCGCGAACGGCATCCGCCTGAGCCACGCGATTGCGCAACGGTAGCGTCAATTGCAGGCCGACAGCGTAGGTGGGGAAATTATTCCTGAAGATCTGTCCCAGCGCGGTTCCATTGCCACCCGGATAAAGCGCCGCGCCGGGCGTAAGCGCTGCCCCAGGCGCATTTACATCGCCGGAAAGTCCGCCATTCTGGACTGTTCCAACTACATCCAACTCCGGCCGCAGAGCGTTAAGCGAACCCTTCAAGCTGATCTGAGAATTTTCCACCTGTATGCCCGCCTGAGCCAAATCGGGCCGGTCTCGCAAGGCTTCGCCGATCAGATCCTCGACAGGCGGTCCGGATTCGGTCTCGGGAACGGTCACCGTGTCTGTCGCGATAATATTGGCTGCGCGGATGGCAGGATTCGCCAGGCCGCCGCGGGTGATGGCTGTCTTAACGATGAGCTCCTGCTGCTGAACCAGGCCCTCGGCCGAAATCAGCGCCTGCCGAGTGGATGCAACTTGAGCCTGCGCTCGAGTTACCTCGATCGGCGCTTGCTCGCCCTGTTGAACTTTGTTCTTGTTGTCCGCATATAACCGCTCCGCCAGCCGCATTGATTCGCGCTTCACCTTGACGTCTTCATTCAGACTCACCAGGTCCGTATACAGCCTGGCGATGCCGGCCACCGTGTCGATGACCTGTTGCCGGAATACCAGGTCGGCGATCTTTTCGTTGTTCTTGGCGATGTGAATGAATCGGCGATTCAACTCGATTCCGAAGCCGCGCAGCAGCGGCTGCGTGATAGTAAATCCCAGACTTGAATTCAGGATCGGATCGTACGTGTAACGGGCGGCGTTGGTCGTTAATCGGGTATCGTCGAACGTCATATTGAGCTGCGTGCCGGGCGAAAAACCTTGGGTCCATCCCACGTTGCCGTTGAGATTATTTGAAACCAGCCAGTTCGACGCCCCGGTTATCAGCGGATTGTATTCCGGAGTGCTTTGATGAGCCCAGTTGAACTGTTCCGAAAAAGACGGATCATATTGCGGAATAGCTGAACCGGCGGAAAACGGAATCGCGCCTGTCACCGATAGGTCGTTCTGTTGCTGGGTGATCAGCGCGACGTCTGAGAGATTGGTGTTCACCGTTGGCGCCGGTGTAGAACTAGTGGTAAGAGTGGTAAGCAGCGGGCCGCTCGGTCCGCCGATTCCGGGAGGCGGCTCGTTGACCAACAGGCTCACCCCGCGTAGTAACCCGCCGCCTTTGGCGCGGCCGATGTCGGTCTGCGCGATTCGCGGGAGATATCGCTCCACCTCGATATCCAGATTGTTCTCCAGAGCCAAGGCGATCGCATCCGCCAATGAAAGATACAACTGGCCGGCGCGCATCAAAACGAAAATCCGCTCCGAATTCTTGAGGTTCACCGGTGGAACCGGCCTCACTTCGTACGGGCGAATGAAGGCGTTCCCCAGGAAGCTAGTCTGCGCTTCTCCAAGTACAGGAACAGCCAACATCAGAACTAAGGCTTGAAACCAACCTTTCATTGCGCTGCCCTTGGACCTGAATTCTTAGCTGCGATTTGAACGAGTGCGCCCTCCTGGACGACGTCGCTTGGATCGACGACAACTTCTTCGCCTGCGCTGAGACCATTCACAATCTCCAACTCGATTCCATAATCGCGGCCTGGATCCACGCTCTGGAAGTGAACGCGCCTGACGCGGGCGAGCGTCGCCTGGTCGATTCCGCCGGCGCTGATTTTTTGCTGCTCGTCAGGGGTCAATGGTTGCAGCACAGCCAAGACGGTGCCGCTCGATCTGACCACCAGAGCCGCGTCCGGCACCAGAAACGGAGGATCGATTCGGTCCGTAACAAACGACACCATTGCGTACATTCCCGGCAGCAGCACCCCCTTGGGATTATCCACGTCGACTTCCGTCAGCAGTGTCCTGGACTGAGCGTCCAGCGAGCTGGATGTGCGCGTAACATTGCCTTTGAAGCTCAGACTGGGGATTTGCTGGACGCCGACCGTCGCGGTCTGGCCCACCCGCACACCCGGCGCATTGGTTTGCGGAACCCCGATCAGAATACGAAGCTTCCCTATCTCCGCTAGGCGAAAGATTTCTCCTCCACTGGGAACGTCAGACGGCGCGGCAGCATTAGCGCGCGCAGGCCCGAGAGTGGATCCGGTGGCGGAAATCAGCGCACCGACATCCACGTTCCGCGCTGTGATGACGCCGTCGAATGGTGCCGTGATTCGCTCGTAACCCTGAAGCGTCGATAGACGGTCCAACGTCGCCTTGCTGGCCCGGACGAATTCCTCGGTGGCCCGCACGGTCTTTTGCTGGGCAGCGACGTTGGCCTGCGATGTTTTGGCTGCAGTGGATTGATTATCACCATCCTGCCGCGACACCGCGCCGTCGGCGGTCAGAACTTTGTATCTCTGCCAGGTGATCTCTGCCAGATCGCGCGTTGCGATGAGTTGCTCGAGCAAGGCTTGCGCCTGGCCGAGCTGTCCCTGGGCTTGCGCCAGCGCAGCTTCCGCCTGGGATACCTGTTGATCGAGATCCGGCGCCTCGATATCCGCCAGCTTTTGGCCGGTGCGAACACGATCGCCGATATCGACATAACGCCGCTTCAAATAGCCCGCGGCCCGGGCGTAAATGTACGCTTCCGTGATGGGCGTGATATTTCCCGGCAAAAGTAATTCGGTGCTCGGCGCCGCGCGCTTGACTACGGCGGAATTAACCAAGGGTGGTGTGATCCTGCGGATGCGTGCGGCAGCCTCGATCTGTTTCATGGTCCGCTCTCGTGGCAAATACCCTAACAGGTAGATAGCGGCGGCCGCACCTAGAATCGCCACGGCGGCCAACGGCTTCCCCAACCACCCTCGATGCGTGCTCATGACTCGGGAACCTCGCCGGCCTCTACTGCAATCTGGTGATCCATATTCACAGGCGCTTTCTTTCGAAGCAGTGTGTAAACTATCGGTACAAAGAATAACGTCGTAGGCGTTGCGAATAGCAGCCCGCCTATGACCGCTCTCCCCAATGGTGCGTTCTGTTCGCCACCCTCGCCGAGGGCGAATGCCATCGGAAGCATGCCAATGATCATCGCCAGGGCCGTCATCGTGACTGGCCGGATTCTTGTGAACCCTGCCGAGAGAGCGGACTCCATAGCGTTTTTTCCAGTTGCCCGCTCGTCATTGGCGAACGTAACCAGCAGGATACTGTTCGCCGTCGCAACGCCGATGCCCATGATCGCCCCCATGAGCGCGGGAACGCTGAGCGTGGTTCGCGTCAGGTACAGCATCCATAACATGCCCGCCATTGCTCCTGGGAGCGCCATCAGGATGATGAAAGGATCTAGCCAGGATTGAAAATTGACCGCCATCACCAGATAGACCAGTACCACCGCGAAGATCATTCCCAGGCCCAGGCGGCTGAAAGAGGTCCGCATGGTGTCCACCTGGCCGCGCAGCTCAATTGAGGTTCCGCGGGGGAGCGTCGGGAGCATTTTGGCAATAATCTTTTCGATGTCCGCCGCGAGACCGCCTAAATCGCGCTTGTCCGGGCTGGCAAAGATGTCGATGACGGGTTGAATATCGTAATGACTTTCAATTTCGGGTGAGTTGTTTCTTTTCAACCCGGCGAGGTTGTACAGCAACTGCGTCGCTCCGCCGGCGGGTGGCGAAATCGGCGTGCGCCGCATAGCTTCAAAGGTATCGATCTTATATTGTGGGGTCTGCGCCGCAACCTGGTAGTTCACGCCGTTCTGCGGATCCAGCCACTGATTCGGCGCAACCTGGCCGCTGGCCGATAGCGAAATAAGCAGGCTGCTCGCCACGTCTCTCTGGGTCAGGCCGGATTCATTCGCCAGAATCCGGTCGACGTTTACGTCCACCGTCGGGTAATCCAGACGCTGGCGGACAAAAACATCCACTGCCCCGGGAAGTCCCGCTATTTCCTTCTGAAGTTTCTGCGCGATCGGAGCGTTTTGGTTGAGATTGTTACCAATCACCTGAACGTCCACGGGAGCCGGCAGACCAAAGTTGAGAATCTCACTGGTGATATCGGCTGCCTGGAAGAAGAAGGTCTCGGCGGGAAACTTCGCCGCCAGGGTATTCCGAAGCTTCCTGGTGTACTCGAGCGTCGGATGATGATCCTCCTTCAACGAGATCAAAATCTCGCCGTCACCGTTGCCGTTGGTGATGCTATCGCTGAAGGCCAGGTTGATGCCGGAGTTCGGCAGCCCGATATTGTCAAGAATGGAATCGAGTTCCTGGGCTGGAATGACCTGACGAATCTCATTCTCGATGGACGCGAACGTAGCCGCAGCCTCCTCGATTCGAGTCCCGGTGGGAGTGCGGACGTGCAGCCGCATTTGTCCGGCGTCGACGTAGGGGAAAAAGTTCTGGCCGACGATGGCGATCAACCCAACCGAGACCAGCGCAAAGGCAAGAAATGCTCCACCGGCGATGATGCGGTGAGCGAGCACCTGTTCGAGCAGGCGGTGATAGCCGTCTCGAAATTTCTCGAATTTCCGATCGAAAGCCTGGTGAACGCGCCAGATAGCACCGGCGGATTGGGAAGCCTGCGTGTCCGCCCCCTCACCCTCCTGGTAAAGATCCATCTCCGATTCGAGGAGATAGTGAACCATGGTGGGCACCACCGTGCGGGTCAGCAAGTAAGACGTCAGCATGGCGAACACCACGCCCATGGCCAATGGTGTGAACAGGTATTTCGCCGCGCCGGATAGCATGAGCACGGGAACGAACACAATACAGATACAGAGGGTCGAAACAAACGCCGGTATCGCGATCTCTTGCGCGCCATCCAAAATAGCGCGCACCAGCGTCTTGCCTTTCATTCCCATGTTGCGATGTACGTTTTCGATTTCAACCGTGGCGTCGTCCACCAGAATTCCGACAGCCAGCGCCAGGCCCCCTAACGTCATCACGTTGATGGTCTCCCCGAGAAGCCCCAGGACCGTGAGGGAGGTGAGGATCGAAAGGGGAATCGAAATGCAGACGATCAGCGTGCTGCGCCAACTGCCGAGGAACAGCAGAATCATTAGCGCGGTCAGTATTGCCGCGATGCTCGCCTCGCGGACCACTCCCGTAACCGCGGCTTTCACGAACAATGACTGATCGAAGAGTTGGCTAATATTCAGCGCCGGCGGAAGCGACGCTTCTATCTTCGGCAGCAGGTTCTTCACGTTCTGCACCACCGCCAATGTGGATGCGCCGCCATGCCGCAAGACAGTCAGCAGCGAAGAGAGGCCGCCATTGATGCGAACTATGTTGGTCTGTACCTGATAGCCGTCCCGGACCGTTGCGATGTCGTGGAAGTACACCGGGTTGCCATTAACGGTCTTAATCGGCATGTCGTTCATCGCCGATATCAGTTCAGGGCTGCTGTTGAGCCGGATCAGGTATTCGCGCGTCCCCACCTTCACGGTGCCGGTTGGAAGAATCAGATTTTGTAGATTCAACGCGTTCGAAACGTCGGTGGCTGAGAGGCCCTTTCCGTACAACGCATCCGGATCCAGGTCCACCATCACTGTCCGGACTTTGCCGCCGTAGGGGAGAGGCACGGAGATCCCCGGTATGGTTGCCAGGCGCGTTCGAACGAAATTCTGGCCGTAATCGTACAGTTGCTGCTCGGTAAGCGTGCTGCTGCTAAGACCCAATTGAAGTATCGGAACGCTGGAAGCATCGGTCTGGACGATCAGCGGTGGGAAAATGCCGGGCGGCATGGTCCGAAGCAACGTCTGGCTGACGGCGGTTACTTGCGCGACAGCCAGATCTACGTTCGTCCCCGGCTGCATGTAAACGCGGATCAGCCCGACTCCGTTGTACGCGGTCGCTTCGATTCGCTGTATGTCGTTCACGGTGGTCGTCATCGCGCG
>DASYNU010000167.1:0-132596 GCA_036008345.1 Bryobacteraceae bacterium
CACGCTCACCTCATGGTCAACCATGACGATCTGGTCCACGCCGGCGACGTGCTCGCCAAGATCCCGCGTGCCACCACCAAGACCAAGGACATCACCGGCGGTCTGCCGCGCGTGGTGGAGTTGTTCGAAGCGCGCAAACCGCGCGAGACCGCCATCATCGCCGAGATCAACGGCGTGGTGCGCTACGGCGAAGTCGCCAAGGGCATGCGCAAGATCAGCATCACCGCCGATGACGGCGAGCAGAAGGATTACAACATTCCGCGCGGCGTACACATCAACGTTCAGGAAGGCGAACGCGTGAAGGCCGGCGATCCGTTGATGGATGGCCCGCGCAATCCGCACGACATCCTGGCCGTGCTCGGCGAAAAGGAACTGCAGAAATACCTGGTGAACGAAATCCAGGAAGTCTATCGTCTGCAGGGCGTCAATATCAACGACAAGCACCTGGAAGTGATCTCGCGTCAGATGATGCGCTGGGTGAAGGTGGACGATATCGGCGACACCGAGTTCCTGCCGGAAGAAGTGGTGGACAAGTTCAAGTTCCGCGAAGAGAACAATCGCGTGGAGGAAGCGGGTGGAAAGCCGGCCGGCGGTAAACCGGTGCTGCTAGGAATCACCAAGGCATCGCTCTCAACCGATTCGTTCATTTCAGCTGCGTCTTTCCAGGAAACCACGCGCGTGTTGACCGAAGCCGCCATCAACGGCAAGGTAGACTATCTGCGCGGCCTCAAGGAAAACGTCATCATGGGGCGGTTGATCCCAGCCGGAACCGGCATGGAATACTATCGCAACGTGAAGATCGCAGGCGAAGACGTGGTGGAAGAAGAGCCCATCGCAGAAGAAGTATCGCTCACCGGCGACCTGGGCGGCTACGAAGACGAAGCCCGCACGGTCTATACCGGCGGCCTGACCGAAGAGCCCGCGCCAGTGGAAGACACGCTGGCGGAGTAATATCCGATTCTGAGCCAGCCTCTTCCGGGCCAAGGAAGAGGCTGGCTCCCCACCTTGTGGAAGGGTGGGTCCGCTGCGGATGTTGATGCGCTAGATGTCGAGTTCTTCGACGGGCACTCCTCGCTGCTTTATGGCTTGGCGAATCGCGAAGTTCACGTCGTGATCGCGGGCGGCTTCCTCAAAGGAAGAAAAGACCAGGAATCTACGCTTTCGTGTGTAGCGTTCACCGTCGCTCTCTGCCGTTTCCCACATAAACACAACAACATTGCCTTTGGCAGTCACGGCTACGCAATAGACATCACTCTCGGTACCTTCCTCATTCCACATTTCCAGCGGTTTGGATGGGCTAAAGATCCATTTCCCATGGAAAGCCTTTATCTTGGGAAGTCTGTTATCGTCGCTATCTTCGAATTCGACCTGGATACGCTCGAAGCCCTTAGCCTCTGCCTCTTTGGCGGCTACGTATTCTTTGAGGGCTTTCAAGAGTACTGGCGAAAGTCGATCATTTGCCAATCTGCGAGCTTTCTCCCAGGTTTCAGCCTCTTCATCCGGAAGGTAAATCGTCTTGTTCATAGCATATACAAATTGGTACAAGTATACCAATTGTAGAGAACAAGTCACCAAGCGTTTTTGCGGCCCAGCATTCGTGTTACACTGATCCTGTGAAGAACGTCACGATCAGTCTCGACGAAGAGCTTGCCCGTTGGGCACGTAGAAAGGCTGCCGACGAAAATACGTCTGTATCCAAGCTGGTCGCCCGCCTGTTGGATCGCGAAATGCGCGCGTCCGACGAATACTGGCAAGCTTACGAGCAGTGGAAAAAGCTCGACATAAAACTGGACGCTTCCGCTTCCAACCGATTCACTCGAGAAGAAGCGCATGAACGGCGATAGGTTCTTCGTCGATACGAACGTTTTGTTATACACGTTCGAACCAAAAGACGACGCCAAAAGAAGACAAGCTCTACTGTGGATAGACTGGCTCTGGCAGAGTACGGCGGCATATATATCCTGGCAGGTTCTGCAAGAGTTCTACTACAACGCCGTGCGGAAGTTCGGCGTGCCGCCGGATCAGGCGCGCATCGCAGTCAACGCCTGGGCAAAGTGGCACCCGCCCGATGTTACGCTAGGGTTGTTCGAGCGAGCATGGTTTTGGATGGACGAAGCTCAAATAACGTATTGGGATTCGATGATTGTTGCGGCGGCCGAACGCGTCGGATGCCGATGGCTGTTGAGCGAGGACTTTCAGACTGGACGGCGATTTGCCGGGGTAACCGTAGTGAACCCGTTCAAAGCTGATCCAGGTAAGCAATAACATGAGCCCCAACAACGAGCGGCTTGCAGAGTCGATCTCACAGCTTGAAAAGTCGATCTCCGGTGTCTGCGACAACTTACGCCGCGAGATGCGCCAGGGATTTGCGCGTCTCATCGAACGTCTTGATCGGATCAATGTTCAGCTGGATCGACAGAAAGCCACCATGGAAACGGCGTTCCGCAGCCTGCGCAAGTTCTAGCCCCTAAAACCCCTCCACCGGCTCCGTGCTCTGAATCCCATGCCCCGGAATTGCCACGCTCACGCGGCAATCCACACCTGGACAGCCCGGATTCCCCACCACAACTTCCGACGGTTCCAATCCGCCGAACGCGATCGCGCCGTCTGACGGAGTAGCCGTCCCGTAGAGCACCAGATTCCGAATTGCCGGGGCGTTATAACTATTTACCGCGCCCCAACGCGCGGCATCCTGCGCCCGCTCAGCCAGCGCCTGCCGCACGAACAGCATCTGGCCCACGCCAACCATTCCGAGAATCAATCCCATAAACGCCGCGAGAATCAACGTGGTCTCTACTAGCGACTGACCGCGCCTTCTCATTTCGCCCCTCCGCCGGTAAACGGAAACGTGACCGTCGGACGCCCCGCCAGCGCAACTTTCGTGAATATCGCATCGATCTCGAAACCCCGCACGCTCACGGTAGCGGATGTTGGTCCAAGAAACAGTTCGACGTTGCCCGGGACGAGCCCGCGCACTACCGGCTTCGCATCCACCGCCGGCCGTGGCTCTCCGTAAACAACCATATTTACAACCGACTTCGAAAACTGGGGCTCGGCGACATTCGAATTTCCAGCTTGCAACGATGCATAGCGCGCCCCAGCCCGCACCGCATTCACCAGCGTGGTGTAAGTAAAGAATGTGTACCCGACTTGAAAAATTCCGGTGAACATTCCGGACAACAAGATCAGCGCCGCTGCAAATTCAATCAGCGCGCTACCCGTTCGCGACGTCCGCACTATCATTGGATGAGCCTCGCGCTTTGCGGCGTCTTCACCGCCACGCTCGACGCAGCCACTAGCGTCGCATCGGTCTTCATCGGTTGAAACGCTCGCAAGAAGATCACGGGCGCTTGCGCGCTCGCCACCACTCGCACGAAACGGAGCTCGGAAGCGCTCTTCGGATCCACCTGCCAGGTCTTCGGATCCGGCGCAGTTTCTCCCTTCGCAAAACTGGTCGAAGTTTCGGTAATGGCGCGCGTACCCATGTCCCACTTCATCGCGTTCGGCCCAGCCGCCAGTTCTGCTGGAGCCTGACGCGCGCCTTCGATCCCCTGCTCGCTCCCATCCAGCCGGAGCGCAGCGCTCAAGGCAGCGGCATCGGCGAACGCCTGTAACTCGCTCTTAATGAGATACATACGGCCCATGTCGATTCCCAGTCCCGCCAGGGCAATGAGAATCACCAGCGCGATCGAGGTAGCAATTAGGACGAAACCCCGCTTCGAACGACAGTCCGGCACAATCTACTATTCGGCCGTAAACGGAACTTTCGTTAGGGCCGGATACTCCGCACCAGGAACCAAACCAGGCCCACCGTCAACAACACGGTCGCGCCAACCGGCACAACTCGCTTCATCCAGCGAAGGCGCGAGAGTTGCCGCAGTGCCAAGGCGAACACCGCGATCAATAACACCTCCGCCGCCGCAACGCCTGCCAAGAATGTAACGGCATGATATCCACTCTCGGCGAGAAAAATCGAAAAATAAGCGCCGTGAAATAATCCCAGCACTCCCACCACCAGCCAGCGCAGCCCCGAGTTCGGCAGCAGAATAATTTCGAACGCGAGATACGCGATGGTGAGCGCGGCAGCAGCCTCAATGAACCGCGGCGATAGCGGTAAAGAAATTTTGGGAGCGATCGCGCAAGCCAAGCACTCCGCCGCAAGAAACGCCGCAGTGAGCGTAACCAGCTCCCGCCGGCTACGCGCGGCCAATACTAAACTCGCCAGGAACAAAAGGGGCGCGAGGCCACCGGCGGCCCGCATGAATCCAGCCGCGAGTGCGTGAAGCGAAGTCTCAAACACCGTGGGCGGCCGGAAGCGCATCTCAGCCGTGGTGAACGACAAATCAAACACGGCTTGATCTGTTTTATCTCCCAAATAAGCCCGCAGCAGGTGCACGTGATTAGGTACCGTAACGGACGGAAACGTGCACTCCACTTCCAATTCGTCCACCAGGGCGGGGAACTCGTAATCGGCCGTGCAAACGTAAGCTCCTTGTTCATCCTTGCAACTCTGCGCGGACGCCCGCCCCCAAGCACCGCCGCTCTTGAAGCGAATGTGATCCAGCAGCGTGTGCTCCGGCTCGCGTACGTGCGCCACCTCATACATAGGGATGCGCAATTCGTAATGCGCATGATTTCCATCCACCTTCAGCTCGCCGGTGCTCATGCTTACCATATGAGCGGTCAATGTGAGTGGGCACGCTATTAGCCAGAACAGCTTCATCCCCGGCTCACAGGCGCCACCAACTCGCCGCCCCGCGCGCGCCGATAGCGGACGAACAATACCCGCAGCGTCGCGATCACGGGAACCGAAAAGAACATGCCCGTAACTCCGGCAATCTGCTCGCCCGCCAGCACGCCGAATAGCACCAGCACCGGATTCAGCTCCACGCCCTTGCCCATCAAGTAGGGCGATACCACGTAGTCCTGAAACATTCGGAAAATGATCCAGAAAATTACGAGAGCCAGCAGATGAGTGTACCCGGCTAGCCCTGTCACCACCAGCGCGATCGCACCCGCTGCCGCCGGTCCAACTACGGGAAGAAATTCGCCCATCGCCGCGATACACGCCAGCAGAACGGCATAAGGAGCACCCGTGACGCCGAAGAAAATGCTGTAGCAGATGAAGCTCGAAACCGACAACAGCACCAGGGCGCGAATGTATTCGCCCAGCAGCCGGTTGATATCTTCCAGAATCTCCTCTACTATCAAGCGTTGTTTTTCCGCCGCCAGCCCAGCGACGAAGTGCTCACGCATCCCGCGCCCGTCCTTCAGAAAAAAGAACGCAAGAATCGGAACCAGAACCACGTACACCAGATATTTCGCTCCAGAGAGAAGCTGCCCGCCCAGGCTCCTCACGTACGGCAGGATGTCCTGACCGCCATTGTCGAGTTCAGTTTGCAGCATCTGGGCAATCCTGGCGCGAACCGGCTCCAGCCACTCGGGCAACGGAATCTGGTTGATCCAGGCCCGATTCTTCAGCAGATCCGGAAGCCGCGTCGCCAGGTTATTAGCCTCGTCGACGATGCGTGACCCAACCGTGACCGCCAGCGCCACGATAACACCGATCAGCGCCAGGTAAACGATCACCAGCGCCACTCGCGGCGAAATCCGCTTCGGCGTAAAGCGCTGGACCAGTTCCACCACCGGAGTCAATAGATAAGCGAACAGCAGCGCGATCATGAAAACCACCAGCGTCACGCGGACCGTGTAGGCCGCGGCAACCACCAGCGCGATAAGGAAGACGGTCCACGCCGCCCGCGCCGCCCGTGGATCGATGCCCAGCATGGAATCAGAATAGCAGTGGAGCAAGTCCCCGGCCTGCCATGTGAGCTCCGAAGTGCGAGTGTTACATTAATTGCGTGAAGGTCCTCCTGATCGGCGGCAGCGGATTCATCGGGCCCCACGTCGCCCGCCAACTCACCGAGCAAGGCCATCAGATAGCCGTGTTTCACCGCGGACAAGCCAAGAACGCCTTGCCGGAGAGCGCGCGCGAGATCCTTGGTGATCGCGAAGCATTGGCCCACTCCGCATCCGAGTTTCGCAGTTTCGCGCCCGACGTCGTCGTGGATTTTATTCTTTCGAGCGAGCGCCAGGCTAGTGAGCTAATGAACGCCACGCGCGGCATCACCGGCCGCGTGGTCGCATTAAGCAGCGGCGACGTGTATCGCGCCGCCGGTATCTTGCACGGATTGGAACCAGGCCCGCTTCAATCTGTTCCGCTCACGGAAGAATCCGAGTTGCGGACGCACCGGCGCCCTTATCCCCCCGAAGCGCTGACGATGTTGCGTAAAGTTTTCTCTTGGCTCGACGACGATTACGACAAAATCCCGGTGGAACAAGTAGTGATGGGTGATTCCGAGATCCGTGGCACGGTGTTGCGCCTTCCCATGATTTATGGACCGGGCGACCCGCTCCACCGGCTGCATCCATTCTTGAAGCGAATCGACGATGGCCGCCCGGCCATTCTGCTGCAGGAAGAATTAGCCCACTGGCGCGGCCTGCGTGGCTATGTCGAGAACGTCGCCGCTGCGATCACTTTGGCGGTAACTTCTCCGCAAGCCGCCGGACGTATCTACAACATCGCAGAGCTGCAAGCCTTTTCGGAGTTCGAATGGACGCAGCACGTCGGTCGAGCCGCGGGATGGAAGGGGACGGTCCTCGTCCTGCCGAAAGAGCAAACTCCGGCCCATCTTCAAATTCCGTACAATGCGGCCCAACACTGGACCGCGAGCAGTGCGCGAATCCGCGAAGAACTGGGATACCGCGAACCGATTCCGTTCGACATAGCCCTGGAACGAACCATCGCCTGGGAGCGCGCCAATCCGCCGGCTGCAATCGATCCGAAGCAGTTCGACTACGCAACCGAAGATGCCGCACTAGCCTCCCGCGCTCAGGAACAGACCACGTAAGCCGATTCCGAACCGCGACCGGGAGGAAGCGCTACCACGATCTCCCACGCTCGGTTGAAGAAGCGTGCGCCACAGGCGTCTTTAACCTTTGGTGGGCCAGCAGGCCCATGGGCACTCCCTCCTAGTCGCGCCGCAGCGGGAACTCCCCGCTCGTCCCCGGTGTCTAACCACCACGGAGGCACATGCTCGAAGTCCGCGACCTCACCAAATACTACACCAGCATTCCCGCCGTCGAAGGCGTCAGCTTTGCTATCCGGCCGCGCGAAGTGCTGGGCTATCTCGGCCCCAACGGCTCCGGCAAAACCACCACGGTCAACATGTTGATTGGGTTGCTCGAGCCCACCCGCGGCCACATTTATTTCAATGGCCGCGATATCCGGGAAAATATCATCGAATATAAGCGCGCTATCGGGCACGTTCCCGAAGTCCCTTACATTTATCCGTATTTGACCGGCCGCGAATACTTGCAACTGATCGGCCGCCTGCGATCTCTCGCGCAACGGGCCACCGACAAAAAAATCAACGAGCTGATGCAATTGTTTGGTATGCATCCTCACCGGCATTCGCTGATCTCCTCTTACTCAAAAGGGATGAAGCAGCGTATCCTCATTTGCGCCGCTCTGCTACACAATCCACAGGTTTTGATTTTCGACGAGCCGCTGTCCGGCCTCGACGTCACCTCCGCGCTGGTCTTCAAGAACCTGGTGAAATCGCTGTCCGCGGCAGGCAAGATCATTCTCTATAGCTCGCATGTATTGGAAGTGGTGGAAAAGGTCTGCTCGTCCGTCATCATTCTCCACAAAGGCAAAGTAGTGGCGGACGATTCCGTCGAAAGCCTGCGTAATCTGATGCAGCTTGCCTCGCTGGAACAGATCTTCGCGCAACTGGTGGTGCAAGAGGATGCCGAGCAAGTGGCGAACAACATCGTCGAAGTGATGCGCGCTTATGCGTGATCTATTCGGAGTGCTGATCCGTCACTTCTTCGGCCGGTTCTTCGACAACGAGCTGGTGTCCACTCAGGGCGAGGTTCACGCCACCATCAGCAAAGTGATCGGACTGCTCGCCGCGCCTGGTTTGATCTGCTTCTGGTTGATGCCCAAGTACACCATGCTGGTATTTGTGCCTCCCAAAGTGGCCGAAGCGGCGTCACTTTCAGACAAGATGTTCTTCATCACATTTTCCATGGCCGTGATGGGATTCGTGACCGTGCTGGAATGGGACGCCCTGTTTCCCGACCGCCGCGATTTCACTATCCTGATTCCACTACCCATCAATTTGCCCAGCATCTTTGCGGCGAAGATCGTCTCGCTGTGTGCCTTCGTCGTGATGTTTTTCGTGGCCACCAACGCCATCCACACATTTCTTTATCCCTTCGTCGCGATGGGCCGCTACGCAATGTTCATGGGCGTTTTAGGATCGATGGCCGTTCATGCCACAGTGATGTTGGCGGCTACATCCTGCACGTTTTTCTTTTTCGTCGCGCTACAAGGCATTCTGATGAACGTGCTCAGCTTTCGGGCGTTCCGCCGCGTCTCCACCTACGTGCAACTTCTCGCCGTCCTCGCCCTGCTCATGATGTTGCTGCTTTTTCTGGATACCTCGTCCCTGATTCACTCCGCCAAGAATCGGCAACTGCTATATTTCTTTCCGCCAATGTGGTTTCTCGGGCTCTATGAATCCATGTTGGGCCAGCCAGAACCGTTGGCAGGCTGCCGCGAGATCGCGCTGCGGGCGCTCGAAATCGTATTGATAGCCTCCGCCCTGTCCTACGCGCTCAGCTACAAGCGCCACGTAAAGCGGTCGCTTGAATCCGAGGAGATTTTGGATGTTGCGCCTAGCCGGGTCTCCACAATGCTTTGTGCAGCAGCCAACCGCTTCATCGTTCCGAACCCGCTCGAACAAGCCTCGTTCTATTTCACTGGCAAAACCATGGTGCGCAGCCGCAAACACTGGCTGTACCTGGCAGCTTACGTCGGCGTGGGATTTGCGCTCATGCTGCAAGCGCTGGTTGGCGTCTTCTCACGGACCGGAACCCCCGTACTCGATGCGCCCAACGCTTCGCTGCTCTCGATCCCACTCATCGTTTCATTCTTTGTCTTGTCGGGAATGCGCGTGGTTTTTGCGATCCCCGCCGAACTAAA
Source organism: Bryobacteraceae bacterium (assembly GCA_036008345.1). GTDB lineage: Bacteria > Acidobacteriota > Terriglobia > Bryobacterales > Bryobacteraceae > Palsa-89. The sequence continues at coordinate 9,053 of DASYNU010000167.1, forward strand.
GGCGAACTGGGTGTTCCAACTCTCGGAAGCCGACGGCCGCAAAGAATGTCTTTCCGGAGTGCGAAAAGCCATGTTCGTTTTCGGAGTGCTGCCTCTGTTCGCAGCCCTGGCGCCGATCTACGTTTTTCTGTGGGGCTGGCCAATCGCACTCTTCCACACATTCTTCGATATCGCGCTTTCCTTGCTGTTGATCGAACTACTGCTGGTCAAGTTCCACAGAATTCCATTCACCTGCTCATACCTTCCAGGAAAATCTAACATCACCGCGCTTTGGTTCGTCTACTGGCTGGGTTTTGCGACGTACGCCTACAGCATGGCGTCGCTCGAAGCCTGGATCCTGGATCGTCCCCTCCGAATGACCGGCTTCTACGGACTAGGCTGGGCACTGGTAGCCATCGCATACTTCTATCGGAATCGATACTTAGAAGAAGGCTTCACCCTAATCTTCGAAGACCAGCCCGAACCAGTAGTCCGCACCCTGAACCTAAGCGCCCCAGGCAGTTGGTAATCCCGGATTGGCAAGCTTCCGCCTTGGCAATCGGTAAGCTATCCTGGACGCAGCGAGAGGCCTCATGAGTCTTTTCCTCTGGATCGAGCAAGCTTTGGCCGACATACGGTTCGGCATCCGCAACCTCACTAAGAGCCCGGGCTTCGCCATAATAGCGGCCAGCTCGCTTGCCCTGGGCATCGGCGCCAGCACGGCCATGTACAGCGTGGTCTATGCCGTCATTCTGGACCCCTTCCCCTACAAAGATGTTGACCACCTGGCGACCATCGCTCTTCTCGAACCGGGCCGGCACACTAACTTCGGTTACTACACCGCCGATCAGTACGTGGAATTCGCGCAGCGTAGCACTATTTTTGAAGGCTTGATCGCATCCACCATCAGCGATGTCGTGTGGACTGGAACTGGTGATCCCATCCGCCTGCGGGGTAACCACTGTTCCATGAACACATTCTCGGTGATGGGTGTGCCTCCGCTCATCGGCCGTGCGACACTCGAAGCTGATCGAGCGCCGGGGGCCGAGCCCATTGCCATCCTCGGCTACAAATTCTGGCAGCGTCAATTCGGTGGCGACCCGAATGTTATCGGCCGCAAACTCCATCTCAACCACAAAATCCGCACTGTTGTTGCCGTCATGCCGCAGCGCTTTATGTTTCGCGGCGCCGACGTCTATCTCCCGGTGGTGTTTCATCGAGGCGAGATTACTGAGAATGTCCACGATGTCCACGTGCTCGGGCGGGTGAAAAGGGGTGTAACCGAAGCGCAGGCAGAAGCCGACTTGCGCCCCATTGTCGAAGACCTCCAGCGGCAAGATCCCAGCGCATTTCCGAAACAATGGCGTGTCCAATTGCGGTCGCTCAAGGAGACTTTTCCGAGCGGCATTAGTGAAGCGCTCTGGATTTTGTTTGGCGCAGTGGGCCTGCTTCTGTTGATTGCCTGCGTCAACGTGTCGAATCTGCTATTGGCGAAAGCGTCGGCCCGTCAGCGAGAGATCGCTGTCCGTGCATCGCTTGGCGCTAGCCGGATGCGATTGATCCGCCAATTCCTGGCCGAGAGCCTGGTTCTGGCCGTGGGCGGCGGGCTACTTGGAATTTTGGTTTCCTATGCGGGGCTGAAAGGCATTATCGCGATGGTTCCACCGAATACCATCCCGGACGAAGCCAAGATCGAGATGAACCTTGCCGTACTGATGTTCACGATCAGCGTTTCCATCGCTGCGGCGATAATATCCGGGCTTGCTCCCGCACTGCATGTTTCCGGCCGTGACGTCGCTACGCCATTGAAAGAGACTGGCAGGAGTTTAGCCGGTGGCAAGCGGCAAAAGCTCTTGCGTGGCGGGCTGGTGATAGGCGAAGTTGCGCTCTCATTGATGTTGCTGGTGGGCGCCAGCCTTATGATTCGAACGTTGTTCGCAATGGAGCATCTGGATTTGGGAATTCGCGCCGATCGCTTATTGACCATGCGTATTCCGGCGACAACTCCAGGGACCCAGGATCAGTTTCCCGACGAACGCTGGAACGCCTTTCTCGCCGAACTGCTGCGCCGAGTTAATACCCTTCCCGGCGTGACCGCAGCCTCCATCAACACCGGGTTGCACCCGTTTTGGAATTGGCGGCTGCCTGTGGAAATGCCCGGCAATGCGCAACAGGACGATCGCCCGGTGCAAGTGGATCAGACCGATGAAAACTACACCAAGGCAGTGGGAATCTCTCTAGTGGCCGGGCGCGTCTTCACGGCTTCCGAAGTGGCTAACCGCAATCACGTCGCGATTGTGAACCGCGCGTTTGTCCAGCGCTACTGCGCCCGCCAGGATGCCGTCGGACGTCTGGTTCGAATACCTAGATTTGCGAAACCGCCCGTGAATCTCGCCAATGATTCCCTTCAAATTGTGGGCATCGTCAAGGATGCGGTAAACGATGTTCAAAACAGCGACACCATCCCCGAGCTGTATTTTCCCTACACGATTCTTGGCATGGCCGACAACCTGGTAGTAGCCACCGCGGGGCCCCCTACTGGTCTTGCCAACGCCGTTCGAGCGCAAGTGTACCAGGTCAATGAGAATCAGCCCGTAACGGATGTGGAGACTGTCGAGATGATGCTGAGCGAGTACATTTATTCGCGTCCACGCTTTAATCTGCTGCTCTTCGGCGTTTTTGGCGGCATTGGATTGGTGCTGGCGTTAGCAGGAATCTATGGTGTCATCTCGAATTTGGTGGCACAGCGCACGCAGGAGATAGGTATCCGGCTGGCCCTGGGCGCGCGTTTCTCTCAGGTGATCGGAATGATTCTCGCGTCCGGCGCGAAGCTGGTGGCAGCGGGAATCCTGGTGGGACTCATCGGGAGCCTGCTATCGGTGCGAGTATTGTCGAGCCAGGTCTCCAAGCTATCCACCTTCGATCCGCTCTCGTTCATTGCCGTTGCCGCCCTCCTGCTGTTTGCAGGCCTCTTCGCTTCCTTCTGGCCAGCCCGCCGGGCCACAAAAGTAGATCCCATCACCGCGCTGCGCCACGAATAAAATGCACCGACTCCCTCACGGTCGCGGCTCAGCTCCGACAGTCCACTGCCTCCTGCCGCCTGCGGTTTTCCTTCTGAATTCTGGCTCCTGGCTCTCGGATTCTGTATTCTGGAATCGTGCCTCCCACCGCCACCAGCCGCATGCGTCAACTCGTCGAGAGCCTCCAGGACCTCGAGGACCGGCTTCGCCAGGGCGGCGGACCAGCGAAAATAGAAAAACAACATCGTGATGGCAAGCTCACGGCGCGCGAGCGAATCGCACAATTGATCGATCCCGGCGCCATGTTTCTCGAAGTCGGCTTATTGATCGCGCATGATAAGTACGACGGGCAGGCACCGGCGGCTGGAGTCGTCACGGGCCTCAGCAAAGTCGAGGGCCGCCCAGCCGTCATCGTCGCCAATGATGCAACTGTCAAGGCCGGCGCATGGTGGCCCGAGACCATCACCAAGATCCTGCGCGCGCAGGAAATCGCGATGCGCAATCGAGTTCCCATCGTCTACCTGGTGGATTCCGCGGGCGTGAATCTGCCGCTGCAGGACGGCATTTTCCCTGGCCAGTACGGCGCAGCTCGCATCTTCTACTACAACTCGCTGATGCGCCGCCGGCTGCATGTTCCGCAGATCTCCGCGGTAATGGGCCCTTGTATCGCGGGTGGAGCGTATCTTCCGGCGCTCTCAGACGTCATCATCATGGTGGAAGGCACCAGCTTTATGGGACTCGGCGGGCCCAACCTGGTGAAAGGCGCTGTGGGCCAGGTGGTGGATGCGGAATCACTCGGCGGCGCGCGCATGCATACATCTTCCAGCGGCGTGGCGCACTTCACCGCGAAAGATGATGCCGCATGTATCGAGTTGATCCGCCAGAAATTTCGGTCCATGCCCGCACCGCAAGCTCCTTCGAAGGGCGCGTCACCTCCCAAGCCAGCCGAAGGACTCTACGACCTGATGCCGCCCGATCATCGATTGCCGTACAACATGGAAGACGCGATCGAGCGAATTTTCGACGGAGACGATTATCTCGAATTCCAGCCCAACTACGCGCCCGAGCTGCTATGCGCGGAAGCCAAACTTTCCGGCCGACCCGTGGGATTGATCGCGAATCGCCGTGGGTTTCTTAAAACCGAAGCCGGCCCGCGCATCGGTGGAATTGTTTATACCGAGTCCGCGCGCAAAGTATCCTACTTTGTCGAAAATGCGCAGCGCAACAACTTGCCTTTGGTCTATTTCCAGGATGTCTCCGGATTCATGGTGGGCGTTGACGCGGAGCGAGAAGGTATCATCCGCGCTGGCGCCGAAATGGTTGAGACCATGGCCTGCGCCACCGTACCCAAGATCGTCCTGACTATCAATCATGCGAGCGGCGCGGGATACTACGCCATGGCCGGCCAAGGCTTCGATCCCAATTTCACTTTCGGCTGGCCTACCGCACGCATAGGCGTGATGGAGGGCGATTCCGCGGTGCAGGCCGTCCACGGCCCCGAGTTGGAGAAGCTAAAATCAGCCGGCCATCCGATCCCCGACGATCTCAAGCAGCGCATCGAAAAAACGCGCGCCGATTACGACCGCTGGCTGGACGCCCGATTTGCCGCCGCGCGCGGTCACATGGACGCCCTGATCGATCCTCTAGAAACCCGCCGCGTCCTGACGTTCGCTCTTGAGGTTGCGTCGGCCAACTCCCACCCCGAACATCTAGTTCTAGAAACTCTCTAAGGGGTCGCTAACGCTCGCGGCTCGGTAGCGGAGCCGCGCCGAAGCACCGGTCGCTTACGCTCGCGGTTCGGAAAGAATGTGGCATGTTTAGAGAACGTTACCGAACCGCGACTGTAAGGGAGTCAGTGCCGTTTTAAAACCGGTTCTCTGGCGCCAAAAACCGCGCAATAATCTCGCTAGTCGTCTCCCACTGCTGCGCTTCTTTCTCCACCTGTTTTTTCCCAGCCCGCGTCAGGCTGTAGTACTTCGCCCGGCGATTGTTGTCCGAAACTCCCCACTTGGCCGAAATGTAGCCTTCCTGCTCCAGCTTGAGCAGCGCCGGATAGAGCGTTCCATAGTTCACCGCCAGCGCGTCGCCGCTAGTCTGCTCAATGCGTCGAGCGATGCCATATCCGTGCAGTGGACCCATGGTCTCCAACGTCTTGAGGACCATTAATGCCAAAGTGCCTTGCCAAACGTCAGTCTTATCAGCCACGATCCTCCTAGGTAGCTCCGATACCAGCCTGACACAAGTCCTATTGGAATGCAATACGTGTGCCGGCCGCTGCTAAATTTATATGGATGCCAATCGTCCGTCTGGTCTCCTGGAACCCGGACTCAGCCCGTGAACACGCTCGCGTTCTGAAGACCGCTGGTCTTACGGTGAATGCAGCGCCGCTGCGCACCAGCGGATTGATCGGCCAATTTCGCGATGATCCACCCGCTGTAATCCTGATTGATCTCGATCGTCTACCCTCGCACGGACGCGCGGTCGCCGTCGTTGTGCATAGCGGCAAGTCCACGCGGCACATCCCAATCGTCTTCGCGGGAGGTCAGGAAGAAAAAGTCAAAACTGCGCGCGACCAAGCACCATGGGGCATTTTCACACCTTGGCCCAGTGTCGCTGCCGCGCTGAAGAAGGCGCTTAAGAATCGCGTGATGCCCGGCTCCGGAAAATCGTACATGGCACAGTACGCCGGGTCAAGCCTGGTCAAGAAACTCGGATTCAAGCCCAACATGCGCGCGGCATTGCTAGGTGCACCCGAGGGCTTTGAAGATCAGCTCGGCGAACTCCCCGACGGCGTCGAGTTCGAAACCAAAATGAGCCCACAAACCAAAATGGCAATCTGGTTTGTGCGTTCTTTGCGGGAGCTGGCGGATGAAACAGATTACCTCAGCGCGCGATTGCCTGAAGGCGCATCTCTCTGGATCGTTTACCCCAAGCAAACCAGCCGCTTCAAGGTGGATTTCACGCAGTATGATGTCCGCGCCATAGGACTCGCGGCGGGCCTGGTGGATTACAAGATCTGCGCCGTGGATTCCGACTGGACTGGCCTAAAGTTCTCGCGCAAAAAATCCTGAATCAGTCCATCCGCAGCGCCACCAACGGATCCACGCGCGAGGCTCTTCGAGCCGGGATGTAACTCGCGAGCATCGCCACCGCGATCAGGATCACGGGGGCTACTGCGAATACCATTGGATCGCGCGCCTGCACTCCAAACAGTAAACTGCTCATCAATTGCGTAACCGCCGCGGCTGCCATCATTCCCAACACAACGCCGGCACCTGCCAGCAGCATAGCTTTCCGCACCACCAGCACCAGCACATCCATCGGCCGCGCACCCAGCGCCATCCTTAGGCCGATCTCGTTGGTCCGCTGATTCACCAGATAGCTCATTACGCCATAGAGCCCAGCCGATGCCAACAATAACGCAATCACGGCGAAGGCTCCCAGCAGCACCACGTTGAATCTCTGCGGCGCGGACGAGTCGCCGACATACGCCTCCATGGGACGGATGTGCGAGACCGGAAGCGATCGATCCAGCGACCGAACCATATTTCGAATGGCTGGCGCGAGCGTAGCTTCATCCTCCGCCGTCCGCAGAACCAGCGTCATCGAGGTGGGAGCGAACAAGTACGGATTCTCGCGATATGGCAGATACAGATCCAGCGTGGGGTCCCGGTCCAGGCTCTGATTGTGGACCGCGCCCACCACGCCGATGATCTCCATCCACGGCGCGTTGTCATTGTTAAAGGCGAAGCGCTTGCCCAGTACGTTTTCATCCGGCCAGTACCGGCGTGCGGCCGTCTCGCTCAGGATCGCCACTGGCCGAATTCCTGTGGCGTCCGTAGCAGTGAATTCCCGGCCTTCGAGGAGCGGGATTCCCATGGTGGCGAGATACCCGGCGCTCACCAGCCGCGGATTCAGCCGCAGATGCTCTCCAGGGCGCGGCTCGCGGTCCGGAATCTTTATCCCCATTCGATTGTCGTCGCCGGACAATGGCAGAACATCGGTAAGCGCAGCCGATCGCACTCCTGGCAACGCCGCCGCGCGCTCCAGCAAAGTATCGTGAAACTGCGCAGCCTGCTGCGTAGTTCGGTATTTGGTGCTGGGCAGCGAGATGCCCGCAGCCAGCACATGTTCCGCATCAAAGCCTGGATTTACACTCATCAAAGCCAGGAAACTCTTGGCCAGCAGCCCCGCGCCAGTGAGCAAGAGCAGCGAAACCGCCACCTCCACGACAATCAGAACGCTTCGAAACTTGCCGCGATCTCCAGTTGATCCGCGGCCGCCGCTGCGCAGTGCGTCGTTCAGATCCGCTCCCGCACTCGCCAGAGCAGGCGAGACGCCGAATAACAACACGCTCGCGAGCGTCGAAATGAGCGTGAACAGAAGCACGCGCCAATCTATCGCGATAGCATCCAGACCAGCTTGCGAGAAAAACCCGCTGCTTTCCACGCGATTGAAAAATTCGGAGCGCATAACATCCAATGCCCACATCGCCAAAAGGATGCCAGCGCCTGCTCCCGTGAATCCCAGCAGCGCGCTTTCCACTAGCGATTGCCGCGCCAGCCTCCACTTGCTGCAGCCCAACGCCGCGCGAACCGCCATCTCACGCCGTCGAACCGAGGCTCGTGCCAGCAACAGATTCGCAACGTTGGCGCACGCGATCAGCACCACCAGAAAAACCGCGCCAAGCAGCACGCCGAGAGCCGGCTTGATGGTCCCGGACAAATCCTCACGCAATGGAATCAGGTTCGCCGCGTGCCCCGTGTTGCTATCGGGATACTGCTGTTCGAGCTGTTTCGATATGAGCGCCATTTCCGCCTGCGCTTGCTGCAACGTAACGCCCGGCTTCAGGCGCGCGAGTCCGCTGAACATGTGAATCCCGCGGTAACGCAGTTGGTCCGGACCAAGCACAGCGGGAACCAGCAGATCGCACTGCGAGGCGAATGGAAAACGAAAATCATTCGGCAGGACGCCGGCAATCAAGAATGGCTCACCGTTGATGCCCGCGGATTTGCCGACGATCGCTGGATCGCTTCCGAAACGCCGCTGCCAGAGCGCATATGTAATCAAAACTTCTCGATTGTGCCCCGGTTGCTCAGCAACGGCATCGAAACTGCGGCCCATCTGCGGGTGCACGCCCAAGGCTTCTAAGAATCCTGGCGACACCCGCGCCCCCGGAATGCGCTCAGGGTCGCCCGCACCGGTAAGGTTAAATTGGCTGGAATCATAGAGCGCGATATTCGAGAAGCTCTGGCTCATGCGCCGCCAATCCACGAAATCCAGCGCCGAGATACCGCCGCGAAACGAATTCTCGCGCGGCCGTTGTTCCCACACGGCTACGATTTCCTGAGGCCTCTCAAAAGGCAACGGCCGCAGCAGCACCGCATTCACGACACTGAATACAGCCGTGTTCGCGCCAATGCCTAGCGCCAAAGTCAGCAGGGCCAACGAAGTGAATCCGGGCGTTTTCAGTAACACACGAAAGGCGTAGCGCATAGCACGCACTGAGCAAACCAGAATCCACTCTTAAGTGTATGATAAAGAGTCTTTTATGGCTGACTTTCGTGTACGTCTTTGGGAATGTCTGTTCGGAATCGGGCTGCTATCGCCGGCCCTGGCTTTGGGTCAACAAAACCCCGCAGCTAGTGTCGCGCGAAGTTGGCGCGAGACGCATGAGGCTCCCATACTTCACGAGTTTATGGACCTTCTGGCAATCCCCAACATCGCGCGCGATAACGCCAATATTCACAAGAACGCGGACGCGATCATGAAGCTGCTTGAAAGACGTGGCGTCAAAACCCGATTGCTGGAACTGCCCGGCGTACCGCCCGTAGTGTTCGGCGAGATCACAACGCCCGGTGCAACGCGAACGCTGATTTTCTACGCCCACTACGACGGCCAGCCGCTAGATCCGAAAGAATGGGCCTCGCCGCCCTGGCAGCCGGTCCTGCGCGATGGCCCTTTGAATCGAGACAGCCGCGTCGTCCCCTTGCCGGCCAACGGACCAATCAATCCCGAGTGGCGCCTCTACGCGCGTTCCGCGTCCGACGACAAGGCGCCCGTGATTGCTATCTCCACCGCTCTGGATGCGCTGCAAGCCGCTCGAATTCCATTACGCTCCAACATCAAGCTGGTTTTCGAAGGCGAGGAGGAAGCCGGGTCGCCCCATCTGGCCGGCATTATCGAAAAGTACGAAGGTCTGCTCGGCTCCGACGTCTGGCTAATTTGCGATGGTCCCGTGCATCAGAGCCGGCGTCAGCAGATCGTGTTCGGCGCGCGTGGCATCGCTTCGGTCGATATCACGCTGTACGGCCCGAATCATGAGCTGCACAGCGGTCATTACGGAAATTGGGCGCCGAATCCGGCAATGCAATTGGCACGCCTGTTAGCTTCCATGAAGGATGAAGACGGCCGTGTGTTAATTGATCATTTCTATGATGGCGTCGAGCCGCTCACTGAAATCGAGCGCCGCGCCGTGGCTGAAGCGCCAGATGTGGATCAGGATCTGATGCGCGAGCTGTGGCTGGGCCGTACCGAAGGAAGTGGCAAGAAGCTGGTGGAATTGCTCAATCTTCCATCACTGAATATCCGTGGGATGAGTAGCGCGCGGACGGGCGCAGGAGCGAGCAATGTAATTCCCGCGTCGGCCACCGCGACCATCGACATGCGCCTCGTAAAAGGCATCGATCATCGCGCGGCGGAGCAGCGTCTGATCGAACACGTTCGCAAACAGGGTTACTTCATCGTTGATAGCGAGCCGGATGCCCAGACCCGCATGTCACATCCGAAAGTGGCGTTCGTGAAAGTGGAATCGGGCGGATACAATGCCTCAAGAACATCCATGGATCTGCCAATCTCGCAGTTGGTTTTGAAGACCGCCGAATCGGCGCGCGGACCGGTGGTGAAACTGCCGACCATGGGTGGCAGCGTTCCGCTATACATGATCGACGAGATTCTGCATGTGCCAACTATAACGGTGCCAATCGCGAATCACGACAACAATCAGCACAGCTTCAACGAAAACATCCGCATCCAGAATTTGTGGGACGGCATCGAGCTGATGGCCGCACTTTTGAGTATGTAAAATCACCGACTCCCTCACGGTCGCGGTTCGGTAACAATCGATCGTTACCGAGCCGCGAGCGTAAGCGACCGGTGCCTTTGATTTTCCCACGGACTCTCAAGGTCGATTTACGTTCAGCCTGTGGTATTGATGACCGTGCCGGTATTGTTTGTCACGCCGCTATAGGAAGAAACCAGCTGATCGAGCGAGGGCGGAACCGTGGTAGTGGCAGCCGGTTGAGTGGTACTCGTACCGTTCAAATTCGCCAGCCCTTCCGCCAACAAATCCGTGGTACCCGGAGCGGCCGGCGCTAATCCGAAAGCCGCGTTTGTAATGGATGAGTCGATGGATTGAAAAAAATCCGGCGTGGTCTGTCCGTAATTCGGTGTTGGCAACCCGAACAATCCGCCTTCCTCCGACAATGCCGAAGCCTCCGCGCTGAGGCTGGACAAATCGGCGGGACTCGCTGCCTTGAGAACCGATTGAGGAATGAGCGATGAACCGTTCGAAAGCGGGGCGCCTGGCGCCGTAAGCACGGACAAGGCTGTGACGGGAGTACTGCTGATGGTGCCCATTAGATATGTTTCCTTGGAGAGCTTATCGGCAGGATTAGGCGTAGCGCTTCAAGAAATTTGTATCGGTCTTTCCGGCCACGAAATCCGGTTCTGCCAGAATCCGTTGATGCAACGGAATGGTCGTATAAATGCCTTCCACCACAAACATTTCCAGTGCCCTCCGCATGCGCGCGATAGCCTCCGTGCGATTAGCTCCATAGGCGATCAGCTTGGCGACCAAAGAATCGTAGTACGGAGGAATTACGTAGTCCGTATAGGCCGATGTATCTACCCGAATCCCGATATCGCCCGGCAAATTCAGTCCCGTGATGCGGCCGGGCGAGGGCGCGAAGGTCTCCGGATTCTCGGCGTTGATCCGGCACTCGATGGCGTGCCCTTCAAATGTCACCGGCTGTGCAATAACCTCGCTCAACGGGAGACCGGCCGCAATCAGAATCTGGCTCTTCACCAGATCGATGCCGGTAATCGCTTCCGTCACTGGGTGTTCCACCTGAATTCGCGCATTCACTTCGATGAAATAGAGATTGCCATGCTCATCCATCAGGAATTCCACGGTTCCGGCGTTGGTGTAACCGATATTGCGCATGGCTTCATGCAGCGCGGCCATGGTCTTTTTACGCAAATCGGGACTCAAGCCGGGGGAGGGCGCCTCTTCCAACAATTTTTGGTGGCGGCGCTGGATAGAGCATTCACGCTCGCCCAGGATCTCGATCGCTCCGTGCTCGTCGGCCAAAACCTGAAACTCAATGTGCCGCGGCCCTTCGATCAACTTCTCCATGTACACGTCTTGATTCGAAAACGAAATGCCGGCTTCCTGCTGCGCCTGCGAAAGCAGCCCCGGCAGTTCGGATGCCTCGCGGACCATGCGCATCCCGCGGCCTCCTCCGCCCGCGGAAGCTTTCAGCATCACCGGATATCCTATGCGTTCGGCGGTCTCAAGCGCGTCGTCAACATCTTTCAAAATCCCCTGGGACCCCGGCAGAATCGGCACGCCGGATTTCGCCATGGCCGCCCGCGCCCGCTGCTTCAACCCCATCGACCGGATAACAGCAGGTTTAGGCCCGATGAAGCGTATCTCGGAAGTCTCGCATACCTCCGCGAAGTCCGCATTTTCGCTCAGGAAGCCGTAGCCGGGATGAATCGCATCCACATTTGTGATCTCGGCCGCGCTGATTACAGCGGGGATATCCAGATAGCTGCGCGCGCTCTTAGCCGGGCCGATGCAAATGGCCTCATCGGCGAACCGGACGTGCAGGCTATGACGGTCGGCTTCCGAGTAAACGGCCACGGTCCGGATGCCCAGATCCTTGCAGGCGCAGATGATGCGAATGGCGATCTCGCCACGATTGGCGATTAGAATTTTTTGGAACATATTAGCGCGGACGAATGGCGAACAGCGCTTCTCCGTACTCCACTGCCCGGCCGTTCTCCATCAGTTTGGCGACGACGGTGCCCGCAATCTCGGATTCGATTTCGTTCATCAGCTTCATCGATTCGATAATGCAGAGCACATGCCCCGGTTCCACCACGTCGCCCACTTTCACGAACGGAGGGTCGCCCGGTTTGGGCGCGTCGTAATAGGTCCCGACAATGGGAGATTTTACGATGGTTTCGTTGCCGGCGGCGCCTGATGCCGCGCCCGCAGAACTTGCTGCGGGGGTGGTCTGCACAATCGCGTCCGCCATCGGGCTCGGGCCCGGCGACATCATGGAGCCCGGGACGGTAACTTCGTGCCGCGATCCCAGAGTTCGCCGGATGCGCACCCGATTTTCACCGCGCTGCACTTCGATCTCAGCCACGCCGCTTTCGATAACTAGCTGGACCAGATCTCTTATCTCTTCATTCGACATTCAGAGAAGCATTAGCTCCTTGGATGTGGTTGTCAATACTTCGCATCCATTCTTGGTCACCAGCACCGTGTCTTCGATTCGCACTCCGCCGAAGTCCCGGACGTAGGCGCCAGGTTCAATTGTAATCACCATGCCAGCCTCAAGTCTCGTGGGGTCCTTCTTTCCTAACCTTGGCGGCTCATGGATCTCTAGCCCCAAGCCATGTCCGGTGGAGTGGACGAACTGCTTGCCAAATCCTTCGGATTCCAATACTTGGCGCGCCTTGCGATCCACGTGGCCGGCCGTCACTCCCTCGCGAACCGCGTCGATGGCGGCGAGTTGAGCGTTCAATACCGCTCTATACATGCCGCGAATCTTCTGGCTAGGCCGCCCTAGAAACAGCAAGCGGGTCATGTCGCTCATGTAGCCGTTTTGGCACGAACCCATATCTATTAATAATAGTTCATTAACGGTGGCCTTCTGTTGGGAAGGCTGCGCGTGGGGCAGGGCAGTGCGGGGTCCGGCGGCGACGATGGTCTCGAACGCGGCTTTCTCGGCGCCCAGACGGCGCATCTTGAATTCCAGCTCGGCCGCGATGGCCATCTCCGAGACGCCCGGCCGGATGGAGCGGACCGTGGATTCAAAAGCTTCCGAATTCGTCAGTACGCTGCGGCGGATGCGTGCGATCTCTTCGGGAGATTTGATCATCCGTAGCTTCTCAATCACCGGCCCGATTGGTTTCAGCGATGCTGATGCTGGAAGCGCCTGCTTGAGGCGTTGGTAATTGTCATAGATGATGCGCGTGGCTTCAAAACCGATTCGCTTGAGCTTCGACCGGCGGATCATTTCAACCGCGGCAAGTTCCAGTGGTCCTTTGGCGACGGTTTTTACTTTGGAAGCGCACTCTTGGGATGCTTGGATGGTATAGCGCGGGTCGGTGAACAGTGTTTGCGAATCGGGAGTCACCAGCAGCAGCCCGTGGCTGCCGGTGAATCCGCTCAGATAACGGATGTTGGGGAGCGCGGAGACCAGCAGCGCGTCGATTTTTAATTCGGCGAATTGGATCACGGTATAAGCAGCAACTTTCCGGTGGTGTGCCGGCCTTCCAGATCGCGATGCGCCTGCGCGGCCTCAGCTAGCGGATAGACCTTGTGAATATGGACCTTCAATTTGCCTTGCGCGACCCAATTGAGCACGTCGCCCGCGCGCCAGTCGAGCTCTTCTTGCGTGGATGTGTAATGAGCGAGAGACGGCCGGGTGAGAAACAGCGAACCTTTTTGGGTCAGGAGCAGCGGCGCGATATCCGGCGCCGGTCCGCTGGCGTTTCCGTAGTTCACCATCAAGCCTCGGGGCCGGAGGCAATCCAGGCTTTGCAGGAAGGTAAACTTGCCCACCGAATCGTAGACCACGTGCATGCCCTTGGCCTTGACGGTGAAATCTTCTTTGGTGTAGATCACCACTTCGTCCGCGCCGGCTTCCTTCGCTTGTTTGGCCTTCTCTTCGTTTCCAACGGTTCCAATCACGCGCGCGCCTAGCATCTTGGCCATCTGAACCAGCAGCAGACCCATACCACCCGCCGCAGCGTGAATGAGGCACGACTCACCTGCTTTGAGCGCATACGTGGAATGCGTCAGGTAATGCGCGGTCATGCCTTGCAGCATGACCGCGGCGGCGGTTTGAAAATCCAGTACGTCGGGAATCTTTACCAATTGCCAGGCCGGGACGACGGCATATTCGGCGTAGGATCCGCGCGCCATGGCGTAAGCCACGCGGTCACCCGGACGGACATTGGTGACGGCGGGACCAACGGCTTCCACCGTCCCGGCGGCTTCGCTGCCCAGCACAATCGGCGGAGGGGTGGGATAAAGTCCGGTGCGGAAATAAACATCGATGAAATTCACGCCCGACGCCGCGATCTTTACGAGGGCTTGGCCGGCAGCGGGGGAGGGTTTCGGAATGTCCGCGTATTTCAGATTTTCCGGACCACCTGTTTGTTCCACAAAAACAGCTTTCATAGAATGCGAAGTTTCCTCCGAAAGTGAATTGTCGCTGCGTAGAGAATCAGATATAATAACGTGAATGGGAACAGCGCCAGGCGCGCCAGGGTTCGAACGGCGCCAGCGCCCGTGAGTCCCGCGCGAAACAAGATGAAGTGTCGAACGTTGGACAGATGGCCGCGATCCAGCCAGAAGTAATCGCCATTCTCGTTCAAGATGAAAACTTTGCCCGGCAACCGCGCAGCCAGCATCCATTTCCATTTGGCCATGATCGGTTCATCCGAGCAGATGATTCCAACCACGGTGTAGTGATTAGCGGCCAACAGGCTATACAGCTGCCTGCGCGCCCGCGCGTTAGGATAATCGGTGACGCGATAAACTCCGCCGCGGTCCGGCAGGAAGTTCTGAGGCAGCCCTCCGTAGCAAGTAATCAAGTCGGCTTGCATATTCGGATGAGTACGATATATGCCCGGCAGCAAATCCTCGAAAAGATCACGCCGCCCGCTTTCCACCAATAGGACGCGGGTGAAGGGCGGAATGCCTCGGCGGAGAAAGTAGCGCAATCTCTATTGTTTCATGTTGACCAGGCACAGCGTTGCCTTCCCCAAGCGAGGGATTGCGCCAAGATCGACAGTGGGTTATGGTACCCTATTGCCGTTCTCAAAGCTACGGAATTTGTGGAGTTTAGATGAGGAATCGGTCGTATCAATTCGGAAAGAGCCGGCTCACGATCGAGTTCGGCGATATTACCTCCGCCAACGCCCAAGTAATTGTGAGCTCGGACGATTACTATATCACGATGGGCGGAGGCGTATCGGCTTCGATTCTTCGCGCTGGCGGCCAAGAAATAATGATTGACGCAGCCAAGAAAGTTCCGGCGAAACTTGGTGAAATCATTGTTACAACAGCGGGTAGACTTCAAGCACAGTACGTCTTTCACGCCATCACGATAGAGGGTCGTCGTACTGATCGAGGTAAGGCACAAGCAAAGGACATAGTGCGGAACTCTGTGTCACGGTGCTTCGATTTACTGGATTCGCTCGGTCTGAACTCCATCGCTTTCCCAGCAATTGGTGCGGGCGTTGCGGGGTTTTCATACGAGGATGTTGCCATAGAAATGGCCGATGTCGTCGCAGGTAGACTTGCGCAAACCAACCGTGCGATTGAGGTTACGATATTCCTATTCGATCGCTTCGGCCAGATGCAACCGATCGATTTCATAAAGTTCTTTGAGGAATTCGCGCGAAGAGTACCGGAGGTCGCGGCCCACGAGCTGGGAGGGCCTATTGTTTCGGCGGCAAGACCACTCTCGCCCCCAACGAGGAAGCGCGCTGATCCCGTCCCTCACCAACAAGAACTTCGGCTGAAGCTCAACGAGTTAACGGAGGAGCGCACGAGCCTTGAAGAGCAACTGGCGCGTGCAGCCGAACAACAGACCGACGAAACAGGCAGATCGCGCAAGCGCCTAGCAGAGATAGCGGATGAGCGGATTCGCATCCTTGCTGAGCTTCAGCGTGCGCAGGCGGAGCCTGTCGCAGTATTTATCTCGTATTCTCACAAGGACCAAGTACTGCGCGAGGAACTGGAAAAGCAACTCACTATCCTGAAGCGGCAGGGCGTCATTAAGATCTGGCATGATCGAAAGATCACCGCCGGGTCAGAGTGGCGAGGCGCGATTGATGAGAATCTCACGTCAGCGAATTTGGTGCTTCTGTTGATTAGCCCAGATTTCATTGCTTCCGACTATTGCTACGACGTTGAAATGGAATGCGCCATGCGTCGTCATGAATCACGGGAAGCGCGAGTAATCCCAGTTATTCTCCGACAGTTCATGTGGGACAAGGCCCCATTCGCGAAGCTTCAAGCGTTGCCTACGGACGGCAAGGCTGTGATGGGCTGGGACGATCGAGACGATGCTCTATACAACATCGCGAGCGGCATCCGCGCTACGGTTGAGTCCATGCTCGCGGCAAGATCGAAGGGGGCTTGAACGCTGCGCCTTCAGGATCGCACGCAAATCCGTTGATTACTTTCGGTCAAAGAAAGCAGAGACCGGAACGGAGAAGGCTGGGAGACGTGGATCTTCGATACGGTTATCGGCCTTAACCTCGCGAATCGAATCGGCTGAATAAATCATTACAGAGCAAGATTTTGGTTGGACGACCCACACTGTCCTTGAGCCGTTTTCCAGATATGCGTCTATCTTGCGTTTGAGGTGTTCTTCCATGTCGGTCGGAGCGACAATTTCAATCGCAACGAGAGGTGGTCCTTGGGTGATGCGAACGTCGCGTCCAAGTTGTTTGTTCTCGACAACGCTTACGTCCGGCACGAGGGTATCGTACTTGCTAACCTGGAAGCCGGTCGTGATTAGCACCGTTAGTTCGAGGTGCTCGTTGGCGAGCAGATACCGTATCAGCGCCTCTGCAACGTTTGCCCTGGGAAGGTCATGACTCAGGGGGTGGATTGGGTATTTGACGACTTCGCCACGGATCAACTCATCCCTGATCCGATTTCCCCATTGGTCGAACTCGTCTGGAAGGGCTAGATACTCCTCGGACGTAATTGGCGCGGCGGCCAGCATGAAGTAATGTTACACGCCCCAGCAGTAATCTTCCACCACTTTATCGACGCCTTCGTCCTGCTCGGTCAGGCGCATCAGCTCCAGGCGGATGGCGTCCACCAGCGCGTGCCAACTGGCTTCGATTACGTTGTCGGAGACACCTACCGTGGCCCAGCTCCGCTTGTGGTCCGACCATTCCACTAGCACGCGCACTTTCGCCGCGGTGCCTTTCTTAGGCTCCAGCACGCGCACTTTGTAGTCTGTCAAGCGGACGTTCGCAATCTTTGGATACACCGAGGACAGGCATTGTCGCAGGCACAGATCGAGAGCGTTCATGGGACCTTGGCCGTTGGCAGTAGCGGTGTGGACGCTGTCCTGAACGCGTAGCGTCACGGTCGCGGTGGTGCCGCCGATCAGACGCGTGGTCACGTCGTAGCCCACCACTTCGAACAAGTTCAATCCGGGACGCAGGGCCTCCCGCACCAACAGCTCGAAGGTGCCTTCGGCAGCCTCGATTTCATAGCCCTGATGCTCCATCTGCTTGATGCGCTCCAGCAATTGCCGCCGGGCTTCTGAATCCAGGCGATCGGCCAAGCCATGCTGCTTGAGTTTATAAAGCACGTTGCCGCGCCCGGAAAGATCGCTCAAAAGAACGCGCTGCCGGTTGCCGACGGTTTCGGGCTTCACGTGCTCGTAGGTGGATGAATCCTTCAGCACCGCGCTTACATGCACGCCGCCTTTGTGCGCGAAGGCGCTGTGGCCGACATATGGCTGATCATTTCGCATCGGCAGATTGGCCAGTTCGGCGATATAGCGCGCCACGGTAGCCAGGTTCTGCAGGTTCTCGCGTCCGATGGTAGTATGGCCAAGTTTAAGCTCGAGATTGGCGATGATCGAAACCATGTTGGCGTTGCCACAGCGCTCGCCGTAGCCGTTGATGCAACCCTGCACATGCGTGCAGCCGGCTTCGATGGCCGCGATGGCGTTCGCCACGGCAACATCCGCATCGTTGTGCGTATGGATTCCGAGCACGCCGTCGAAACGTTTGCGGACTTCCGCCACCACTTCGATGATGCGATGCGTCAGGTTGCCGCCGTTGGTATCGCACAGGCACAGAATATCCGCGCCGGCTTGCTTCGCGGCTTCCAGCGTCCGCAGCGCGAAATCGGGATTGGCGTTGTAGCCGTCAAAAAAATGTTCCGCGTCGTAGACCACTTCCCGGCCGTGATCCTTCAGATATTTCACGGTCTCTGAAATCAACTTCAGGTTTTCGTCTTCCTGGATACCCAGGGCGCGGTGTACGTGCAGATCCCAGCTTTTGCCGAAAATGGAGATGGCCGGCGTCTCAGCTTCAAGCAGCGCGCGGACATTCGGATCCTGGTCAACTTTGTTCTTCGAAAAACGCGTGGAGCCGAATGCTACCAAGCGCGCGTGTTTAAGTTTCAGGTCGCGGGCGCGTTGGAAAAAGTCTTTGTCCTTGGGATTCGAATTGGGCCAGCCGCCTTCGATATAATCGATCCCCAACTCGTCGAGTTTTTGGGCAATGACCAGCTTGTCATCCAGCGAGAATGAGACGGCTTCGCCTTGCGTGCCGTCGCGGAGAGTGGTGTCGAAGGTTTGGATACGCATATGATTTACTCCGGACGTCCACACGAGTGTGGACGCTGCAGGCTGAAGCCTGCGCCACGTTGCATCACGCAGTAGCGGCTTCTTGCGGGATGCCGGCCTCCTTTCGTTTTTTCAGGAACGGCATCATCTCGCGCAGCTCTTTGCCCACTTTCTCGATTTGGGAATCGCGGGCCGCTTCGCGCATGTGCAGGAACTTGTGACGGCCGGTTTTGTTTTCGGCAATCCATTCCTTGGCGAACTGGCCGGATTGGATCTCCGACAGGATCTTCTTCATCTCATCGCGGGTTTGCTGGTTGACGATGCGCGGTCCTCGCGTGTAATCGCCGTACTCCGCGGTATCGGAAACTGAATAGCGCATATAGCTGAGGCCGCCCTCGTAAATAAGATCGACAATCAGCTTCAATTCGTGTAGGCACTCAAAATACGCGATTTCAGGCGCGTAACCGGCTGCTACCAGCGTCTCAAAGCCCGCCCGGACCAGTTCGCTCGCACCGCCGCACAGCACGGATTGCTCGCCGAACAGGTCGCTTTCGGTCTCTTCCTTGAAAGTGGTCTCAATCACGCCGGCCTTGAGGCAGCCGAGCGCAAGCGCGTAAGCCAGTGCGTTCTCCGTTGCCTTGCCCGAGGGATTCTGATGTACCGCCACTAGTGCCGGCACTCCCACGCCTTCGGTAAACAGCTCGCGGACGCGATGCCCAGGCGCTTTGGGCGCGATCATGGAGACATCCACGCCGGCAGGCGCCTGAATCTGTCCAAAGTGAATATTGAATCCGTGGGCGAACATGAGAGTTTTGCCCTTGGTCATGTGCGGACCGATCTCGGCCGCATACAAATCGCCTTGGATATGATCTGGAACCAGGACCATCACCACATCAGCGGCCTTCGCCGCGTCGGCGGTGGAAAGAACCTTGAGACCGGCTGCCTCGGCCTTGGCCGCACTCTTGCTTCCTTTGTGCAGGCCCACCACTACGTTCACGCCGCTGTCGCGGAGGTTCAGCGAGTGGGCGTGGCCTTGGCTGCCGTAGCCGATGATCGCCACCGTCTTGTTTTTTAGGAGGGCTGGGTTGCCGTCTGTTTCGTAAAATCGTTTAGCCATGAATCGTGTTCTCGTTTCTCGTTTCTCGTTTCTCGTTTGCGTCCCCGGACGCCGTGGTTTTTGGTACGGGTGGGGATAGGCGCAGTTTTTTTGCTTCTAGAGCGACGGCTACAGTTCCGGAGCGGGTGACTTCGATTTCGCCGTAACTCCGCATCAGGTCGATGAAGACATCTAACTTTTCGGGGTCGCCGGTCACTTCGAGCGCGAAGCCTTCGGTGGATGAGTCCACCACGCGGGCGCCGAAGATCTCGGCTTCCTTCAAGATGTTCGCGCGGCTGTTTACGGTGGGCCGTACGCGCAGCAGGACCATCTCTCTGCGGACTGCCGGGGCCTCGGTGAGATCGGACGCCTGCAGGACGTTGACCAGCTTGTTCATTTGCTTGATCACCTGCGTACGCAGTTGCGGCTCCACGTCCACCACAATGCTCATGCGCGATAACGTTGGGTCCAGCGTTCGCGCGACGGTGAGGCTTTCAATGTTATAACCGCGCGCGCTTAGCAGGCCGGTGATGCGCATCAAAGAGCCGGGTTTGTTTTCGACGAGTAGTGAAATTACTTGCAGCATTTTGAATTAGCTCAACCTTTCACGTGGCGGGGACACTCGTGTCAGCAGCGTCGAGATTCATCTCGACGTCTTCTGTGCCCCGGCGCATCGAGATGAGTCTCGATGCCGCAGCCTGAAGGCCGCGCCACTTCATGCCTCCACCGGTTGCGGAGGGCCCAAAACCATTTCGTGGATCGCGCCGCCCGCAGGCACCATCGGATAAACATTTTCGAAGGGGGAAACGCGCACGTTCAGCAGGTAGGGGCCGTTCTCGTCGACAGCCTCCTCGAGCGCTGCCGCCAGCTTGTTGGGATTCTCCACCGTGCGTCCTTTGAATCCATAAGCGCCGGCCAGCTTCTCCACATCGGGAAAAGAAGTCAACTCAGCTTGCGACAGGCGGTTGTTGTAGAACAGCTCCTGCCATTGCCGGATCATGCCCAGGTAACCGTTGTTCATAACGACGATTTTGATGGGCAGCCCATGATTCACGATGGTCGCCAGTTCGGGAATAGACATCTGGAACCCGCCGTCGCCACATATGGCGAAGACCAGCTTGTCGGGATTGGCGAATTGGGCGCCGATGGCCGCCGGCAGTCCGAATCCCATGGAGCCCAAACCGCCGGAGTTGAGCCACAGGCGCGGCTCATTGAAGCGGATAAACTGCGCGGCCCACATTTGATGCTGGCCGACATCGGAAGCGACAATCGCGCGTCCTCCGCAGAGCCGATCGATTTCCCGCATCAAATGTTGCGGTTTTATTTCAGTAGTGGATATGTCGGGAACCAGCGGATGCTCCTGCTGCCAATCGCGAATCTGGCCCCACCAGGATTGGCGCGCCGCGGCATTCTGCTTCTGATGAGACGGCGCCAGCTCGCGAACCACCTTGTTCAATTTCTGCAGCACGCGCTTCACGTCGCCCACGATGGGCAGGTCGGCGGTACGGTTTTTGCCGATCTCGGCGGGATCGATGTCGACGTGAATCACTTTGGCATGCGGAGCGAAAGCAGCTAAACGGCCAGTGACGCGATCATCGAAGCGGACGCCCAGCGCGATCAGCAGATCCGCATTGCTCATGCCCATATTGGCGGCGTAACTGCCGTGCATCCCCGGCATGCTGACGAAATTGCGATGTTCCGCCGCGAGCGCGCCCAGGCCCATCAGCGTATTCACCGTGGGAGCATCCACCAACTCCACCAGCTCCAGCAATTCTTCGGACGCATTGGCCGCGATGATGCCGCCGCCGGCATACACAAACGGCCGTTGAGCATCCCAGATCATCTGCGCCGCGCGCCGGATCTGGCCGGTGTGGCCTTCGGTGTACACCTTGTAGCCGGGAAGATGGATGGAAGAAACTGGCGTGTAATGCGCTTGCGCTTGGAAAACATCCTTCGGAATATCCACCAGCACAGGTCCTGGACGGCCGCTGGATGCAATATAGAACGCCTCGTGAATTACTTGCGGCAACTCGGCCACGGTCTTCACCAGGAAATTGTGTTTGGTGCAGGAGCGCGTGATGCCGAACGTATCCGCTTCCTGAAATGCGTCGCTGCCGATCAGCTTGGTGGGAACCTGGCCGGTGATGGCGACCACGGGAATCGAATCCATCATGGAATCCACGAGACCAGTTACCAGGTTGGTTGCACCGGGACCCGATGTAGCACAGCAGACTCCCACGCGCCCGGTGGAGCGCGCGAAGCCCTCCGCAGCGAAGGCTGCATTTTGTTCATGGCGGACCAGAACATGGCGAATGGGGTGATCGTAGAAGGCGTCATAGAGGGGCAATGTAACGCCGCCCGGATAGCCGAATATGCAGTCTACGTTCTCGCGAACCAGGCATTCCAGCAAAATCCGAGCGCCGGAGGTCAGTTTGGCTTCGGCTCCGCTAGCCCGCTGGGTGTTAATGGTCGACGACATTGGGTTCGTTCCTCCAAAAATGAAAAAGGCCATTGGCTGGGTTTGTATCCCCGCCAATGGCCTCTTTGAGATTTTTCTCCGAAGCCTTCAGGCGGGGCCGGGTACGGCGACCTGAATAATAATCGGGAGTAGCCTCGGAACCTGACCGATCCGAAGGAAAGCCGGCGCATTCCCACCCGGTAGGGAGGATACAGCGCCAAGCTGACTCTCGAATCGCGTCATTGAGTCTAGAGTACTCTAGCAGTCAGGCAAATGCAAGGGGGTATTAGTATAAATAATGCTAATGAGTGCATAGATTCTCATCTGCTATTCCTTGGACTTGCTTTCCAAGAACCTCCTCAGGTGTTTAGCAATTGCCTCCGCCGTGCTCTGGTAGGCGCTCGCAGACGCTTTTCTCACGTTGTACGCCCAAGCGACTTCTTGAGTCTTAACATTGACAAGCTGAACGGAAGCGGTTTGAGTGCCTCCATTCCGAAGCAATAAACAAAGAGGCAGCGAGCGATCTTTCCTCCCGTGGTTTCTTCCTTCGTGGTAACGGCGCTCGTAAGAAGGTACTGCGCCTCATCCTTATTTCGGGTAACCACGACAGGTGTGTGTTTCTTGACGATGGCTGCCGAGATGTAGGATTCGAAGCCGCCTTGTGGTTCGAGGTAGATTTTGAAAGGGACCGGCTCAACCGCCAGCGCCAGGATTGTTAAAGAGAAAAACAGGCCCAGCGCTTTCGCATTTTTGGACATTCGATTTGCCGGAACAATCGTAGCATTGAAGACTAGCGCATGGGCTGCCAGAATATGCGATACGATTAACTTAGGGGGTGCGATATGCCCGAAGACACGTCACGTCCGCAGATTAACCTGTCTAAGATCCAGGTCGGCGGAGGAATCGCAGGGGCGATTTTCGCGGTCGGCAGCATGCTGATTTTCCTAATCGGCATTCCCGTTATACGGTATGTATTTCCTGCTGCCGTCCTGTTAGGCTGTGCAGTTGCGCTGGTTATCCACTTCATGCGGCATGAGACTCCAGGCGCAGGCTGGATTCTGCCCCAGAAAAAGTAGATAACATTTCAACTTTCCAAATCGCGCTTTCCAAATCGCAGGTAGCTTCGGGGTATGATTGTCCCTGGACAAAATATGATCCAACCTGCACAAAGAACCGCTCCCGCGTCGGGATCCACCGGGAACTACGGTCCAGCGCTGGCGGTAATCACCACTGTTTTTTTCATGTGGGGATTCGTTACTGTTCTGAACGACATTCTGGTTCCGCATCTAAAGTCGATCTTCGATCTGAACTACACGCAGATCATGCTGATTCAGTTCACGTTCTTTTCAGCTTATTTCCTGATGTCGATGCCGAGCGCGAAAGTAATCTCGTGGTTGGGTTACAAGGGATCCATTGTGCTGGGTTTGGCGGTGATGGGTTTAGGCGCACTGCTATTTGTTCCGGCGGCATCGCTGGCATCCTACGCGCTTTTTCTGGGGGCGCTGTATGTGCTGGCTTCCGGGATGACGATATTACAGGTAGCTGCTAATCCTTACGTCGCGGTGCTGGGGCCGCCGGAGAGCGCTTCCAGCCGGTTGAATCTGGCGCAAGCCTTCAACTCGCTAGGAACTACCATTGGACCGTACCTGGGGGGAGCATTGATCCTTTCCGCGGTCCGCACCGCTGCGTCAGAGCTCAACGCCATGTCGCCGGAACAATTGCAGGCGCATCGCGCACTGGAAGCATCGTCGGTGAAACTGCCTTACGTTGGAATCGCGGCCCTGCTTTTCTTGCTCTCGTTTGCGATCTCACGCTTCAAGCTTCCGGTTCTTGCCAATATTGAGGAAGGCCGCACGCATGATTCCAGCGCCGGCGATAGCGCCTGGAAGCATCCTCACCTGGTGTTGGGCGCGCTCGGAATCTTTATTTACGTGGGCGCGGAAGTGTCCATCGGAAGTTTTCTGGTCAATTATTTCTCCCAACCTGATATCGGCGGGTTAAGCCCCAAGGACGCGGCTGCTCTGGTGTCGTTCTATTGGGGCGGTGCGATGGTAGGGCGTTTTGTGGGGTCGGCGTTGATGCAGAAACTCAATCCGGGAGGAGTGCTGGGAGGGGCTGCCTTGGTGGCCTGCCTTTTGGTGACTGCCTCTATTCTCACCACCGGGCATGTGGCAATGTGGAGCATCATTCTAGTGGGCCTGTTCAATTCCGTGATGTTTCCCACCATCTTCACGCTGGCAATCGACGGTTTGGGGAAGCTCACTGGGCAAGGCTCGGGGATTCTAGTGATGGCCATCGTTGGAGGCGCGATTATCCCGCTTGTGCAGGGAGCGCTAGCAGATCGGATCGGGATCCACTTGGCGTTTATTCTGCCAGCCGTGTGTTACCTGTACATCGTGTATTACGGATTGCGCGGATCGAGGCACGCGTAGAGGTCGCGCGTGAGGCAGAAAGGCACCGACTCCCTCACGGTCGCGGTTCGGTAACTCATCTTCCGAACCGCGAGCGTGAGCGACCGGTGCTCTCTCAATTCTTGCTGCTGGGTGGAGCCGTCTGCGCCGTGCTAGCAGTGCTGGTATCCCACGCCGGCTTGTTATTCAGCGTCTTCCAGTATTTGTCGCCCCACCACTCCTTGGATTCGTTCGCCACGGTAGTGGCATCTGGAAGGGCTTTCATCTCCGTAATGGTGCTCTGGACGTTTGTAGCCAGCCGGGCGGGCACTTCGAAGCTCAACTTTCCTGTCGCTCCGGCCGTGTCCTTAAAGCTGATGGTCAGCGTTTCCTTCTTCCTGCCGAACGACGGAAGCGGCACTTTTTTGAGAACGTGGCGCGCGTCGCCCTTGGTGACTTCGGTGCCAGTGATCTGGTCGTAGGGCAGCTTGAATATTGCCTGGCCATACAGGAACTTCATCACTTTGGTGTCGTCCAAGCTGAGGAAACCGGTGGAGTTCATCGGAATCGACTTCACTGTCCCACCAACATACTCGGCGGTGTCTGCTGCGCGAAGAACCGCGGAGGGAAGGATCGCGAATGCGACCGTAGAAATTAGAATCTGGCGGATGGACATCTAGTACCTCTCCTTGTGGGTACCATCGGCAACATCACTCTCCGACTTTAGCAGGCCCGTGCAACTCTACAATGAATTCAGCATGTCCATTTACGACGACCGGCGCGAAGAGTTGGAAAGGCACGAGTTAATGATGGGAGCCGAGCGGGGGCGCCTGGCTGTCACCCTCGACCTGCTGACGGATGCGCTGGTCCTGGTAGGCCAGCACGGGGTGTATTGCCAAAGCGCGCGCCAGCCTGGCAAACCCGCCATGGACATCCAGATGATCTCCAAGTGCCTGATTGACGCTAAGGAACTGGTGGCCAATGTGATGGAAGAGATCAAGCGCAAAAAGGCAGATTCCACTTACTTGGAGAACCAATAGAAAACCCAAACGGCGATGAGCGCGACTAGGCACAGGATAAACATGAAGAGCTTGCGGCCGGTGGAGGGTTGGTAGCCGGGGGTTGGGGGCTCGGGGCTAGGAGCGGACAGCTTGTTCTCGGAGTCCATTGGGGTGGATCGGTCTAAGACAAAGGATATAACGCCAACTGAGACATTGGGAAATCTTTGCGGTTGTCGGTCATCAGCACGAGTTTGTGGATTAGCGCCGTCGCCGCTATGACGACATCTGGAGCGGATAGCGTTCGGCCCTGTTTCGCCCACTCATTCTTGAGCAGACCCGCGTAGCGGCCCAACTCGCGATCCACCGTGTAGTGCTCAAGCCCGTCCATGAAAGCCTGAGTCATCGCAGATTCGTGCGGTCTCAGCCCGGCGTAGATTTCCATGACTGTCATCGCGGAACACGCCAGCGTCTCGCCAGATTCCACTAACGCCTTGAGCAACTGCCAACGGCCACGCTTTCCGTTGAGTGCATCGATGATGACGGAAGTGTCCAGTAAATAAATCGCCATCAGTCTCGATCCCGGTTCCGTTGGATGCTTTCGAAACGGGCTTCGGACTCGGACCGCATCTTGCGCACCCATTCAGCCGCACCATCTTTCAGCTCGGGGTGATCTTCGTCCTTCCAAATAGGCTGCTCGGCCTTGAAGACTTCGAGTAGATGGCGGCGTTTGATCTCGCGGCGTGCCAAGTCCGCCAAAAACGCACTTCGACCCCGGGACCCAACGATCTTGTCGATCTGGCTCACGAGATCGTCAGGTAAAACGATGTGTGCTCTTCTTGTTGACATCGATGTCCCACTTCAGTGTGACATATTAATACGGCCCCAGGCAATTCATCACATTCGGGCGCTAGAGCCCTCTCAAGAAAGGGTTTCTCGCCCGCTCCCGGCCAATCGTCGTATTCGGTCCGTGGCCCGGAATCACCACTGTCTGTTCATCTAGGGGCAGCAGCTACGAATTTGACTACTTCACGATGATTATGCCTTGATCGCTAGCACGGGTGTTGCGTTGTAGTCCAGGCGGATCGACTGCCGAGCTGCGTGAGGGTATGTTTCCATCCAATCGGAAAGCCCCTTTAAAGCTCCCTCATAGATCGGTTCGGGTATGCGCCAAAGATTGGAAAACGCCCTCGGTTCCAAAACCCGCCTAACGAGCCACTCTATTGTGATGAACCGGCTCCACGACCGCTTTTCAGCGGCGAGCTTCGTGACTTTAAACCCTTTGTTGACAATCGCATTCAGCGAAGTTTCGGCTCCCATTGGGAGTCCTTCTCGTATGCGCAGGCTTTCTCCTTGCCCCCAAGGTCCGAGACCTTTGTAGAAGTGGTCCCACAACGCCCGGGAAAAATCGCATCCTTGTCGCCAAAACCCGTTTGGCTCGCCGTCGATGGCCTGGTAGAGCGAGCCTCGTTCGTCAAACCAAAGGAGTACACCGCCAGGCCGTAGCGCCGCGGTGCAATTCCCGACAATTTCGTACCACGCGTTGGTAGTGTTGAGAACCCAGTGCAGCATGATTAAATCGAGACTCTCGGGCCGCAGCATGCGCGTAATTGCACAGTTTGCTTGCACCAAACTAATCCCCGAAGAGCCGGCAGTCGCCTTTCGAGCCTGAATAAGCATATCGCTGCTCAGATCGTACCCGAATACTGCAGCAACCCCCGCGATACGGGCTAAGGCAGGAAGGAACCGGCCCGAGCCACAGCCCACATCGGCCGCGATCCGGATCGGCCTACGATCCAATCCGCTGGAAAGAGCTGCGGAGACAAGAGACCGCGAGGTGCTCGATGGAAGAAATCTCGTGTCTCTGTAGGCCTCTGCGATTCCTCCCTTGAACAGCGTCATAGTGCCCTAGCCTTCCCGCGACTCCAGTTTGCTTTCCATTGACAATGCCATGCGCTTCGCTGGATATGTGAACAGGTGCGGAAGCACGTACGTGGCGACGTTTAAGCCCATTGAGCAAATTACCAGCCAACCGACCAACGCATAGACCTCGACCATGCGAACCAACCACGCGAGCTTCGCCACTTGGTCACCAACCGTGTTCTCCAACGACAGAATCATCTCCCCGGCCACCGTCACAACAAGTGCAATTCCGAACGACTGAACGCCGATAGCGCGAACTGCCCTCCCTATTCCCGGCATCGTGACAAGCCAGAGCGCCTGCCACCCTCCGAGCCCAAGCGCCTCCCGGAGCACTCTCTTAGAAGCTGCGGTCGAGCTCATCGACTCTTCGAGAGTTGGAACGGAATAACACACGCAAAGGAACACCGCGCAGAGGAAGCCAGTGCTGCGCCCTATTCCTAAGGCGGCGGCGAAAATTGGTATTGCTACAACGGAGGGCAAGCTCCTTCCCGCGAGGAACACGAAGGCCAAGGATTGAGTAACAAACTTCAACCGAAGTGCTGCCGCGACAAGAAGGAGACCCAGACCCGTACCAGATAGCCACGCGAGCAGGGTCCAACTGAAGGTGGCGAGGATAGCCGTTCGTCCCGTATTTCGATAAAAACTTGAGGAAAACATGGTTGCGATAACGGAGTCTGGGGCAGGTAAGACACTGGACATCAGGACGCCGCCCCTCACAAAAATCTCCCACGCCGAAAGCCATACCACCAACGAGCACAGCAGAATAAGAGCTGTCCTGATGTCAAATCCGATGCTCTTTCGATTCACAGGCTGACCTCTGCACTGTAATCTAGGTCCATCTCTTGATGCGTCACCATCACAATGCTGCCCGCGGCTGTGAACTCACGAATGTATGTCACCAGCCCGGCGATGGCATCTTTATCCAATTCGGCGAAAGGTTCATCTAAGAGTAGTAACCGCGGACAGCAGACCAGTCCTCTCAGTATGGCGATCTTCTGCCTTTCACCGCCGCTAAGATCGGCGACTCCGACTTCTTGCTTATAGTGCCTCAACACAGCTATCAACCCTCGTCCACATACGGTCTGGCCTAGGAACGTCGACGCAAGTCGATCAAAGGCCGGACTAGCTACACGGCCGGATCTCGCAAGTCCAATCAAGACGTTCTCCAGGCAGTCGAGCCACGGCAGCAACGTCTCATTAGCATTCTGAGGCACATAACTCACGGAACGGCCGAGTTCGAACGGAATCTCGAAAGTCACTTCAGGGCACGCTTGCGTGCCGCTGCGGATGAGAGTTTTGATGAGCGTGGTTTTGCCTGCCCCGTTGGCGCCAGACACGCGAAGGATCCCGCCCTCTTTGAGATCGAAGCTGACGCCGGACTGCAGAACATGTCCGTTCGCTCTCAGCGTCAATCCTCGTGCAGCCACGATCGCCGTCCTCGTCATCGGTGATAGAAGAGTTCGCGTGCATCGAATTCAGAAGCCAATAGACTGTTGTCCAGCAACATTTTCATGAGCGCTAAGGTAAACGAATTCGGGGGAACAAATCGTGCATTCGGGTATACGTACATGCCGATTGTTTCTACGTTGAGATCTCTCAAACTAAAATGTCTGATGAAAGCTTCCTTAGTGGCTATTGGATCGCGCCTGCAGGCTTGAAGAGCGTCGTCGATAGCGTCCAGGAAACCCTCGTATGCCGATCGGTTTGTTTTTACCCAATCCGTCCTCGCCACTCCCGAGCCACTCCAATACGGCTCAAACAAGTACTCAGCTCTGAAGTTCCTTTCAATTACGAGGAATTTGTCTTGGAAAACGCTGGATGAAAGCGCCGGCTGGTCAACGACAGCCGCGTCGAGCGTACCTTTCTGGAGTCCCTCTATAAGGAGAGAACGATCGCCGACTTCCCGGATCGTGGTGGCTTGAGCCCTATCGTGAAACTTGAACCTAAGGACGTTCCGCAGATTGATCGTCGTGAACTTCGAAGCGCTCCCGATAGTCTTTCCTACGAGGTCACCAAGCGTTTTGTAGCCGCTGCCGCTCCTTACAACAATCCCGTAGAGCGTATCGCCTTTCTTTGATTCGCCGCCGACCAAATAGCACTGAATCTTGCCTGGGTTCTGTTGAAACGTGGAGAAGATCACAGGAAAGCTGCTCGGCGATATCAAATCCACGTCGCCCCTGAGGAGGCTCGGCATTTGTTGATCTGCTGTCACCGCAACTAGCTGAACTGCGAGTCCACGCTTTTGAAAGTACCCGTTCCCCTGTGCGACGATGAGTGGGATGGCGGAGCCGTGTTGGAGCAAGCCAACGCGGATGACAGAAGGGCTCCGCTGAGCCTCGCTCGACGACCGGCAGGCCTGGAGACACAGGAAACTAGAAAGCGAGAAAAGAAAGAACAGAGTTTGCCGACGTTGTCTCATAATACTAAGCTTCACTTTCTGCGGAATGACGGCCCTTACTAGAAGCAGGGGGCCGCTTCCAGAAAAGCAGAGGGCGTAGAACCTCGGGTGCCTCCGACTTTGTTGACAGTGCGAGAAAGATGCTACCGATGATCGCAAAGATGAGAGCAATTTGCGAACAAAGATCTACGTAGGGCGAGAGTTCCTTAATATGCCGTGGCAGGCACATCATGAGGGCCACTACGAGGCCTGCAACGTGTACGGGGACTGCTTGGACCCACACCACCTTCGAGATGCTTCCTGAGTCCACACTTGGAGCCCGTTTATTTCCAATCCAAATCACAGCATCCCACACGATGAGAAGTAGGTAGTAGTTTCGGGTGAGGTGCCAAAAACCGTCGAACAGATCTCTGAATACCTCGACGCCTAAAAGAGAACCTGAATTCGGTATCTCCTTGTTCATGGATGCTATCTTCCGCGTTATAAGCACAATACTGACAAACATCGAGAAACGCAGCAACCCTTCAAAAATCCTCGCACCGCGACCAAAGCCGGAAATCAGAAATCTGATCGCCGAACCGTCCTGTTCATCCTCAATCTTGTATAGATTGTAATAGGATCGAGTGAGATTTGCGAGAACAAAGCACAGAGATACAAAAACAGCCGCCAATACGAGCGAGGTGCGGCCGGATAGTACCCCATCTTGAAAGATGTTCTCGAGGTATTGCTGAACACTTCCCTCCAGTTCCTTGAAATAGATCATGTGCAGCCCGAGAAGTAGTCCGTATATTGTGATGAAGGAGTAAGCGGATCGGACGATTGCCGATGGCTTCTCGTGGAACAAGTGCCAAAGAGACGGTCGGATCCAGCAGACGGCCATGCACGCGACGAAGAGAAAGCCGATGATCTTGACTATCAACATGTGTTAAGGTGACTCCGTCGGGAGATGCAGTATGTCTTTGTGGTCCGCTCGGCGCCGAGTTGCCTTTTGGCCCGTACAGCGCGAGCGAGGATCTGTCGCGGGGCGTAATTCGATCATCGTAGGTTGATGCTCAGGAACGTAAGCTAACAAAAGTATCAGAAATGCATGCAGTTGGCAATGGCCGTTCGCGAGATGTCAGCCGCCTGAGGAGTTCCGCAGCAGCGCCCTCAGCACGGAATCCGGGGAAAAGGAGAAACGGGAAGTCGTTAAACGCGCAAACTGAACTCTGTAGACGTTCATTTTGTTATCAAAATCGTCGACAAACTATGTAAAGGGAGGCGAGTTGATCGCGTTCATTATCGGTCCGAATCCATTGCTATAGCCCTACCAAAAAAGGATTTCTCGCCCGCTCCCGGCCAATCGTCGTATTCGGTCCGTGGCCCGGAATCACCACAGTTTTGTCATCCAGCGGCAGTAGCTTCGCGTGGATCGATCGCAGGATCTGCTCGTAGTCGCCGCCCGGCAGATCCGTGCGGCCGATGCTGTCCATGAACAATGTATCGCCGGCGATCAGTTTGCCCTCGGAGGGAATCCAAAGGCTGATACTGCCTTGGGTGTGGCCGGGAGTGTCCAGAATGTGGAACTCGGCGGAGCCCAGCTTCACGCTGTCACCCTCGCGTGCGGCAATATCGATTGCGGTCCGCTCCGGCGTGGGAACGCCCAGCCATCCAGCTTGCATGTCCAGGTGAGCGTAAAGTTCCTGATCCCGGGCGTTCATGTACACCGGCGCGCCAGTCGCGGCTTTCAGCTTTTGAGCGCCGCCGATATGATCGATGTGCGCATGCGTAATAATGATGGCCTTCACACGCAGCTGGTGCTTGTCGAGAACGGCCAGAATCCTCGCGATTTCATCGCCTGGATCGATAACCACGGCCTCGCCGCTCTGCTCGTCTCCAAAAATGGAGCAATTGCACTGCAGCAAGCCGACCGGCAAAATTTCGTGGATCATGCGTTCTTCTTCAGATTCTCAATCAAATGCTCCGAGGTTCGCAGCGTGAACGCGAGGATAGAAATCGTCGTCGTCTTGTCGGTGCAGTTCGGAAATACGCTGGCATCGCAGACGTACAGATTCGGGACATCGTGCGCCTGTCCGAAACGATTAGTGACGAACCGCCTCGGATCGTTCCCCATCCGCAGAGTTCCGGTCTCATGCAGGCTGGTTCCCGGCATATCGGGTTCACTCGCCGATCCCTGAAATTCCGCGCCGCTCGCTCGAAGCAACTGCTCGCACGCGTGCTTGCCATGCTCCCACATCAGGAGGGTATTCTTGTCCCATTCAAAGTGTAGACGCGCCGCTGGGATGCCATAAGCGTCCTTCACCTCCGGATCGATGTCCACATAATTCGCATCGCTGCGTTGGGTGGGCGCCTGAATATAGAAGCTGACTGGCGTGGGATAGCGCCGTTTGATCTGGCGCTTGAAGTCGCGGCCGAAGCCTTCGATCTCATCGAAATACCAGGGAAACTCAGAGCAGCCCCCATCGGGGTACATCGAGTAGCCCCGAATGAACTTCTCCTGGTGCGGGTTGTCGAGATTCTGCCAGCGCGGCAACCAGGCCACGGTACTGGAAGAGACACCATCGGGAAAACTCGGCTGGCCCAACAATTGCGGAAAATAGCCGCGCGCCGTGGTGCCGTAGAGATGATCGCAGAGATTGCGGCCCGCCTGGCCACTGGAATTTGCGATTCCATCCGGCCAATGGCGCGATTTGGAGTTCAACACAATTCGGGCGGATTCCACGCAGGACGCAGCCACAACCACGGCCTTCGCGTAAACCTCCACCTCTTGCTTCGTGATCCGATCGATATAAGCTACGCCTTTCGCGCGTCCGTTTTCATCGACGAGAATATTTTTGCAGAGCGCGTTGGTGCGCAGATCCAGGTTCCCGCTCTTCTCCGCGGCCGGGAGGAAAAACCAAGGGGTCGAAAAGAACGCGCCCACGTCGCAGCCGTCTGTGCAGTTCGCGCAATAGTGGCACTTGGGATGCCCTGCATGCGCCACCGTGAGCTGCGCGATGCGGTCCGGCAGATAGGGAATGCCGATTTTGCCGGCGCCGCTCTCAAGAATCCGATCGATACAGCGAAAGTTCATGGGCGGGAGATATTCGCCATCCGGATTGCTCGGGCGATTCTGTACGGTGCTGGCCACGCCGATCATGCGCTCCACCCGGCTGTAATACGGAGCGATCTCGTCATAGGTTATAGGCCAATCCACGTCGTAGCCATCGCGGCTGGCGGCACGGAAATCGATATCGCCGAAACGGGCTGACGAGCGGCCCCAGAAATTGGTCTTGCCTCCCACGGCGAAGCAGCGCCGCCAGGTCCATTCGGTGCCGGGAGCTGTGGTGTACACAATTTCATGCTCCCAAATCCCTTCGGTATATTCGTTGTCCATGTAGCCGATCCACTTGTCGCGCTTGGTGGGATCGCCGAAGCCGCGGAACGGCATGTTATAAGGCTTGCGATGATTGCGGAAATCCTTACTCGGGTTCAGGCGGCGGCTGGCGTTGAGCGCGCAGACTTTCGCGCCAGCCTGGCATAGAGTATGGATGGCCATGCCGCCGCCGGCTCCCGTTCCGATCACAATTACGTCGTAGACTTGTTTTGGCATTTTAGATTCTCGGCGCGGGAAGATGGCGATGTTCGGGATCGTCAGTGTGCGGACAGGCCGGCGATTCGCTGTAGAGCCGCAGCCCGGGATAATCCAGCTCCTTCATTCCGATAGCGCTGGTGTAGTAGCCCATCACCGTGTAGCGCCGGATCAGGCGAAAGAACGCGTGACCGTCTCCATTGCGTTCGGCCGCGCGCTTTAGAATCTCAGTTTGCTGCTCCGGCGGAAGACTGGTAAAGCTGGCGCCGTGATCCTTCTTTGCGGCTGAATCCAGCCATTGCAAGCCGTCTCGCATGGGCTGCTGAATCCCCTTTTCACCATGTGCAGCCATGAAGTCGATGAACTCGCTCACGCCCGCCTCCTGCGCGCCCGGGCTTTCGTCTTTTGGAATGATCAGGCCGGTGAGAACGTCGATGGTGCGGTATTCGGACGGCGAGAAGTAGGAGGGCTGATAGTTCGCCTGGCGGGCGAGTGGTGCGGCATCGGCCTTATGCTCATGCTCGTGCTGCTGGCCAAACACCCAACGGCTAAAGCCTGGGAATTGGCTGGCAACCGCGGCCTTAGCCAGCATCTCCAACACCGCGCGCCGATCCGATCCTTGATTCGCCATATTGTTCCTTTTCGAGTTTACGCCAAAGTGAACGCTATACTCGAATTATGGACCCAACCTTGCGCGCGGTACTGGCAGTGTCCATGCGCTGGATTCACATCACCTCGGTAGTCACGTTGATCGGAGGCTTCATTTTTGCGCGGTTCGCCCTCGCTCCCGCGTTGGCTGGGCTAGCTGAGCCGCAACGTGGAACGCTGGGCAAGAAGGTGGTTGAGAACTTCCGGCCTTGGCTCTATACCGTGCTCGTAACGGTGATCGGCTCGGGGCTGTATAACTACCTCTTGAAGCCCAGCTATCCGCCGCACTACCACATGTGGATCGGAATCAAATTTCTCTTCGCGCTCCATATCTTCGCTGTCGCGGTGCTTTACACCGTCCGGGATGCCGACGAGGTGAAGCGCAATCGCTGGTTGAGCGGCATGGTCGTATCAGGTCTGATCATCATCGCGATTTCCGCATACTTGAGGTTTATCTCTCTGAAATGACCGGTTACGACGCGTTGCGGAATGGCGCTGCCTGGCTGGATCTTTCCACCCGCGGCAAAATCAAGCTGCTGGGC
Source organism: Bryobacteraceae bacterium (assembly GCA_036008345.1). Taxonomy (GTDB): domain Bacteria; phylum Acidobacteriota; class Terriglobia; order Bryobacterales; family Bryobacteraceae; genus Palsa-89. The sequence goes on from DASYNU010000167.1 coordinate 43,708, forward strand.
GAGGACCGCGCACGGCTGCTGCATGCCATGACCACCAACCATATTCAGCAACTTGCGCCCGGCACAGGTTGTTATGCGTTCTTTCTGACGGTGCAGGGACGGATTCTCGCCGACGTGAACGTCCTATGCCGGCCGGATCATTTCCTGCTCGATCTAGAACCGGAAACGCGCGAAAAAGTCTATCAGCACCTGGATCATTACATCATCGCCGACGATGTGACGCTGGAAGATGCCACTGATTCGACGGCGACGATCGCCGTGGAAGGTCCGAAGTCCGCCGAAGTGCTGCACGCGGCTGGCGCGCCCACGCCAGAAGTTGATTATTCCAGTGCGGAATGGGGCACGCGGTTGGTGGCGCGTTTGAATTCAACTGGAAGTCCCGGATTCTTCGTGTTCGCACCGGAATCCGAGAAGGCCGAGCTGATCGCCCAACTGGAAGCGGCCGGCGCAGTGGCGGGTGATGCGGAAGCGTTCAACGTGGTACGCCTCGAGCACGGCAAGGCGCGCTACGGCGAGGATCTGAGCGAGCGGTTTCTGGCGCAGGAGGCGAATCGGCCCCACGCGCTGCATTTCAGCAAGGGATGTTATCTGGGACAGGAGATTGTGGAGCGAGTCCGGTCGCGCGGGCAGATTCACCGTGTTCTGATGCCGCTGGTGCTGGATGCGAAAGAGCCGCCGGTGCCGGGCACCAAGCTTCCAATCGGGGAGATCACAAGCGCAGCGTACTCCCCCGCTTTGGATAAAGTAGTGGCGCTCGCGTACGTAAGAAAATAAGGCACCGGTTTCCTTACGGTCGCGGTTCGGAAAGAATGCGCCAGGACTAGAGAGTGTTACCGAACCGCGACCGTGAGGGAGCCGGTGCTTCTAGCTGTCCCTTTTCATCCGCACATAATCGGAAACGTGACCGTTATAGCGCTCAATATGCGGCGACAGATAGTCAGTGCCACGAATCATTCCTCGGCATTCCGCCGAACCGCAAGTGCATGTGAAAGGCTCCAAGGATTCGTTGCAAAAAGTTCCGTAATCCATGGTGATCTGCTCGCCCGCCGCGATTTTCCGCCGCGCCGTCAGATTCAGCCCATCCAGCCACGCATTCGGATCGCAGGAGTGATTGATCGGCTTCCACTGTTCCGGATCGCTGCTCCACATCACATACACTTCGTCAGTGATGGGATAGGCATAGCGCGCGAACAGCGCCTTCTGCGTGACGTTCCAATGCTCTCTCACGTGCGCCTTACTCACCAGCACGTGCCCCTGCTCTTCGTAGCGTTCAATCAAGCCGCCCGCTTCGATGGCTTGCGCGGCATACATTCCATAATGCCGCTCCGGATTCTTCCGGATATGCCACTTTCGCGTCTCACGGCACGCCCGCTTCAGAGCGGACCGAAGAATTGCGTCTACGAAGCCTTGATGGCCGGCCGGATCGTTCAGCAGAATAAAATCCGCGCAGCCTTCATCCCCCGGCGGATAGAAGATCTCGCAGTTGGGGTTAATCTCCAGCATGAACAACTCGCCGTCCGCGTCCATACGGATATCGCAGCGCCCGTAGCCTGTGCCGCCCAGGCCGACGAAAAACTTTCTGGAAATTTCTTTCAAGCTGCCGGCCAATAGCGGATCCTCCACCGGAACACAAGACATGCTCTGGTAGTCCCTCCACTTGAGGTCGAAATGCTTGAACGATTCGCCCTTCGGAAACAGGAACTCGACCGGCTGATAGACCAGCGGCGCCAGCTCATCGTCGGGATTCTCCGCTACCAGGGCCGTGAACTCCCGGCCTTCGATGAACTCTTCGATCAGCGCATCGCCAAAGGCATCCACCGTTTTAGCCGTCTGCACGCGCAGCTCTTCGGGAGTCTCCACGCGGGATTGCTTGGTGATTCCGATGCTCGCATACCCGCAAGGATGCTTCACGATCATTGGAAAGCGCAGCGTAGCGGCGGCGGCTTCCACGCCACCGGGGTCCGAAGCAAAGGCATGCGCCGGACTCGGAATGTCCGCGTAATGGCAGATGCGCTTCATGGTCTGGCGCGTCGGTTCGTAAAACCGGGATGAGGCGCCCGTGAACGGCACCTGCAGCCGCTCCAGAACCTGCACCACCTCGATGCCCGGCCGGTCCTCATCCCAGGAGCCGTCGCAGAGGTTCAGGAACACGTCGAAACCGCGCTTGGAAAGATCCAGCACTTGCCGCACAGAGGTAGCTTTGTGGAGGAAGTGCCGCTCGCATTCGTGCGCTTTTAGGTAGCGCAACGGATCGGGTAGGAAATCGAATTCCTTAAAGGGTGTTCGAGACTGCTCGTAAGAGTCGTCGAGGACGCATATTTTCATGAATGCTGAGGAACGATGTCCACGACGCTCCGCTCTTTAATTTCTCTGGTTCAAAACTTTCGGTACCGCGATGTAGCCGGCGATGGTGTCTTTAGTTACCTTATTTACAACCAGTTCATATGGTTGCTTGGATTTGGATGTCATGAACTGCACCGGTTCGTTCATAACCTTGTCCTTCTTCTCCACAGTGGCATCGTCCACGGTTAGCTCAATTGTATAGGTGTGCTTCTTAATGTCGGCTTTCTTGAGCTGAATCTGGACATCGCTCACCTTCGACGAGGTCTTGGATTTGGTCACTGTGAAGTCGAAATAGTTCCGTTCGCCGAGGGTACGCAGTGCCGCCAGTTCCTTGGCGTTAGTGGCGATGAGAACGCTGTGACCGTCCAGGTCGCCGGTGGCGCGCTTCAGATCGGCAACCGTTTTCTCCAATTCGGTTTTGGTTGCCGCCACGTCGGTTTTCACGTTGCTCACTTCGCTGCCCACCGCCGAAATCTTCGTATCCGAGGCTTCTTTCACTTGCGAGATATCCGATTTGAGTTCTGCCTTGGCTTGCTGCTGCGCAGCTTCGAGCTGCGACCGCGTCTCATCCACTTTCTTCAACGCTTCTTCTTTGGCCGCGCCAGCTGCCTGGGACGCCTGACGCCGCGCTCTTTCCAATTGGTCTTTCAGCTCTTCGACCTTTCGGGTATTCGCACGCGTGTTGAGCGAGGAAGCTTCCACCAGTTTGTCGAGTTGCGCTTGTGTCGCTGCGTTGGTGTTGGATAGATCTTTCCGGACATGATCCAACTGCATGTATAGATAAACAACCGCGCCCAATAACGCGATCACCGCGCCGAATAATATTGGAATCTTCATGCCCGTGCCGCTCTCGGGTGGGGGCGGCGGCGGATAGTATGGTGTCGACGCATACGCCGGGGGAGGCGGCGGAGCACTTGGAGGAGGAGGCGGGGGAGCTGCAGGCTGTTGACCGCCGGACGTTGGGCTCGGGTTCGGGAAAATCGACATAATACTCCTAGTTGAGTAGGTTAGCAGGAAATCTAATCATTTAGAAGTGCCATCTTCGAGCTTCGTTTCAACTTTCTGCTGTAACCCCCTTAGGGCGCGCAAAGTCCAGGTACTCCTGCTTGGGTACTCCTGGCTCAAAACATCGCCGGCAGCGTGCCTCATACGAACCGGCGGCGCCCACCACAATCAATTCCGACGATTCCACCAGCCTTTGCGTATGCTTGGCGGGATTGCCGCAGCGCACGCAAATAGCCAACGTCTTAGTGATGGATTCGGCCAGCGTCAGAAGGTCCGGCATGGGTGGGAAGGGCCGGCCCATGTAGTCTGTGTCCAAACCAGCGACAATCACTTGCTTACCGCTGTCGGCCAACTGGTTGGCAATCTCTACCAGCTCCTGACCGAAAAAATTGGCCTCGTCGATGCCTATAACCTGCGTCCGCCAATCCAGCCGGCTCATTACCTCCGACACTCGGGTGATGGCTTCTGACTTCATACGAATGTCGGTATGCGAGACGATTTCATCGTCCGAGTACCGATTGTCGATGATGGGCTTGAAGACCTGCACCCGCTTCCGGGCGATGATGGCGCGGCGCAACCGCCGCATCAGCTCTTCGCTCTTGCCCGAGAACATGGGCCCGCAGATAGCTTCAATCCATCCAAGATTACCGGAAACAAAATCCATAAGAACCGTTGTTCAGTTGCCCGGTTATTCAGTTGATCGGTTGGGAACAGGAACTGAGCAACCGAATAACCGAATAACTGGCGCGAGGCACCTCGCCGCATCTTATCATGGGTGAGTGGTTGCCGAACATCGAATAGTTGTTCCCGAGAAGCTGGATCACGCCGGTCCCGAGGAGGCTCTCGAAAATCTCCAGGATCTGGTGCGCGTTAACAAATACTTCGGTGGATATGCAACATTGCGGCGAATCGTCGGCGAATTCGTGCGTCCGGATGATCGTTTTTCGGTTCTCGACATTGGAGCCGCTTCAGGGGATATGGGCGCCGCGCTGCGCCGCAGTTATCCGGGTTCCACCGTCACGTCCCTCGACCGCAAGCCGGACCATCTGAGTCACGCCGCGCTTCCCAAGCTGGTGGGCGACGCATTTCGCTTACCGTTCGCCGATGGCAGTTTCGATTTCGTTTTCTCATCATTCTTTCTGCATCATTTTTCTGACGACGAAATCGTGCGCTTGCTGGCCAGTTTTGGATCCATAGCCCGGCGCGCGGTTTTAGCCATCGACCTCGAACGTGGACCTCTGGCCTATCACTTTATGCCTGCCACGCGCTGGCTGTTTGGCTGGCACGATATTTCAATGCACGATGGTCCGGTCTCCGTGCAGGCGGCTTTCAAGCGGGACGAATTGGCATCCCTGGCGCGAAAAGCTGGCTTGACTAAGGCGCGTGTCTCAACGCACCGTCCCTGGGCGCGCTTGTCCCTGGTCGCCCCGCTGTAACTGGAACTTTGGCAGGCTGAATGCCTGCCCCACAGTGGCGCAGGCGCTTTCGCTCGCGAGTCTCAGGTTGGCATAATAAGGATTGCCTCGAATTCTCTCGATCCTCTTGCTGGGAGCGCTCTGTTCCTGCGAGCGCTATCCCGACAGTTATCCGCCGCCCGAGCAACGCCATCCGGTGGAAGGCGTGAATCCGGATCCATCCACAATGTTTGTCGAAATGTCGAGCCCGGACGCCGCCTGGCACTTCGTGAAAGATATCGAACCCGGTGTCCCCGGCGATCAGTGGCATTGGACCAAACAGAATCCAACCTTGAGGATTCTGGCAGTGACCACGCAAAACCTGAAATTCAGCGTGGACTTGAGTCTGTGGGATGTCGCTTTCCGGCAAACCGGACCCGTGGAGATTACTTTTCTGGTGAACGGCCGAACGCTGGATAAAATCCGTTACACCTCGCCGGGGGAAAAGCATTTCGAAAAACCCATCCCTGCCGACTGGTTGACCACCGATGTGGAATCCATTGTTTCAATGAACATCGATAAGCTTTACACCGCGCCCCAGGACGGTGTGAAATTCGGTTTCATCCTATCGAGGATCGGGTTCGTGCGGTAATGTGGGTGGTCCTTGCGATATTGTTCGGCGCCGGATTCACCGTGCTCACGGCGTTCTCCCTCGGGGCAATTCTTCTGCGCAAGCTGTCGCTAGCGCTCTACCGCATGGAAGAGCGGTTGTTCGCGTTCATGCTGGGGTCGGCCTGCCTCAGCGCCATTATGTTCGCGCTGGCGGCCCTGCATCTGGTGCGCCGAGGGGTTTTGCTCGCGCTTGGGATTCTCGCGATCGGGTACGCTTTCTATTCCGGAGCGCACCGCTCCACAGGCCATGCGTTTCCCGCCATGCCGAAACGATGGACGTTGGTTTTTGCGCTGGCGTTCAGCTTTTTCACGGTGCTGTATTTCTTCAACGCGCTCGCGCCCGAGGTCAGTCCGGATGGCATGGCCTATCACTTAGGTGAAGTGGCAAAGTACGCCCGCGCCCACGGATTCGTCCGCATTACCACCAATCTCTACGGCAATCTTTCGCAAGGCCTCGAGCTGCTGTTCCTGCACACGTTTTTGTTTGGCAAACACTCCGCCGCTGCTCTGGTGCACTACGCTTTTCTGCTTTGCCTGACCTTCCTGCTGCTCTCTTACGGCCGCCGCATGGGACACCCGGCCGTGGGCGTAGCCGGGGCGATATTCCTGTACGCCGCTCCGGTGGTTGGAATCGACGGAACCATCGCCTACAACGACGCAGCCGTGGCCGCCATCGCCTTCGCGCTTTTTTATCTCCTGCAAATCTGGGATCAGGAGCGCGGCGCGAACCTGTTGGTGCCTATCGGAATAATGACGGGTTTCGCGTTCGCCACCAAGTACACGGCTTTCGTAGCGGTTCCCTACGCACTGGGTTTCATTGCCTGGAAGCAGTGGAGAGCCCGCCAGGCCGTGTTTCGTCCCTTACTGGCCACCGCGGCTCTGGCCTTGGTCTTCATCGCGCCCTGGTTGCTGAAGAACTGGATCTGGGTGGACAATCCATTCTCGCCGTTCGCCAATCGCCTTTTTCCGAATCCATACGTCCACATCGCGTTTGAAGAGGACTATCGCAGAATGGAACAAACCTACGGTCTTACCAACCGCTGGGAGATTCCTCTGCAAGTGACCGTGAAGGGCGATGCCCTGGCCGGATTTTTCGGACCGCTGTTCCTGCTGACGCCGCTCGCACTACTGACCCTGCGCCAGCGCGCCGGACGTCAACTTTGGCTGGCGGCGTTGGTTTTCGGGTTGCCTTTCTACGCCAACGTGGGCGCCCGATTCCTGATTCCCGCTGCCCCGTTTGTCTCGCTTGCCCTGGCCTTGACGTTCGCCAATGTGGAGAGTCTCCTGCTGGTGCTGACTCTGGCCCACGCCATCAGCTGTTGGCCCCGCGTGGAGAAACGCTACTGTGGATCCACGGCGTGGTGCTTGAGGAACATCCCCTACAAGGCAGCCTTACGCATTGAGCCGGAGCAGGCGTTCATCGGCAGGCGCGTTCAACAATATAACGAAGCGCGGCTAATCGATCGGCTTGTCCCGGCGGGCGAAAAAGTCTTTGCGTTCGGGCAGGTAGCCGATTCGTACACGTCGCACGAGATCCTGGTCGGCTTTCAAGCCGCCTTCAACGAGACTTCACGGGATATTCTGTGGACGCCGCTTTTCAACAGCTTTCAGCCCACGCGCATGCTCACGTTTCGGTTTTCATCCCGAGATCTCGGCGCGGTTCGCGTGGTTCAGACGGAACGGGCCAAAGACGCAATGTGGGGCGTTTCCGAACTGCGCGTGTTCCATGGAGCGCACGAATTGCCGCGCGCACCCGAATGGCGTCTGCGCGCGCATCCCAATCCGTGGGACGTGCAAATGGCTTTTGATAACAGCCCCGTCACGCGCTGGCGAAGCTGGCAGGTGGCTGAACCGGGGATGTCCATTCAAGTGGATTTCGGACAGCCGCAAAAGCTGGACGCGGTAGTGGTGGAGAGTTCCGACGAAGGCTACCAGACGAAAATCAAGCTGGAAGGCCTGGACCCGCAAGGCAAGTGGGCCACCATTTTGGATCAGCCCGTGGAAACGCCCCACCCTACTCGAGTGAATCTCCGGCGCGCCGCCGCAGAGGAATTAAAAGCGCGCGGCATCCATTACATGCTGGTGGAGAACGGCGATTTCCGGTCAGAAGATTTCCAGATTTATGCCGGCTTGTGGGGAATGAAATGCATCGGCCAGTGGAATTCGTTTGCCTGGCTCTACCACATTGAGTAGCTGACAAATGCCTAACTATTTTTTGGGCGTCGACGGCGGTCAATCCAGTACCTATGCACTCATCGGCGACGCGAGTGGCCGCGTGCGGGGCGCCGGCCGTGGCGGTCCATCGAATCATGTCGCCGCATCGGAGGGAAGAGCCAAATTCACCGCCGCCATGCAAAGCTGCCTGGAGGCCGCGTGCGCCAGTGCCGGTTTGGACTTAGCCAGCATACGATTCACCTCAGCCTGTCTCGGCTTCAGCGGGGGCCCGGCGGATAAAGAAGCGATACTCCGAGAGATTTTAACGAGCGATCGAACTCTGGTGACCGACGACGCTTTGATTGCCTTATCCGGCGCCACTGCCGGCGAGCCGGGGTTGATCATCATCGCGGGTACCGGATCCATCGCGTTTGGCCGCAATGGATCCGGAAAAACCGCGCGTGCCGGTGGTTGGGGATATATTTTCGGAGACGAGGGCGGAGGGTTCCATATCGTGCGTCAGGCCTTGCGGGCGGCACTCAGATTGGAAGAAGGCTGGGGCGATCCTACATCCCTGCACTCCGCATTTTTGGATGCGACCGGCGCTCGGGATGTCAACGGCCTGCTGCATCGCCTTTACACGAAGGAGTTCGCGAGGCCGCGCATCGCCGCATTCGCGAAGCTAGTGGATGGCGCGGCAGAGAATGGTGATGCGATCGCGCAGGATATTTTGAACGAAGCCGCGCGCGAGTTAGCGTCCCTCACTCGCGCAGTCCGGAACCAATTGTTTGAACCCGGCGAACCCGCCCGCGTAGCCTATATCGGAGGAGTATTTCGCAGCCGCACGGTGCTTGAAAGGTTCACCGCACTGGCCGGAGGAGAGACAGGAAACCGAGTCGGCCCTCCGCTCTATGGTCCAGCCGCTGGCGCGCTGCTGGAAGCCTACCGGGCGGCGGGCGTGCAGCCGGCATTGACAGACGTACCCGAGGAGAAGTAGCCGGGTGGCGCTCGGAAGAATCCGTGAAAAAATCAAAAGCACCGGTCGCTTACGCTCGCGGTTCGGTAACGATCGTTTGTGACTGAACGGCGACCGTCAGGGAGTCGGTGCCGTTGCCGATTTTTTCACAGCTTCTAAGGGAGCCGGTGCATCGAGCCGATTTCCAGATGCGTATGTGATCTCCGCCGCGTTAAGCTATGAGTTTGTCATCCAACTCACTCTTATGCGCCCTCTTCTCTATTTCGCGGCTTTAACTGCCTTCTCATCGCTCCTGCCGGCACAGGTGGATGTCCTTACCGCCAACTACGATAACAATCGGACCAACGCTAACCTGGGCGAGTTCGTGCTGAACAAAAGCAATGTCAACTCAAAACAGTTCGGCAAGCTCTACTCGTTGGCTGTGGACGCCCAGGTGTACGCCCAACCTCTATACCTGCGTGGGGTGAACGTAGCGGGCGAGGCTCACAACGTCCTATACGTGGCCACCATGAACAACAGCGTTTATGCGTTCGACGCTGACACGGCCACCAGCACTGCACCCATCTGGCAGCGCAATTTCGGTCTCGGGGTGAACCCCAACGAGTTTTCTGTAACCGGCTTGCCCTATACCGATATCTTGTCCGAGATCGGCATTCTTGGAACGCCGGTCATCGATCCGGCCGGCGGTACGCTCTACGTGGTTCACTACACTTACACGTTCAACGGAACCGAGAACATCTACGCTTACTATCTGCACGCGCTTGACCTGGTAACGGGAGCGGAAAAATTCAATGGTCCAGTTCTGATACAGGCCACTGTTCCCGGTTCGGGCTGGGCAGGCCTCGAGAACCCACCCAACAATCAACTGCCGTTTAACGCGGGTCAACACCTGCAGCGGCCGGGACTCTTGCTGTTGAACGGGACCGTATACGTGGCATTTGGTTCCCACGGGGATGAGGCGCCCTGGCATGGGTGGTTGATCGGCTATGACGCATCCACTCTCCAGCAGACGTCGGTTTTCAATACATCGGCAAATAACGCAGCGGGCGATTCCATCTGGCAGGGTGGACGAGGTATTGCCGCGGACTCTGCAGGCAATATTTATTGTGCCACCGGCAACGGCACGACCGATGACATCGCTTCGTGGGGTGAATCCGTCCTGCGCCTGACCACCAGCGGTGGACTCAACATGGCGGACTATTTCACTCCCGCCGAGTGGAATGAGCTCAATAACAACGACACCGACACGGGATCCACCGGTCCGGTTCTCATCCCAGGAACTAATCTACTGTACGCAATCGGTAAGGAAGGCGAGCTGTTTCTGCTGGATCAGGCGAACCTCGGACACCAGGCTGCCATGAACACGGGAGTGGTGCAAAGTTTCCAGGCGGCTGACCCGACGCTGACGCTGGCTGAACAAGAAAACTCCTTCCTGGTATTCAACACTGCGTTGTGGGACAACATCGAAGGCCAGCTCGTTTATATGTGGCCATTCGGGAAGTCCTTGCGGTCGTACCGAATGCAGAACGGTGTGTTCCAGACGAAGGCTTATTCCACCAATGTAACCGCAACGAATGGCTTACCCTTTCCAGGCATGACGGTTTCGTCCTACGGCAGCCTGGCTAATACGGGCATCCTGTGGATCACCTCCGTTAACTCGGGAACCTTGCCGGCATCCGGTACCTTGCACGCATTCGACGCCCTGGATCTCTCGATGGAACTGTGGAACTCGGATATGGAGAGCGCTCGCGATAGCCTGGGCAGTTTCACGAAGTTCGCTAATCCAACCGTGGCCAACGGCAAGGTTTTCGCGCCCACAGCTTCGAAGGAAATCGCGGTCTACGGCTTGTTGCCGGACGTTCCCGGCATTGCATCCGTAGTGAATGCCGCCAGCTACGCCAGCGGCGTGGTGGCTCCGGGTGAGCTGGTCACCATTTTCGGAAACAGCATTGGACCGGCATTGTCCACGCTAGCGAGCGTGAGTCCCGCGAGCGGCGCGATACCCACCGCGCTAGGTAACGTTCAGGTGACATTTGGGGGCACTCCCGCTCCTTTACTCTACGGCTCATCTGGACAGATCAACGCCGTGGTTCCGTTCGAAGTAGCGGGACAATCGTCGGTTCAGATGTCGATCATTGGACCCAACGGTCAAGGATTCAGCACGACACTGCCTGTGGCTGCGGCGAATCCTTCCATCTTTTCGGCCAACGCGTCGGGCACGGGTCAGGGCGCAATTCTGAACAATGCGGATCTTTCTAAGAATTCGCCGTCCAATCCCGCCGCCCGCGGATCAGTGGTCGTGCTTTTCGCCACTGGTACCGGTGTTCTGAAACCTACCCTTGCAGATGGCGTGCTGACTCCGACGGCAAATCCTCCGCTGATCGCCCAGCCAGTTACAGTAACCATCGGGGGCCAGAGCGCGACAGTTCTGTATCAGGGCGCGGCGCCACAACTGGTCGCTGGAGTAAGCCAGATCAATGTGCAGGTACCGGCCGGCGTAGCGCCAGGGTCGGCAGTTCCTGTCACAATCACTGTCGGCGGCGTGCCTTCGCTGAACACCGTAACCATGGCGGTGAAATAGGCCTGTGGGGCAGCGCCATGCGCTGCCAGGCTTACCGCCCCGCAGCCCCAATCCCCAGCCCCCTGCTCGGCTACGGCCGCGCGTGATCCACGAACATCTGCTGCTGCGCCGATTCCTGCCTTCGTCCAAGAGCGCTCAGCTTGTTCAATCCGTCGATGTAGGCGCGCGCACTGGCTTCAATCACGTCGGTGGAAGCGCCGCGTCCTACAACCTTGGTCTCTCCCTGCTGCAGTTGGACCGTAGCCTCACCCAGCGCCTCCGTCCCGCTGGTGACCGACCGTATGTCATAGCTGATCAGCCGCGCGGGATTACTGGTGGCCGCGCTGATCGCCTTATACACTGCGTCCACCGGCCCATCGCCGATGGATGCAGCTTTGCGCGTTTCGGTCTCTCCGGCTTCACCCCGCACTCCGAGGCACACCGTCGCTGTGGGAATCGTTGAGGTGCCGCTGTCGATATGCAAATATTCGATGCGATAGGTTTCCTCAGCCGGATGCAGTTCGTCATGCACGATCGCGATCAGATCCTCGTCGTACACTTCCTGCTTCTTGTCCGCAACTAGCAAAAAGCGCTGGTAAGCCTGGTCCAGTTCCTCTTTGCTGAGGTTGTACCGGAGTTTCTCCAGCCGGTCGCGCAGTCCGGCGCGCCCCGTGCGCGCGGTCAACACCACATGGCTCTTTTCGAAGCCAACATCCTCCGGCAGCATGATCTCGTACGTTTGGCGATCCTTCAAAACACCGTCCACGTGAATCCCGGAGCTGTGAGCGAACGCATTCGATCCCACGACCGCTTTGTTCGGCGGAACGGGAATACCCAACATGTCGGCCACCATGCGGCTGGTGCGGCGGAACTGGTGCGCCTCAATCCCGGTATCCAATCCGAAATAATCGCGGCGCGTGCGCAGCGCCATCACGATTTCTTCGAGTGACGCGTTGCCGGCCCGTTCTCCGATGCCGTTGATGGTCGCCTCCACCTGACGCGCGCCATTTTGGATGCCGGCGAGGCTGTTCGAAACGGCCAGTCCAAGATCGTCGTGGCAGTGGACGCTGACCGTCACCCGATCGATGTTGGGTACCTTGCCCCGGACTGCGCGAATTAGATTTCCATACTGTTCGGGTACCGTATAGCCGGTAGTATCCGGGATGTTTACCACCGTTGCGCCGGCTGAGATAACGGCTTCGATCATCTCGCACAGATAATCCAGATCGGAGCGCCCGGCGTCTTCTGTGTAGAACTGGACGTCATCCACATAGCTCTTGGCAAGCTGTACCGCTTCGACGGCCAGGCGTAGGATGGTGACGCGTTTTTCAGCCAGCGTGCGGCCATAGCGCTCATCGCGAAATTTGCCCATCACGTGGATGTCCGAAGCCCCGATGCCGGTGTGGATGCGCGGCCGGCGCGCTTTGGCCAGCGCTTTCCCACAGGCGTGGATGTCTTCCGCTACCACGCGCGAGAGGGCGCAGATAATGGGGCCCTCGATCTCCTCGGCAATTTGGCGGACTGCCTCGAAATCCTCGGGTGACGAGTTCGGATAACCAGCTTCAATGATGTCTACATTGAGACGCGAAAGCTGTCTCGCGAGAATAACTTTTTCGCGGCTGCCCAGCCGCGTGCCGGCCGCCTGCTCGCCATCTCTCAACGTGGTGTCGAATACTTGAACCTTGTTGGACAACATCGGGAATCTCCTCCGCAAATGAAAAAGGCCACCGAGCGGTGGCCTTCTCAAATCGGTTTGAGTCAGCCTCAGGCGGGGCCGGTAAGCAGGCCCAGCGTGCGGAGGCTAGGTTTCAGAATGCTGGAAGCAAGTAACAACGCGCGACTGGTACGCGGTAGCATTCGTAAGGCCCATCATACATCAGACGCCGGGTACGGCACAATGTGTTCGGGCACCATGGATGGGCGTGATTCAGTCGCTGAGCTTGCACGTTTCCTAGATGGCGACAGGGCCGCAGGGCGGAACATGGTTCGCCAGTTGTTTTGCGGTTTCCGTGCTACACTTGACACGTTGGCGCATGGACTTGCGTACAACGAAAGTTAAGTGAGTTGCCGGAGGCAACATCAAAGGAGAAAGATTTATGCTCAATAGCAGTTTCCGTTTTGCGGCACCATACGCTCGTAGGTTGCCGGACCCGATCTTCCATCAAACCCACGGAACAGAGCGACACATCCTGTTTGTGCCCGTGAAGTCCGTTCCCAAAGGCTTATCACTGGATCCGAACGCCAGAACGCCAAATCTTCGACGGCGGATTTACCAGGATATCCAGGACAGTCTTCTCGATAAGGACACGACACCGGGCACGTTCCATTTGAAGCATAAGGGAATCACGGTAATCGCGGAATCGGTCGCCAAGGCCGGAGACGACACATACACAGTGACCCTAGGCAAGAATCACGGTATTGTCGACGGTGGCCATACCTACAACCTAATCATCAACAATCTGGAGAACGAGCAGCTTCCCGATCGCCAGTTCGTCAAGTTCGAGATCCTGGTTGGGATACCGCATGAGTGGATTGTGGACATAGCCGGCGGCCTGAATACCTCGGTTCAGGTCCAGCCTTTCGCGCTGGACAACCTTGCTGGCAAGTTTGGCTGGATACAAAACACGTTGAAGCAACAGCCGTATTACCAAACCATTGCCTGGAAAGAGAACCAGAACGGCGACTTCGACGCCCGAGACATTATTAGCCTGATGACTCTCTTCAACGTCGAGCTATTCCCGAACACGCCGAACAATGGAGACAACAATCCGGTCGTTGCCTACGAGAAGAAATCCAAGGCGCTCGAACTATTTGAGGAGAACCCGGATTCGTACAGGAGGCTCCGCCCGATCTTGAAAGACATTCTCGTCCTACACGACAGGGTCCGGAGCGAGGCCAAGGACTTTCACAACGAGGCGGGTGGAAAGTACGGAAATTTGTCATTTGTTGAAAAGAAAGAGCGTGGCAAGTTCGTCTTTCATTTCATTTCTGAGCATAGCGAGCATCGTCTTATGAATGCAGCCCTCTATCCGATTCTTGGAGCGTTCCGCTGGATGGTTGAGATAGATCCCCACAAGAAGAGAGCTCGTTGGCGCGGAGGCTTCAAGAATGTCCTTCGCCTTTGGCGATCATCGGCTTCGGAACTGATGCGGATCACGGTACAGAAGAATGCCGAGGAGGGGCGCAATCCAAACGCGATCGGTAAGAGCAGAGCGCACTGGTCGAGCCTGTACAGCCGGTTAGCGTTTCGCGAGTTGCAGTCGAAGATCCGGTCAAACTCCTGATCGCCGCCTGGGGCCTGGTTCGCTCCCAGCTTCATCGAGGCGGCGAACCGAAAGCCCCCTATACGCCCTACCACTCGTCGTGAGGTTCATACACCAGAGCGTGGTGCGCGCACAATGATTGGCTGATTAGGTTGGCACGTTGTCGAGAACCATTACCGCGGATGAACGGCCCACTCGGCGACTTGTAACTCTTCGACCTCCTGAAAATGACGGTCCCGCGTAACTAGGACCAGTCCATGATGTATCGCAGCGGCTGCAAGCCAGATATCGTTCTCCGGAAGTGGGCGGCCCTTCTCCCGCAAGCGCTGCTTGAGATGCCCGTATTCGCGAGCAACTTCAAGATCGCATGAAATGATCGCCCTGCCCGTCGCGAATTGCTCTACCTTGGCTATGTTCTCAGTTGACCGCGCCGACTTCGCGGCTCCGAAGAAAAGCTCGCCCATGACAACGGCCGAAATGAATACTTCAGATGCACGGTCAAGATTAGACAGCACCGTGCCATCCCCTTGTAGTAGGGCAATGACTATGTTGGTGTCGAGCAGGAACCTACCATCCGCCGGCATCAATCCGCTCGCACTCTTCCTCGATCGCCTGGATCATCTCGCCTGCTGAAACAGCGTCGAGAAATCCCGAGAATCGGCATAGCGTTGCGCCACCCTCGCCAATCGGCGCCGGGCCGGACAGAGAGGCTACATACCGCAGCACGCGCTCCTGCATCGCTGGGGGTAATTTTTCGACTTCCTTTGCAATCTCTGCTCTGAAATCCATTTTGTGAGACCCTACGATCCAGGATACACTGCCCTGATAGGAAATCCTTCGACGGGTCGGGATCATGCGATTCTGGATCACCAAAAACAGCGAGCTTTCGGTCCGCGAACAACTGGTGCGCCAGGTAGTGCTGGGCATCCTGAGTGAGGACCTGCCGGCCGGGCACAAACTGCCGAGCGTCCGCGATCTGGCGCGCAGGCACCAGATACACGCGAACACAGTGAGCGCTGCCTACCATGACCTGCTGCAGAAAGGCTGGCTGGAACTGCGCCCCGGCAGCGGCGTGTACGTCCGTGCACCGCAATCTTCCGGCGATCGTTCGGGAGGATTGGAAATCCTGCTCACCACGCTTCTTCGGTCGGCCCGGTCGCACGGCTATGAACCGGAGGAGGTACTACAGCGCCTGGATCATCTGGTTCGTCCGCGCAACTATGAGCACATTCTCATCGTTGAGCCAGAGCCGGCCATGCGCGAGATTCTGCAAGCGGAGCTTGCTGAGTATTTGGGCATCCCCGTGGAAGCCGTCGCCACGCCCGTTTTCGAAGATGCATCCAGTGCGGCGCGAACGTTGGTAGTGACCCTTCCTACTCGCGCCGCGAAAGTGCGCCGCGGCTTGCCGGATGCGGTTCTTTCGCTCCCGCTGCGGATCCGTTCCGTCCGAACGTCGCTTGAAGGCGAAACCAGGCCCGGGCCGGATGTTGTAATCTCCATCGTTTCGCGATCGCCCGAGATCCGCCAATGGGCTCACGCCATGTTGATCGCGGTGGGGCTCGATCCAGAGGCCTTGTGCGACGTAGACGCCACCATCCCGGCTTGGCAGGATCGAATCGGCCGCGGCGCGTTTGTAGTGGCCGACGTCGTAGTGGCGCGCGACCTTCCCCAAGGCTGCCTGACTAAGGTATTTCGCGTGATCGCGGATTCCTCCATCGCGGAATTGCAGCAGCTTTCGGGCGGCTGAGCCTGTGACGCTTAAGGAAGTGTCACAACCAGGGCACTCCTGCATCTGGCCCGCGCTTATTCTGGACTCGCTATGAACACTTCCAGAATCGCAGGCCTTTTGGTGTTGTCTTTATCGATGGCTCACACTGCCGAATTGGTCCAGTGGATTGATCTACCCAAGAAGGTCGGACACGGCAAGATGCGGTCCGATGGCCGGGAAGATCGCCAGTACCGTGTTGTGACGAAAGACGCCGTGATCCATGCGGGCTATGAGCTAGTCTTCAGCCCAAGGGGCGTAAATGTCGTGTCTGGCCCATTCATTCCACGCGAAGAGGTCACGGAAATCCGGATTCACCGTGATGGACGATTTTCCGATGCGCTGTGGGCGCCCGGCGGAGCTATCGCGAGCGGGCTTTGCCGCAATGACGATCTTGGCTTTTGCTTGGTCCTTCTCGGGCTGCCGGTAGATTTCGGTGTGTCGTTAGCTGCCGCACCCATCACCCTTCCCATCGAAGGCATCAAGCGCCTCTTGCCGGACAAAGTAATTAAGGTCGCTCAGTGACCGGGCTCAGTGACTCACGCTTCCGACTCTCGCAGCCGTGCCGCTGCGATTCTCGTCACCTGCCTCATGCGGTCCAACTCAAGTTCGAGTTGCGTTCGTCCCGCTGCCGTCAACCTGTACGATTGCTTCTCGCGAGAAGTATCCGGCTGGTCGAATCGCTCGATCCAGCCATCCTCCAGCAGTCTTCGTAGCGCGCCATAGAGCGTCCCAGTTGTCAGCTCCACCCGGCCGTGGCTGAGCTCCCCGATGTCCTTCATGAGGGCGTAGCCGTGCTGGGGTTTGCCGGCCAAACTGAGCAGAATCAGCAAGACCGGCTCAGTCAAAGGTTTCACCTTTGTATCAACAGGTTGGGCAGCGACATGTCGCATGACGTAATGTTACGGCAGCGAGAAGATAATTGTCAACAGAGCTGACCGCCCACGTTCAGGCGCGTGTCTTGGAACGGATTCGAGCAGCCGCCAGTGCCATAACGACGAATCCGGCAGCCAGCACCCAAACGAAGGACGGTTCCGGAACCGCGCTGCCTTGCGTGGAGACACCAACCGTCAGGAAATCTACTGCCCAGCCATCGCCGCCGTCGCCCCCCTCATTAATCGACAGGGTGAGAATGTGGCTACCGGGGTCGACGGAAGGATCCAGGCCGATGGTGAAAAAATGAACCACGGGTCCAGTCTCATTCAACGAGTTCAGCTTCGCGGTCAAAGCGGTGTCTACGGTTCCATCGATGGATGCGGTGAAAGGCTGGCCAAACACTGAGTCTTGGAAATCATCCGCGGCAATTCCAAGCGTCAGGGTGGAGAGAGACTGGCCGCTTCCGATCAGTGAGCTGAAGTCGAGCGTCATGACATCGGGTCCGTTGATTCGTTGAGAGCTTGAGGAATACCCGTCATGGGTGGCCGTTTGCACGCTCCCTACATAGATCTGGTCGGTGCCAACGAAATCGCCGGCGCTCGGCGAGAAGGGGTAGTTATGGGGGAAGAAGCCGCTGGAGTCCGTCACTACATTGGGCGCCAAGCCCTGGAGCGTGGCTCCGGCGGTCGGGTCGTTACTGCCGTAGCAGCCGGTACCCAGACAATTCTCGCTACCGAAGGTGATAACGCCGGCCTGGCCCAAGGTCCCTCCGACAGTGAGTGCCGCAACAAGAAGTGCAAATACAATTCGCATTATTGATCCCCTTTATCCGGCTGAAGCGCCGGGATTGGCAGTATACATCGAAACGTTTCGGTGGAAAATCGAGTTGTACCAGTACGTCTATGGCCTCTCGGCCCTACATCTTGACGGAACTAATGGAATCGATCTTCAACACTCCGCTCTCTACTCGCCCGGTGACGGTCACTTTATGCCCGACATGCGGCGTGATTTTTTCCACCGACGCGGCATCGATCTTTAGGATCTTGTTATCCTCGGTCACAAACACCGCCGGGGACCCCGCCTTGACGCACCTCTTCGCGCAGCCTTCGAACTGGGCCGGATCAATCCATTCGGCCGCGGTCTTGGCCTTAGCGCCGCTGACCGCGCATTTCTCATCGGAGATGTAACCCGTCATTTCCCCGGCGAACGCCGCCGTGCACGCGAGCGCCGACATGGCCAGAACTGTAATAAATGTTTTCACTCGAAGCCTCCCTGGATTGAGAGTACCCTATTTCGCGGGGTGCGAATCTGGTTTCCAGCAAAGATAGACCGTGCAGGGCGTCTTCGAGCTGCAAGACAGCCGGGGACCAGCGGGAGTTATTGGAAAACGCTGGCCTATCACCCAGGGAATCAACTGCTTGCCGGCTCTGTAGTGCATCCCCTGTACTGCCGATCAATTACTTATAAACGTGACACTTAGACTAGCCCTGGGCATCGGCTGCTTGTCCGTTTTGGCTCAAGCGCAGGAGTTCCGGTTCCGCTACTACGGTAAGGAGGACGGGCTCACCAATCTTTCGGTGCAGTGCATCTTGCAGGATTCTTCCGGGTTTCTCTGGGCCGGAACCGACAATGGACTGTTCCGCTACGACGGCAAAAGATTCAGCCGATTCGGCAATTCCGAAGGGCTATCGGGCGCGACCATTGCTTCGCTTACTCAAACCAAAGACGGGACACTGTGGGTAGGAACGCGCTTGGAACTCGCCCGCTGGGATGGTGAGCGCTTCCAGATTGTACGCAAGGGAAACTTCGATACCGTAGCCGCCGACCATCAGGGCGGACTCATCGCGGTTGGAAAAGACGGGATGATCGCCGCCCGGAATACCGGCGCGGGTTGGAACTTTCTTACGCGCCGCGAACTGGCCGCCGATGCCCTTTCGATAAGCGCCGCGGGCGATCTCTGGCTGGCTGGCGCAGGCGGCGTTTCGCATGTGCAGGCGAAAGATGTACCGCGCATTTTCGCGGAAGGCCGGGTACCAAAAGAGACTTGGGGACCCGCCCAAGGCCTCAGCGCCGAACGTTGGTTTGATGTGCGAGCCGACAGCGCCGGCCGCGTCTGGCTGCGCGGAATCGACAAAATCTTCACGCTGGAGCCGGGATCGAGTCGCTTCGCCGCTGGGTTCAGTTCTCCGGCCACCACGCAGCAGAACCGGCAGATGCTACTGGATCGCGAAGGCCGTTTATGGCTGCCCGGTTCCGACGGCGTCACGCTGTGGACGGGCCAGGAGTCGCTCCCCATTCGAGAAGAGAACGGCCTACTTGGCGGCGTGGACACCGTATTCGAGGATCGCGAAGGTTCCATCTGGCTGGGACTCTCGGGCACCGGCCTGGCGCGTTGGGTAGGGCGCTCCGAGTGGCGTTCCTGGACCCGGATGCAGGGGCTGAACAACAACACCGTTTGGAGTCTGGCGCGTGATCGCGACGGCAATATCTTCGCCGGCACCGTAGCCGGACTAAACAAGCTGGAACCCGACGGAAGGCGCTGGATTCCGATGGCTCCCGAGCTTGCTTCCGTCGGTGTAAACTCCATCGTTCCGGCCTTCGACGGAGGTCTGTGGGTGGGCCTATGGGGAAAAGGTGTAGCGCAGGTTGCCCGCGACGGCCGGGTGCGTTATTTCGGCCACGCGAATGGCACCGACGCCGTTTCAGTCTACTCGCTTTACCGCGACATGGACGAACGTCTTTGGGTAGCCAGCTCGGAAGGCTTGTATCGCGATTCATCGAGCAACGACTCCGGTGTATTTCAGCGGATCTCAATACCGGGGGTTACCAATCCGAAGTTCTTCGGATTGCATCAGGATCGCACCGGACGGCTGTGGGTCTGGTGTGATCAGGGCGTTCTTGAGCAGGACAACGGCCAGTGGAAAAGGTACACCACACGTGACGGCTTGCTGGAAAACCAGGTGCGCTACCTGGCTGAAGAAAGCTCGGGTGAAATGTGGATCGGCTATGACAGCGCTCCAGGCTGCTCCCGGCTTCGGTTGGCGGGAGATCGGATTGCCGTCAAGCATTTCACCCCACCAGGTGTGGGATCCACGCCCGTATACTCGCTTGCCGTAGATCGGCGCGGCTGGCTCTGGTATGGGTCCGATCAGGGCGTGTACGTGACCGACACTCGCAATCGCTTAGCGGGTGAGCAGGAATCCTGGCGCCGTTTCGATAAAAGCGACGGACTGGCGTGGGACGATTGCAGCGAAAACGCGCTCATGGAGGACCGCGACGGCTCCATCTGGATCGGCACCAGCCTGGGGCTCTCGCAATTCCATCCTCCCGAGGACACATTCTCCCAGCGCGCGCCCGCGCCCGCTGCTGCGGTGACGTCCGTACGCTTTGGCTTGGGCAAGACATTGAACTTTGTTCTGAGGCGGCCAGACGAGAGTTATAAAGTCGAATTCCGCGATAACACCGTGGAAGTGACTTTCGCCGGCCTGACGCTAGTAAAGGACTCCGCGGTGCGCTTCAAGTATCGGCTCAACGGACTGGAAGAGCAGTGGACCGAGAGCGACCGTGGTCAGGCCCGCTATCCGCATCTGCGTCCCGGAAAATATTTGTTCGAAGGCGTGGCCCAGAACGTAGACGGGGCTTGGAGTACCACGCCGGCGCGCCTCGCTTTCGAAATCACTTCTCCCTGGTGGATGACCTGGTGGTTCTGGAGCCTGAGCGCTCTCACGGTTCTTTCCACCATCCGAGTCTATTGGCTGTGGCGCACTAGCCGCCTTTTGGAGAACCAACGCAAGCTCGAATTGTTGGTAGAAAAACGAACCATGGAATTGCGCGCGCAGGCGGATGCGCTCGCTATCGCAAGAGACGGAGCGGAAGCCGCCGCCAGGGCCAAGAGCGAGTTTCTGGCCGGCATCAGCCACGAGATCCGCACCCCCATGAACGGGGTGCTCGGAATGACGGACTTGCTGCTGGATACTCCGCTCGATGACGAACAGCGCGATTACGCCGAAACTGTCAGCCAGTCCGCCACTGCGTTGCTGGCTATCATTAACGACATCCTGGATTTTTCCAAAATCGAAGCCGGCAAGATGGCCATCGAATCGGTGTCCTTCGATCTTACGACGCAAATCGAGCAATGCGTTGCACTGTTGATTCCGCGCGCCAAAGCCAAGGGACTCGAACTGCAGCTGCGCTACGAGCCGGGAACACCCACCGAAGTCATCGGCGACCCTGGACGCGTCCGGCAGATCCTGCTTAACCTCGCCGGCAACGCCATCAAGTTCACCGAGCGCGGCCATGTGATCATCGCCGTGGAATGCATGGAGCGGGGAGCTACCGATGCCCGAGTCCGCATTTCCGTCGAAGACACCGGCATCGGCATTCCCGAAGAGCAACAGGAGTATGTGTTCCAGAAATTTACTCAGGCGGATGCCTCCACTACGCGCCGCTACGGTGGCACCGGCCTGGGCCTCGCCATCGCTCGTCAACTTGCGGAGCTCATGGGCGGGCGCATCGGTCTCCACAGCAAAGTGGGCGTAGGCTCGATGTTCTGGTTCGAAATCCAGTTCGAGGTAGGCCAGCCGCTTTTGCCTGCCAAGAATTTTCTAGTGATCCAATAGCACTATACTTGGACCTTGCCTAGCGCTCAACGCAAGATCGCCCGCCGACTGCTCCCCTTCCTGTTCCTGCTCTACGTGACTGCGTTCGTCGATCGCGTGAACGTCAGCTTCGCCGGTCTTCAAATGACCCGCGAACTCAACTTCTCGAACGAAGTTTTCGGATTTGGCGCGGGCATCTTTTTTTTCGGCTACTGCCTGCTCGAAATTCCGGGCGCCATGCTGGCTCAAGCGTGGAGCGCCCGCAAATGGATCGCCGGCATTATGGTGAGCTGGGGAATTCTCGCCACGCTCACTGGTTTAATTCACAACGCGGCCGAGTTCAACATCATCCGCTTCCTGCTGGGCCTGGCCGAAGGTGGATTCTTCCCCGCCGTGGTGGTTTATCTCACGCACTGGTTTCGCCAGGAAGAACGCGCCAAGGCCATCGCGATGTTCATGGCTGCGATTCCAGTTGCGAATGCGGCTGGCGCGCCGATCGCCGGTTTCCTGCTGCGCATCCATTGGCTGGGCCTGGGTGGTTGGCGCTGGCTGCTGATTCTGGAAGGCTTGCCGGCACTGCTGGGCGGAATCGCGGCCTTGTTTTATCTGACGGATTGGCCCAAAGATGCCCGCTGGCTGGCGCCCGCCGAGCGCGAGTGGATCACCGCAGAACTCGAGAGCGAGAAACGCAACAAGGACGCGGCGCACGGCCATATGTCCGTCTTCGGCGCGTTGCGCCAGCCAGTGGTTCTAGCGCTCGCAGCCGCTTATTTCCTGATCAACACCAGCGGCTACGGCCTGGTGATCTGGTTGCCGAAGATGGTGCAGAAATTTCCGGGCTTGTCCACGTTCCAAGTGAGCCTGGTCTCCGCAATCCCCAATCTGTGCGCCATCCCCGCGATGCTCTCAACCGGCTGGCATTCCGACAAAACCGGCGAGAGGAAGTGGCACGCAGCTTTCGCTGCATTCGCTGCCGCGGCCGGATTTGCATTGAGCCAGGCATTCGGAGGACACCCGGTAATCGTGATGGCTTCTTTTTCGCTGGCAGCCGCCGGCATTATGAGTTTCTATCCACCATTCTGGGCTTTGCCGACATGCTTGCTCACCGCCCGCTGGGCCGCCGCCAGCTTCGGCTTCATCAATTTGATCGCCAACCTGGGCGGATTCGCCGGCCCGTACATGGTCGGCTTCTTGACCGACCGCACCGGGACATATGTCGCTGGTGTCTTATTGCTAGTCTCAACCGCGGTGCTTAGCGGCGTAGTGTTGATGTTCCTGCGGGAGCGGTAGGCCGTCCGTTTTTTCCAATCAAAATATCGTTCCCCCGGCTAGTCTTGAGGTGTGAGTCAAAGAATGGAGGATTAAATGGCACTGCGTCTCAGTACGGTATCTCTTGCGAGCCTGCTGGTGGTCACGGCAACCCTGAAAGGCAATCCACATGCGGCTGGCGGCGATTCTACGCCGGCGTTTCCCGCGCTGATAAATACATGTCTGATTACAAACGACGTGGCGCGATTGGTTGAGTTTTATCGCGACGTGTTACGGATTCCACCGAAAACTGCCAGCCCCGAGTATGCGGAGTTTCCGACAGGCGTTGGCGTATTGGCGATTTTCTCGGCAAAAGCACAGGAACAGTATATCCCTCGTTCCACAGAACCGGCCAGCAATAGGAGCGCGATCCTGGAGTTCAGGGTTGACGATGTCGACAAAGAGTATGCAAGGCTTAAGACCTTCGTGAAGGCCTGGGTTAAAGCGCCAACCAACCAGCCTTGGGGCACTCGTTCTATTTACTTCCGCGATCCGGACGGCAATCTGGTCGACTTTTTCGCGGTGGTCAAACCTCAGTAGCGTCTTCCGGAGGTGGTCGGCAGGCGCCAGATGAGAGATAATCGACCATCCGGCGGAGGTGTTGGCTTGGAGATCGATCCTGAACAACTTAGGCGCCAGTATGCGGAACTGTCCGACGAAGGACTTCTCTCTATTGACCGAAACGACCTGACCGAACTCGCGCAACATTGCTACGACGCCGAGGTGGCCTCGCGCGGCTTCGATACCGAATCATCGCAGGAGGCGGAGCAGCCGGATGAGGAATTGGTACTGGTAGAGACTTTTCTGTCCGCCGAGGACGCCAATCTCGGGCGCGCTTTGCTCCACAGCGCCGAGATCCCCGCCTATTTAGAAAACGAGCTGAGCTCAGCGTGGACCGGCGCCGGTGGACTGCGGCTTATGGTTCCAACTTCGTTCCTGGAACAGGCCAAAGAAGTTTTGGAAGCGCGAATTTCAGAAGAGGAGCTCATTGCCCAGGCTGAAGCAGCGGGACCTATCGAACCCGATGAGGGCGAAGAGCGGGACTAGGCGAACGCCTCGTTTACAGCCCCCTCTTCTTCAGATGCTCCTTCGCACCGGCACACTTCGCGTCGAGGATGTCCAGGATAAGCGGGTCCATCGTCGCAGCATCGTCACTCTGCCACTTGAGGCCCTGCTGAATGAGACTCGTCATCTCTTTTTTCTCGGCTTCGGCCGCGCCTTGCCCTGGGGCTTGCCGCCCCGACGACTTTGGCGCCTGCCCGTGAACCGCCAGCATGTCGTCCACGGTCTTTCGGGGGACTGGCCCATCCGAGAACCGCTTAACATCGGCACACCAACGTGCAACTTCGGCGCTTTGTGCGTCTCTGAGCTCGGCTATCTCGCTGATCTTCTTACTGTCCCCGGCGGTACTCTCATCGTCAAAGACCACACCAGTCACCGCAACGTGAATGCCAGTCAACTGCGCGCCGGCGACCTGCGCCTTGTCGTACAAAAAAGTCGATTCACGGGACATGCGTGACATAATCGCATCGAAATTGTTCCAATCTGTACCAGGGCCCTCCGGAATGAGGCGTTTCATACCCACGCCGGCAAAAAAATCGATAATTCGTTCCCCGCTCAGATTCTCCCCGTCTGAGTAGGCCGGCGCCAAGCTGACGATATAGGCGGTGATCGGCACGCCGCCGCTGTTATGTACGACGATCTTCGCTGAGGAGGCACCCGTGTCGACCGTGACGGACTCGATATCCAGGCCGAGCTTGTTCGGCACCTTCTCGACGGTCTGCCGAAGGCTAGACTACCAATCATCACCCAAACTGCCGCAACGAAATGGTATTTCCGCATATTACTCTCACCCAACCCGAGACTAACACGCATTTCTTACAAAGCAAGGAAATAGTCATATTTTGCGGCTTTACTTCGTGAGGTTATTTAATAACGGGTATTGGGTACCGGTAAATTCCGTGAAACACGTCGTCGAAAACTTTGAGCATCCCCTCGTGGACCAGCCCGTTATCCGCCAGCAAATGCGGATTGCGCAGCCCCACCGGGCCGCCGTGCATGTCCGAGCATTTTCCGCCCGCTTCCTCAATCAGCAGGATTCCCGCAGCCATGTCCCACGGATTCAGCCCAAATTCCCAAAAACCGTCCAGCCGGCCGCTGGCTACATAGGCCAGATCCAGCGCCGCCGATCCCGCGCGCCGCACACCGTGGGTCACCATGGCGAGTTGATAGTAAAAATGTACGTTGACGTTCTGGTGCCGCTTCAGGCTCGGAAAACCGGTCGCCACCAGCGTGTCCTCAATCCGCGCGGCTTTCGAAACGTGAATCCGCCGATTGTTCAAGTACGCGCCGCTTCCGCGCTCGCTCGAAAACATCTCGTTGCGCGTGGGATCGAAAATCACGCCCGCGATTAACTCGCCAGCCTGCTCCAGCGCCAATGTGACGTTGAACATCGGAAAGCCGTGCGCGAAATTCGTTGTGCCGTCCAACGGATCCACATACCAGCAATAGTCGGAAGAGCCGGTATGCGAGCCGCCCTCTTCGGCGACAATCGAGTGCGTCGGAAAATGCGACCGCAAGCGCTCCACCACCAGGCGCTCGGAGGCGCGGTCGGCCTCCGTCACCAGGTCGAACTCGCCTTTCAGTTCAAACCCGATATGCCGCTCAAAATAAGTGGCCAGCAGCGCCCCTGCCTCACGGGCGATCTCAGCGCTAGTCTCGAGATAAGATGCCATATGCCGTGGCGCACGCACCTGTGCGTGCCGCGTTCACCACTCGCGTGAACGCCTGAGCAATCACTCCTCGTACAAATACTTAATATCGTGCTTGAACAAAAACAGATTTGGCGCGTTATGGCGTGTCAGCCGGATGAAGTTGGCATCATAGAACTCAATCAGCCCCTCCACCTCTTCATTGCTGCTCAAACGGATGCGAACGGGGATCTCGTTGTCGATCAAATAACGCAGGTACTTCACTTCTTCGAAAGTCTGCTCTGGGGCCTTGGTCTTCGCTTTGCTCATGGCTTCGTCGTTCTTACCGCCCCAATCCTTTGGTGGACTCATTGAACTCCCCATAATAGCCGCTACGGGTGATCACCCGCAAATTCCGGCCGCGCACGTCTAATTTCAAAGTGTGAAAACGGTCGCTCGAAGCCGGTACATCCCGGGGATAGTAGCCGATGAGATACTGCGTCCTAAGCTCGAGCAAGATTTCAGCGAACGCGCGATCCAACTCGGCCGCCGCGCTGGGCCGGAACATCCGTCCACCAGTGCCCGACGAAAGAGTGGTCAATGCATTCTCACCGCCGATATTGCGCCCGGCATCGTTGGTGATGGGCATCACCAGCACCGGATAAATCACCACATCGGCCATCTGCGCGGCCTGTAGCGCCTGATGGTAATTCTTCGTACTAGTGGTATCGCCTCCATCGGTCACGATCACCATCACGTGGCGGCCATCGCGAAGTTCCAGATTGCGCGAAGCCAGAAAGATGGCATCGTACATGGAAGTGCCGCCCTCGGAATGGACCTGCTTCAAGCTCGTTTCCAACCGCGCAAAGCGCCGCGTGTAGCCGCCCAACAGTGTCACCTCCCAGTTGAAGCTGTAGAGGGCCGCGGTATCTTTCGGATTCCCAGAGAACAATAGCGTTTTGAAAAATTTGCGCATGGAATCCAGCTCGTAGCGCAATTCAATTCCGGTGGACGCGCTGCTATCCACCAGCACCGCAACCGAGAGCGGTTGCTCCGTCTGCCGGTCGAAAACAGCGACCTCCTGCGGCACGCCGTTATCGTAAACCGTGAAATCGCTCTTGTTCAGCGAGCTGATCAGTTGACCATTAGCGTCCTTAACGGTCGCGAGCAGCCGCACCAGCCGAACATTTACGTTGAATGTTGTGGTTGGGTCCTGCGCCCATCCAGGCGCGCTAAGACACACTCCGAGAATCAAGAAATACGCGGCGCGGCGGATCACTTTTTGAGGACGGATTCGTCCCACTCCCCTTCCACCCAAATTTCTCCGTCCGCAAAATGCTCTTTCTTCCAAATCGGAACCGTGCGCTTCAACCGGTTGATCCCCTCGAGCGCTGCCTCAAATGCCGGCTTGCGATGCGGCGCCGTGACAATCACCGCCACGCTGGTTTCGCCAACGTTCATCCGTCCCAGCCGGTGGACCATTGCGATCCGGCTGATGGCATGCGTAGCGGCCAGCTCGCGCCCGATCTCCGCCATCGTTTTCACGGCCATCGGCTCGTAGCACTCATAGTCCAAAAATTCCGTCGGCCGGCCTTTGGTATTGTTCCGCACCACGCCCTCGAAATTCACTAGAGCTCCGTCCACGCCCTGCAGCAATCGTTTTTGGATGCCGGCGGTATCGATAGTCTCCCGCGTTAAAGCAAAAAAATGGCCCGGCCCGGCGTCGAAAATCTGCTGCGTATAACGCCCCGATCCGCCACTCACCGGGGGTAGAAACGCAATCTCGTCACCCTCGCGCACCATTTCGGAGCGATCGCAAAACTGATGGTTCGAAGCCAGCACGATGCTCGATCGAAGCTCCCTGATCCGCGGAAACTGACCGGCATAGCGCTCAAAAATCGAATCGACACGAGCCCCCGCATCTACCTCAATGGCCTCCTCAGCGCAGCCGGTAATATCCCTCAACATCCCGAAAAACAAGACTCTTACGCGCACTTGATGTCATAGTAACAGACGGTTAGAACGCCAGCCGGTTTCAGCCATGTAGCCTGCACCCGCAGCTTCTGGATTGCCCCACGGGGTATCCTGTAGCTTCGCCGATGACCCGCCGTCAAGCCCTTTCGCTCCCGATATTGACACTGCGAGGGCTTGCGCAGGAAACCCGTGGCATGGCATCGCGCGGCGTGAAGCCACTGCCGCGCGGCAAGCCGTCAGGACTCCCCTTCCACGCCCGTTTCATCAACGTCGCCGAAGCCGCCGGCTTACATACCCCGGTGATCTACGGCGGCGTAGGTCATGCCGAATACATCATCGAGACCATGGGATGCGGCGCGGCCTGCATCGATTACGACAATGACGGCTGGATGGATCTGCTGCTCCTTACCGGCCGCCGTATCGATTCCACGCCTCGTGAAGCAACGCTCCGGTTATACAAAAACAATCGCGACGGAAGCTTCACCGACGTTACTGAAAAATCCGGATTGAGCCGCAGCGTCTGGGCTTGCGGCATCACCGTGGGCGATTACGATAACGACGGGTTCGACGACATATTTATCACCTGTTGGGGCCAGAACATTCTTTTTCGCAACAAGGGCGACGGAACCTTCGCCGACGTCACCGAGAACGCCGGCCTGCTTCGTTCCGGAATGCATTTTGGAACCGGCTGCACCTGGATTGATTATGACCGCGACGGCCGTCTGGATCTGTTCGTCGCACATTATCTCGTGTTCGATCTCGAAAAGGCTGTCAAAGCCGGAAAAGATCCAGCTTGTAATTGGAAGGGCATTCCTGTGAACTGCGGTCCCATGGGTCTGCCGCAGGAAAACTACCGGCTCTATCACAACAATGGCGACGGCACGTTTAGCGACGTCAGCGCCAAGTCCGGAATCTCGGCCGTGCCCCGGCCCGGCTACGCACTCACCACTGTGGCCGCCGACTTTGACGGCGACGGCTGGCAGGATATTTACGTCGCCTGCGACACTTCGCCCAGCCTGCTGTTCCGGAACAATCACGACGGCACTTTCACCGAAGAAGGACTGGAACGAGGTGTGGCCTTGAACGATGACGGTCAGGAGCAAGCCGGGATGGGCCTCGGCATCGGCGATTTCAACACGGATGGATTTTTGGATGTCCTCAAGACGCATTTCTCCGAAGACACACCGGCTCTCTATCAAAACGACGGCAAGGGATTTTTCAGCGACGTGACCGTTCGTGCGGGATTGGGAGTGGAAACCAGGTTCGTGAGCTGGGGCGCGGCCATCCAGGATTTCGATAACGACGGATGGCCCGATCTGTTTTTTGCCACCGGCATGGTCTATCCTGAAATCGAGCGTAAGTTTCCGGAGTACCCTTATAAGACGCCCAGCGTGTTCTTCCGAAACCTGGGGAACGGCAAGTTCGAGGAACTGCTGGAGCAGGCGGGTCCGGGAATCGCGGAAGCACATTCCAGCCGCGGCGTGGCTTTTGGGGATTTCGACAACGACGGCGATGTGGACATCCTGATCATCAACTTGAACGAACCACCGTCGCTGTTGCGCAACGATGTTTCGGGGAAGAATCATTGGCTGAAAGTGCAGCTTATTGGCACCACTTCCAATCGCAGCGCCATCGGCGCGACGGTGATCGCGAGCTATGGCGGTAGAAAGCAGGCGCAGGCCGTATTGGCGCAATCGTCGTATCTTTCCGTGAACGATCGGCGGCTACATTACGGTCTCGGGATTGCAACCACGGCCGACTTGGATATCCGTTGGCCCAGCGGGCGCCAGGAAAAAATTGCAAAAGTGGCCGCCAACCAGTTGGTTGTGGCTAAAGAAGGCTCAGGCATAATTCGGACCGAACATTTCAACGTAAGACATATTGACAAAACATGTTGAAGGAGATTAGCTGATGGACACCTCCCGCCGTCAATTCGTGCTGGGTTCTCTCGGTGCTGCGGCCGCTTTGAGCGTGGCTCGCGCCGCGGGTGACCAGAGCCGCTTTACCCAATTCGATCCCCACGCGCGGCACCAGGTGTCGGAGATGAGCTTGGAACAGAAGATCGGGCAAATGACGCAGCCCGATCAAATGTATCTGGCGAGTCTCGACGACATCGACAAATATCATCTGGGCTCGCTGTTAAGCGGTGGAGACTCCGATCCGAAGTCCGGAAACGATTTGCTGTCCTGGACCGATCTCTACGATGGTTACCAGTCGCGCGCCTTGCGAACCAAGCAGCGCATTCCGTTGCTGTACGGCATTGACGCCGTGCATGGCCACAACAATGTGATCGGCGCCGTTATTTTTCCGCACAACATCGGTTTGGGATGCTCGCGCAACGCTGCGCTCGTGGAAAAAGCCGCTCGCATCACCGCCATAGAAGTGCGCGCCACAGGAATCAATTGGGCCTTTGCGCCATGCGTCACCGTTCCTCAGGATATTCGATGGGGCCGCACGTATGAGGGTTTCAGCGAGTCTCCGGACATCGTCAAAGTGCTGGGCGCGGCAGCTACGCGAGGCTTGCAGGGCAAGTCGTTGGATGATCCGCTCTCGGTACTGGCTTGCGCCAAACATTATGTGGGCGACGGGGGAACTTCTTTCGGAACGGGTCTGCCGAGGGGTGGGCCCCAACGCTTTGGGTTGGACCAAGGCGATACGCGCATGGACGAGGCCGCGCTGCGCAAAACCCATTTGCCCGGCTATATCACCGCCATCGCGATGGGTGTCGGAACCATCATGCCCTCCTATAGCAGTTGGAATGGCGTGAAGTGCTCCGCGAGTTCCCGGCTGCTGACCGGCATTCTGAAACAGGAGCTGGGCTTCGAGGGGTTCCTGATCTCTGACTACAACGCACTCGATGAACTACCAGGCACCCGCAAACAGCAGGTCGCGCAAGCCATCAACGCCGGAATGGACATGGTGATGATTACTGAAAAATACCGCGATCATTACGGCACTTTGAAGGAACTGGTGCAGGAGGGCACAGTTCCAATGTCCAGGATCGATGATGCGGCTGTGCGGATACTGCGAGTGAAGTTCGCGATGGGCTTGATGAATCCCGAACGTTCATTTTTGGCGGATCGCACTCTGCACAAAAGTTTTGGCTCGCCCGAGCACCGGCAAGTGGCGCGGCAATGCGTCCGGGAATCGCTGGTGCTGTTGAAAAACGAAAAGGAAACTCTGCCTGTCAAGAAGAGCGGCCGGATTCACGTGGCGGGAAAATGCGCCGACGATATCGGAAATCAATGCGGCGGCTGGACCATTACCTGGCAGGGCAAGAGCGGAGAACCTACCAAGGGAACCACCATCCTGGCCGGCATCCGCGGGGCGGCGCGTGGCGCCCAGGTTAGTTTTTCACGCAACGGAAGCGGCGCGGAGGGCGCTGGCATCGGAATCGCTGTGATCGGGGAGACGCCGTACGCGGAAATGCAAGGGGATCGCACCGATCTGCATCTCGCCGCCGAAGATGTCGCCGTGGTGGATCGCATGAAAAGCGCCGGCATCCCGGTGGTAGCAGTCATCGTTTCCGGAAGGCCGCTGCTGATCGACAGCATCCTCGAAAAAGCCGATGCGATTGTCGCAGCTTGGTTGCCCGGCTCAGAAGGCGATGGTGTCGCCGACGTGCTCTTCGGCGAGTACAAACCCACTGGCAAGCTCTCTTTCACTTGGCCGCGCGGAGACTCGACTAGCTTAGAGCGCAGCGATCCAGGATATAAGACCCTGTTCCCGTTCGGCTACGGAATAAGCTAATTGCTGCGTGAGGCCTTGGCCGCTTCTCGGCAGCTCACTTCCCGCTCACCACGCTTTCGGCCGCGAGAATGTCGTGATGAGCATTTAGGATCACTCGCTTCGGTTTCTTCGGCAGTATCACTTTAAATTCGGGCGCGGTCTGGTTACCAATCAACCCTATCGATCCCAAGCGCGTTAGATTTCCATCGAAATCAAGGTACACAGGAACTCTCATCCGGAATGTGTCGGACACGCCGCTCTGCGTGATTTTGCCGGTCAGCGTGACTTTATCCGCATCGGCAGGCGCGATCGAGTATTCCATGTGGTAACTGGGAATCTCGCTTCCATAGACCCATTCGCGGATGAACCAATCGGCCCGGCCATTTCCCTCCAGATCCATGTCTTTGCGCATGTGACGGTTTACGGCGGCGAGAAAATCTTCCGTGGAGGCGTTCTTTCCTGTATTTGTAGTCACGAAGTCGTGCATCATGGCTATGAAATCCTGGTCACCTGTTTTCGGATTCCACATCAGCGAACGCAGCATGTGCAGAACATAACCGCCTTTGGGATAAACCAACTTCTGATAGGCGCTGCCGGTACGAAAGGTACTCAGGCGCAACCCCATCCACACCGGTCCCGCGTCGTTAGCGCTCTGGCCGAATTGATTCTTTTCCAGGATCATCTTGCGGGCGCGTTCCCAATACTGATCGAATTTGTCCTGCTTCTTCTCCGTCGCCTGCAGGAAGAGGCCGGCCGAGAAATCGGCGAAGCCTTCCGAGAGCCATTGATCGTGGTAGGTTGCCCAACCTACCAGGTGTCCCCACCATTGATGCGATACTTCATGCGGCGTCACTTCATCGATAAATTCGGCGAAGCGGAAGGCGTTGCCGCCTAACAGCGACCAGCGCTGGGTTGAGTCCAGGAACGCGCTCACCGGCAGGTAGACCAGCGTCGGCCAGGATTGTCCGAAGTTGAATTCAGGCTGCTGCGTGATGGCGATTCGTCCATAGGGCAGTGCGCCGAACCAAAGTTGAAACAGGCGAATGGAATTGAGCGCGTCCACCAGCGCGTTGTCGGCCATGGCCGATGGAGCCATCGTTCCGAAACCATGATTTTGCAGATAAGCGGGGACCTCTGAGGTAGCATACGCCTCCAAGCCGTACTTACTTTCGGGGTCGTCACGCTCTTTCTTCTTGTAGTCACCGTAGTTGAATCCGGCCACGGCGAGGGGAGTTTCGGAAACCCACTCGGACGCGGCGTAGTCGCCCTCCCGCCACTGTTTGACCAGCTTTCCGACGCCGACCAACGTATAGCGCTTGGGTACCTTGAAAATAAGATCGAAAGTAGCTCGGTCGCCGAAGGCAGCCACGCTCGGATACCAACTGGTGCGCGCTCCAACGGAAAAGCTACCGTTACCGGCGTCAGAAAGCACTTTATTGCCTTCGTACTCGATATGCAGCGTATAAGGCTGTCCCTTGATAGTTGGCTGAGGCAGCAGCGCGTAGAATGATCCGTCCTCCTTGCGGCCTTCCTGGATGAAGGACGCCTCTTTGCCATCATCCGTTGATACACGCGACACACGCAGAGAGGGCAGCAGTCCAAAATCGAGGACGCGGTCGCTATCGCGGAGTGCTTGAAATGTCACGTCGGCGCTGGCGGTCAGATGGCCATTCCCGGCAATCGCGGTTTCGATGCGGTAGCTCTTGAGCGCGATAAAACGTTTATCCTCATTCGAACTTGCCGTATGATTCTTCCATTCGCTGCTGAGGTGAGTGAGATAGAGAATTCCCTCGTGCTCACCGGCTGGATCGAGATGAATCAACCCCACTTCTTCCGGAGATGGCATATGCCGCATGGCGCCGCGGGGAGCAATCAGAAATCGCAGATCGCGATAACGGCGGCCACACAGATACGCGCTAAATGAGGGCGGGGCATTGGGGTTGTACAACTCGGCCAGCAGCTCGGCCTCGACATTGGGGATTTGTTCATCACCCAGCATGTATTCCAGGTAGCTGCGCGGATTTTCCGTACGATGCCGCATGCGATGATGGAAATCGTTCAAGACGTCGTCGATGCCAGGCCCAGAGGTCACTGCCGTCCCCTCCCGCTTCAAGTCCTGGTATGTGCCATCGGTAAAGCACAGCACGGCGGATTCGAATTCCTCGTCCAAGATTCGGTTCCCTGTCATCATATGAAGATAATTGGCTTCCGACGGGATGGCCGGGTCCAGATGGAATGTGGCTTGGCCCAGAAAAACGCCCATGGCGACGCGTCCCAATACGGGCGGAAGGAAACCGATGAGTCCCGAGCGAAAGTGCAACTCGCCGACATCCCGGCGCAGCGTGATATTCTCCACTCGAATGAACTCGACGGTGCGCGCATCTCGTAAAGCGCGATACTCGGGGTTTGAATTCGCGAGAGCTGTGCGTTTTCCTGGAACTTCGACCACGGTTTCCTGAATTAGGATTTTGAGTGGAATGTCGACGTCCAACTTCGATTCCGTGCCGACCGTAACTGTTCGCTGGGCTGTCTCGAATCCTGGCTGCCGGACGGTGATCTGGTAGTCGCCGGGCGCTAGACCGTCGATTGAGAAATGCCCCTGAGCGTCCGTCTTGGCGATCTTACGCTCAGAGCCGGCTGCGTTGGAAATAGTCAGTTCGGCACCGGCCACCACGGCGCCGCTCGGATCGCGAACCGTCCCTTGGATGGTAGCTGAGGAAGCCGGCAGGCATAAGACGGACAAAATTAGCAAAAGAATAAATTTTGACACGCACGCTCCGGGATTTTTCCGAAATTAATCGATCAGGATACGGCAACGATAACACGAATGAACCGTGGGGCAGGGCCATGCCCTGCCAAGTGGGTCATGAGCCGGTTGTCCAAACAGTGGAGGAACCAATGCTTTGCTGTGTGCCGGAAAGTCACTTCCTCGAGATCCCGGCAGGGCATGGCCCTGCCCCACCAGGCAAAACTAAGGGGCATTGGGATGCCATCCTGCGGAGGAGTTGTTAACCCGCCAAGTTCTGATCCGCTACCTTTGACTGGCTTCGCCCGCCAGCACGCGGCGATTAAATCCCGCCGATTGCCCGCGCGGTACGCTCAATGATTGCCATTCCGTGTTTTTGAAATGCTTGGCGACCACCACAATTTGTCCGCAATGATACGAGTAATGAGCCACCTGCCGATTAATAGCCTGCATCACCGAGTGGGCTTCTCCGCGAATGGTTACGGTCCGCTGCAGATCCTGCTCCGAAAGCGGTTCCAGCGCACTGAATACATATCCCCAGCCTTGCTCCCACAATGCCAGCAATGCTTGGCGCGTAGCGGGAGGGTCCTCGAATTCAGAATCCCGATTACGATCCGGCTTCTCACCATCGCTGGTCAAAAAATCTGTCCAGCGCGAGCGCATGTTGCCGGACATGTGCTTCACAATTTGCGAAATGGAATTCATCTCGCTGTCCAAGACCGCGGCCAGTTGTTCATCCGTAACTTGCGCCATGGCCCTTTCAGCCAGATTCTTGTAGTAGCGGAAAACTGCGATTGAATCTTCCAGATAAGAAGTGGTAAATTTCAACGCCATCGAATTATCCTCCGATGGAAGCTAGCCGCCCACGGCCGGGAACCACATCCACTTGCAGCATTGGATTCGCCGCCGGCACCTCGGTCACTGGCAGTCCCAACTCCCGCCGCACGATATTGGTTCCCTGCGCGATGGCGCTAGCTTTATAAAACGCGATCTCGCGGTTGGAACCCTGCCGCCCGAATCCGCAATCGCTGGAGACGATCAACTTTTCAGCCGGAATATACTGCAACGCCTTTCTGATCTCATTTGCGACCTCCTCCGGCCGATCCGCTTGCAGAGAACGATGGCTTACGGCACCGATACAGATCTTCTTTTTCAGGTTATTGCGGAATGGCGCAAACAGCTCGATATCCTTCTGATTGCGGTCTTTCATTTCGAGCGTCCACACATCGCCCCGGCAGCGTTCCAGATAAATCTCGATGGAGTTCGCGTAGCTGGTATCTTCCATCACGCGCTGCATGTTCGGATTTCCCCAGCAGGTGTGAATCCACAGCTCGACGTCGTCCAGCCCGTCGACTTCGCGGTTGAACGCGTCCACCATGAACTGGACTTCTTCATGATCCTTACCGTAGGTGTTGGCCATGAAGTGGAAAGTCGGCTCTTCAATCTGGATGCACCGGCAACCGGCATCCCGTAGCGCCAGCAATTCTTTGTTCATGGCCACCGCCATGTCCCAAATCACTTCGCGCTTGTCTTTGTATTTCGGAGTATGGATGTCCAGAAACAGCGCCATCACCTGCGAACAACAGGTGCCGAACTTCACTGGCTTGCGCGTTCGGGCCTGGGCCAGGCGCCAAATCTTCGGATAATCCAGGGGCCGATGCTCGATTTTGTCTACGACATGCGGCCAGCGCCAGCCTGTGTAGATTTCATTGAGAAGCGAACCAGCGGGGTAGTGCAGCCATGGCGCCGTAGTCTCCTCCGGCTGTAGATGATCGCCCTCGAATCCGGCCCAGCGTTGCAGGGGATAGTGATGCCACGCGCGGCCGGCCAGGTCTTCGTCCACGTGGAAATCGGCATGATTCAAAATGTCCAGGCCGGCGCGTTCCTGATCGCCGATCACCACTGTCAGCGCATCCTGGAACTTTTCACGAAAGCGAACGTCCAGCATGCAGGTATCCAGCGGCCGTCCCCACATGTTGACATCGAACCAGCGCGGACGCGGAAAAGAGCCGGTCACGGTACATGGCAGCATCAAACCTGCGGTTGCGGTAAACATAGCGATTCCTTCGACTGAATTGTAGTCCAAAAAGCTGAGCGCGTGGGTTGTAGTTCAGTGTCGATGGAGAAGTCTGGTTGTGACAAGATGCTTAATGTCGGGTTTAAATTCGTTCCAGAGATTACCCTCTGCGAATCCAAGAAGATCTAGTCCCGCGAGACTCCATGTTCCCGGGTGTATCGAGTTTTCTCGTCCTGGGAGGCTGGCATTGATAACCATGCCGCTGCCAACTGCTGCCAAGATATTGGCAAGCGCAATGTCTTTGCCGCGTGGTGTTTCCAAAACAAAAGTGCTTACCAGTGCGTGTTCCGCCCGCTTGAATGGATTGTGACTGAGCGACGGTTTATATCGCAGGTCTTCATGCAGCGCTGCCGCCGCGCCACTTTGAATGCCGTAAGTCACCAGCCTCTGGGTGAAGGAGGCAATTAGATGATTGGTGAACCGGTCGGTGCCGTGGCCCCAAACGGAAGTGGGACTGAATAGTTGGAAAAAAGCCGACGAAAAAACCGACGAGGCATACGGTTGCACCTGGGTCACTGTTTTGTCGGTGAAGAGCGTGAGCCGGTCGCTCGCGCCCAGCGGAATTGCCGGAGCCAGAGGTGGTTTGAGCGGGCTCGAAAACGACAGCTCCAGATTTTCAAACATTCGATCCTGGTCGTTATTCTGAAACGTTATCTTATGAAACAGAACCTCGCCTAGATGGACCATGCGGACCCCCAGGGTCTGAGAACCATGTCCATCCAAATGTACCCAGACCCGCAGCGGCTCATTAGGCACTTTCCTGAAGATGGCGTGTAGTGAGGGAGAGCTGTTTTCGCGGCAGCTTTTGATGGAAGCGGCATGAGTATGCGCCAACCGAAAAAGCAGTGGGTCCTGAGTCCACATCGCCGAATCGTTTAGACAACTTTCGAGCAGTTCTTCGCCGCCCTCGATCACCTCGACATTCTTAGCTCTCTCCATGCCGAACGCGAGCTTAGGCAAGTCACCTTTGGTAAGCCTGTATTGAATGTTCGATTTGATCGTATGCCCTTCAGGCTCTTGCGCAACGCGCGCCATGCTGTATAGCAAGGTCAAAGATATTGCCGCGAAGCACGACATACAGAAGCAACTTAGGACGTACCTAGTATAGTCCCTAGTATCGGCGACTGCTCGATTGCCATGGCGCGGAGCTGTCCGGGGAGGTACGCCTAGACTATCTTCTGGAAGAAATACCTAACAAAACGGGTCTTGCTTCGTATATGTCTGGGTATGAGCCACTCGGCATATTTTCTTGCACTCGATCATCTACCGGAGTAGAATAGCTCGAAGAGACCCATGCCCAAACGAAACGCACCCCCGTTGCAAGGCGAAATGCTGCAAGGCACGCTCGACATGCTGATCTTGAGGACGCTGGCGCTCGGGCCCGCGCACGGCCACACCATCGCGTATGCCATTGAGCGCGGATCGCAGGATGTCCTCGAAGTGGAACATGGCTCACTTTATCCGGCGCTGCATCGGATTGAGGACCGCGGCTGGATCGCGTCCTTCTGGGGAACGTCCGAAAACAACCGCAAGGCCCGGTATTACCGCTTGACGCCATCGGGCCGGAAGCAGTTGACCGTGCAGACCAATCGCTGGGACGAGCTGGTGAGCGCCATCAATCGCGTATTGCGCCCGGCTGCGACGGACTAAACGCCATGGCCTGGACCCGCTTTTTCCGCCGACGCCGCTGGGATGAGGAACGCTCCCGGGAACTGGAGGCGTATCTCCAGATTGAAACCGACGAGAATATCGCGCGTGGAATGGCTGCGGACGACGCTCGGTTGGCCGCTCGCAGGAAGCTGGGAAATCCCACTCGAATTCGTGAAGAGATTTACCGCATGAACACGCTCGGTTTCTTGGAATCCCTATGGCAGGATCTGCGCTATGGCGCGCGGCTGCTGCGGCTCAGCCCGGCATTTGCCTTGGTTGCGATTGCTTCACTCGCGCTCGGCATCGGCGCGAACACGGCGATCTTCCAGTTACTGGACGCCGTTCGCCTGCGTAGCCTGCCCGTGCAGAATCCGCAGGAGCTGGCCGAAGT
This sequence comes from Bryobacteraceae bacterium, assembly GCA_036008345.1. Taxonomy (GTDB): domain Bacteria; phylum Acidobacteriota; class Terriglobia; order Bryobacterales; family Bryobacteraceae; genus Palsa-89. The sequence goes on from DASYNU010000167.1 coordinate 81,879, forward strand.
CGGATTCGATCATCACGGCATGTATGCCGGCCGAGGACGGGGCCGGTTTCATCCGCTGTCGAACGCGCTTTGGGAGGAGATTCGAGATCGTCAACAGGCCTTCTCGGGAGTTTTCGCCTGGGGCACCGATGTCTTCAATCTGGCGCGCGGCGGTGAGATTCATAACGCGCAAGGTTTGTGGGTGAGCGGCGAATTCTTCAGCACGTTAGGCGTGCAGCCGATGCTGGGGCGTGTTCTCACTCCCTCCGACGACCGTCCCGGCTGCGGGTCCCCGGGAGTTGTAATCAGCGCGGCGTTCTGGCAGCGAGAGTTTGGAGGGTCTCCAGATGTGGTGGGCAGAACGCTCACGCTGAACGGCCATCTGGCCGAAATCGTCGGCGTCTCGCAGCCGAGTTTTTTCGGAGTAGAAGTGGGACGGACCTTCGATGTAGCCGCTCCACTTTGTTCCGAGCCGGCCATAAAAGGCGAATACAGCATGCTGGTTCGTCGCGACGGCTGGTGGCTGGACGCAATGGGGCGCTTGAAACCAGGCTGGTCCCTGGCGCAAGCGACGGCCCATCTAGGTTCGATTTCTCCTGGATTATTTGAGGCGAGCGTGCCGGCCTGGTATGAGGGAGTGGACAAGCAAACGTACCTGGCATTCAAACTGAAAGCATCCCGCGCCGGTTCCGGCCTTTCCGCGTTGCGTAACGAGTATGACCGTCCGCTGCGGTTGCTGCTTGGCATCGCAGGCCTGGTGTTGTTGATTGCCTGCGCCAACCTCGCCAACCTGATGCTGGCGCGCGCAGCTACGCGCGAGCGCGAGATCGCCGTGCGTCTGGCGTTGGGAGCGTCACGTGGCAGGTTGATCCGGCAGTTGCTGGCCGAGTGTGTGCTGCTGGCTTCGCTCGGCGCTTTCTTTGGCGCGGTGCTGGCGCGGAGCCTCAGCCAGTTTCTAGTAACTTTTCTCAGCACCCAAGGCGATCCACTGTTCGTGGATCTGAACGCTGATTGGCGAGTGCTGGGATTCACCGCCGCTGTTGCAATTCTTACTTGCCTTCTGTTCGGATTAGCTCCTGCCCTTCGCGCCACGCGCAATGAGCCAGTGAACGCAATGAAGGCCGGCGGCCGCGGAATGACCGCCCGCCGTGAGCGGTTCGGTTTGCGCCGTATGCTGGTGGTCTCGCAAGTGGCGCTCTCACTGGTGCTGCTGGTAGGCGCATTGCTATTCGTACGCAGCCTGCGCAATCTGGTGACGCTGGATGCGGGCTTCCAGCAAGGGGGGATTCTGGCTGCAAATGTCGACTTGACCGCGCTGCATCTTCCGGCCGAAAGGCGTTTGCTTTTCAAGCGAGACTTGGTGGAGCGCGTCCGTAGAATCCCTGGAGTGGATGCGGCGGCACAGACCGCGTTCATCGTGTGGGGTGACTATTCGGATGCAGGAATTTTCGACAACGCCCGTCAATTCAAAGGTATCACCAGGCTGAATTGGGTCGACCCCGGATACATCAGAACGCTGCAGATCGCGCTGCTGAGCGGCCGGGATTTTAATATGCAAGATACACTGGCGTCCCAGCGCGTGGCGATAGTGAACCAGGCGTTCGCGCGCAAAGTTTTTGGCGCGGGCAATCCCATCGGCAAATCGTTTCAGATGGGAGCAGAGCCCGGTCAAAAGCCGCGAGTACACGTGATCGTCGGTTTGGTGAAGAACACCAAGTACGCCGATCTCCGCGAGGATTTCCCTCCGATCGCGTTTCTGCCGGCTGCACAGGATGACAATCCGGATGTTTTCGCGCTGTTGTACGTTCGATCGAATTCCCCACAGGCTCCGCTAGTTTCGGCGATAAAGCGGGTGATGGGCGAAGCAAGCCCTGAAATCAATCTCGAATTTCACGCCCTCAGAATTCAGATCCGCGATTCTTTGTTGCGCGAGCAATTGATGGCCACACTCTCCGGTTTCTTCGGGCTGCTGGCAGGATTGCTCGCCACCATCGGTCTCTATGGCGTGATGTCGTACATGGTGGCGCGCAGAAGAACGGAGATTGGAATCCGCATGGCGCTGGGAGCAGAACGCAATAGCGTTTCGCGGATGATTTTGCGCGAGGCCGCCAGCCTTACGGGCATGGGTCTGGTTGCCGGAACCATTCTTGCGCTGGCTCTCGGACGAACGGCGAGTTCCATGCTGTTCGAGTTGCGTCCGAATGATCCGTTGACGATGGCTATGGCCATCGCCGCACTGGCCACGGTGGCGCTGGCAGCCAGTTATTTGCCGGCGCAACGCGCGGCGGGGTTAGATCCAATGACCGCGCTGAGGGAAGAGTGAGCGAATGAAGTGGCCTCGCTCTTTCCGCCGCCGCTTTTGGGATGAAGAACGGTCCCGTGAACTCGACGCGTATTTGCAAATCGAGACGGATGAGAACATCGCGCGCGGGATGTCCCCAAATGCCGCCCGGCACCAGGCTCACAAGAAGCTCGGCAATCCTACCCGGATTCGGGAGGAAATCTACAGCCTCAACAGCCTCGGCTTCGCGGAAACGATGTGGCAGGATTTGAAATACGCCGTTCGACAGTTGCGGCGCAGTCCCGGATTCACGGCTGCGGCGGTGTTATCACTCGCGCTGGGCATCGGTGCGAACACGGCCATCTTCAGTCTGCTCGATCAAGTGCTCTTGCAGCCGTTACCAGTACGCGATCCCCAACGGCTGGTCCTTCTCAACTGGCAGGGATTGTTTTACGGCCCCAGCATGAGTGACGACGTTCTGTCCTACCCCCTGTACCGTGATATTCGCGATCACAATCAGGTATTCAGCGGGCTCGTCGGCTATCACCAAATAGCGTTCGGCGTGGGCTATCAGGGGCAGGTGGCGCGGATTCCGGGCGCGCTGGTCTCAGGGAATTACTTCGATGTGCTGGGGGTCCCGGCGTTCCTCGGCCGCACGTTCTCATCTGATGACGACCGTATTCCCGGTGGTCATCCGCTGGCGGTTCTTACCTACGATTTCTGGGCGGACCGATTCCATTCCAACCCCGGGATTGTGGGCGGAACCATCATCATCAACGGCTCCCCATTCACTGTGATCGGAGTCAGCGCGAAAGGTTTCACGGGTCTCGAAGTGGGCGGTCCGGTGAAGATTCTAGTTCCCATGATGATGCGGAACCAGGTAACCGCGGAGTCATGGACACGCATGTTTGGTCTCGACAGTCGCCGCGGCGGTTGGGTGCGAGTGCTGGGGCGCCTGAAGCCCGGCGTCGGCCTTGCGCAGTCCAAAGCGGCGTTGCAGCCGCTGTTTCATTCGATTCTGGAAACGGAAGTTCGAGAAAAGGAATTTGCCGGCGCAACCGCCGATACCCGCAAAGAGTTTCTGCGGTCCTGGATGGATGTTAAGCCGGCGTCGGGTGGTCACTCCGACGCCCGCGAACAATACCAGACGCCTTTGCGGATGCTAATGGGGCTGGTTGGTCTGGTTTTATTGATCGCGTGCGCCAACGTCGCGAACCTGCTTCTGGCCCGCGCTGCCAGCCGAGGACGTGAGATTGTCGTGCGCCTGGCGCTGGGTGCAAGCCGCGGACGCATCGCTCGTCAATCACTTGTGGAGAGTTTGCTGTTGGCGCTGATCGGAGGTGCGGCCGGTTTGCTCGGCGCCATCTGGATCGATCAAGTGCTGCTGGAAGTTCTCGCCGCTGGCGACACACCGCTCGGATTGCGTTCCACTCCTGATTTGCGCGTTCTGGGATTTACCCTGATCGTCTGCACTCTTACTGGCGTGTTGTTCGGCCTAGCGCCCGCGCTCTCGACTATTTGCGTAGACCTGGTTCCCGCGTTGAAAGAGCGAGCTCGAGGCGTGGCAGGCGGCTCCTCGCCCTTGCGCCGCGTGCTGGTGATGGCCCAAGTTTTCGTGTCGGTCCTCTTGCTGATCGCCTCCGGCCTGTTCGCCCGTTCGCTGTTCAATCTTCGCACGCTGGATCCCGGATTCCGGACACAAAACGTGATCGGGTTTTCAATCGATCCTAGCTTGAATGGCTACGGTCCAGAACAAAGACAGCAAGTTTTCCAAGCGGTGGTGGAGAAACTGCGTGCCCTGCCCGGTGTCGAATCGGCGGGCCTCGGGATCGAGCGCGTTCTGGGCGACAGCTGGTGGTGTGACTCAGTAACGGTGGCGGGTTATCAGCCGAAGGCAGGCGATAATGTCGTCCCGTGCCACAACGCTACGTCGCCCGGCTACCTGGCCACGCTGGGCATCCCACTATTGGCCGGGCGAGATTTCTCGGCGGCGGATGCGGTCAGCAAAAACAAGGTCGCCTTGGTGAACGAAGCGTTCGCGCGCCACTACTTCGCCGGCCGATCGCCGCTGGGCGGCCGCTTTGGGTTCGGGAATTATCCGGGAACCAAGACCTACATTGAAATCGTCGGTGTGATCAAGGACGCCAAGTACTCGAGCTTGCGGGATGCGAGTCCGCCTCAAGCGATCATTGACTACGAGCAGATGGAAGGGGCCATCTTTCAAGCCAACGTCTACGTGAAGACACGGATGGATGCGCGTCAAATGTCCTCCAGTGTCCGGCGCGCTATTCAAGAGGTGGACCGCGATTTGCCTGTCTACGAAATGCGAACCTTGGAAGAACAGCGCGACATGCTGCTGACCACCGAGCGCGTGGTAGCTAGCCTGGCTATCGTATTTGGGCTGTGTGCCACTGTCCTAGCAGCGATTGGATTGTACGGCCTGATGGCTTTCAACATTGCGCAGCGCACGCAGGAGATCGGCGTTCGAATGGCTTTGGGCGCGCGCGGGCGGAATGTCACTTGGCTGGTAATGAAGGAAGTTGCATTGCTGGTGGGTGCCGGAGTAGCAATCGCGCTACCCGCCGCATGGGTTCTCGCGCGATTCGTCAAGTCCCAACTCTATGGCATCCAGCCCAACGATCCAGCGACAATCGTAGCCGCGATGTCCGTGCTCTTGCTGGTTGCCGCGCTGGCCGGTTTCATTCCGGCGCGGCGCGCCGCCCGCGTGGATCCAATCCAAGCGCTGAGGTACGAGTGAATGGCTTTGTCTCGCTTTTTCCGCCGCCGGCATTGGGACGCCGAACGCGCGCGTGAGCTCCGCGGCTATATCGAAATCGAAACCGATGAAAACATTGCGCGGGGAATGACACCGGAGGAAGCTCGATCGGCCGCTCACAGAAAGCTGGGAAATGAGGTTCTGGTGAGGGAGGAAATCTATCGCATGAACAGTATCGGGTTTCTGGAAACTTTCTGGCAGGATCTGCGCTACGGTGCGCGTTCGCTTCGTCTCAACCTGGGATTCACGGCCATCGCAATCGCATCACTCACCCTCGGGATCGGTGCGAACACCACCATCTTTCAGCTGCTGGACGCGATTCGCCTACGCAGTTTGCCGGTGAAGAATCCGCAGGAACTCGCTATGGTCCACATAGCGAACCGGAATTGGGGCGCGGGCACCTTCCACGGGTCATATCCTCAGCTCACGAATCCATTGTGGGAGCAGCTTCGCGATCAGCAACAGGCTTTCTCAAGCATCGCTACCTGGACGGACATGGGGTTCAATCTAGCCAAGACTGGAGAAGCGCGTTCTGCGAGCGGCCTTTTGGTGAGCGGGGCTTTCTTTGATGTCCTCGGAGTTACGCCGGTTCGAGGCCGTGTGTTCACGTCCGCGGAAGATCAACGCGGCTGCGCAGCGCCGGGCGCAGTGATCAGCTATGCGTTCTGGCAGCGCGAGTTTGGTCGAGATCCATCCGTGCTGGGCCGGTCTCTCACGCTCGAAGGCCATCCGTTTCCCGTGATCGGTATAACACCCGCAAGCTTCTTCGGTGTTGACGTTGGCGGCACCTTCGACGTGGCTATTCCGCTATGCGCTGAACCGCTGGTGCGCGGTGGGCCAAGTTTTCTGGATCTTCGCCACGTTTGGTTCCTGGCCGCGATCGGCCGCTTGAAACCCGGCTGGTCATTGGTGCAAGCCACTGCGCATCTGAATACAATCTCGCCGGGTTTGTTCGACGCCACCATACCGACCGGCTATGGCTCCGACATGAAGGATTATCTTACGCTGAAGCTCGGCGCGTTCCCTGCGAGCAAAGGTTTTAATTCGATGCAGGGCGGAGCCGTTGATCCATTGTGGATCCTGATGGCCAGCACGGGTCTGGTGTTGCTGATCGCCTGTGCGAACCTGGCCAATCTGATGTTGGCGCGCGCCAGCGCCCGCGAACGGGAGATCTCGGTGCGCCTGGCCATCGGCGCCTCGCGCGGCAGGTTGGTCCGTCAGCTGCTGTCCGAGAGTCTGTTGCTGGCTGTCGCCGGTACGGTTTTGGGGGCTCTGCTCGCGCCCGCACTGAACAAAGTTCTACTCGCGCTGCTGACCACCGAAAGCGATGAGATGTTTTTGGACTTCACGCCGGACTGGCGAGTTTTTGCGTTCCTCGGCTGCGTGGCTGTATCGACGTGCATCCTGTTCGGTTTGGCGCCCGCCTTGCGCGCCACGCGAGCTGAGCCGGGTACGGCGATGAAGGCCAGCGGCCGAGCGAACACCGCTACGCGGGAAGGCTTCGGGTTGCGGCGGTTGCTAGTGGTTTCTCAAGTGGCGCTGTCGCTGGTATTGCTAGTCGGCGCGCTCTTGTTCTTGCGGAGTTTTCGCAATCTACTGGCGGTGGACCCAGGTTTCCGTCAGGACGGAATTTTGCTGGCGGGGCTGGATCCTCGCCGGCTGGGTGTACCCAAAGAGCAACGCTTCCCGTTGCGCCAAGAGATCATCCGTCGTCTACAAGCAATTCCGGGAGTAGAGGCGGCCGCTGATGCCAGCGTTATTCCCTTGGGCGGCAGTAGTTGGACCCAGGGCGTCCGCATGGACGCCGCACAGACAGGTCAGGCAGGTAGTTCCCGATTCGATTGGGTGGGCCCAGAGTTCTTCAAGACCATGGAAATTCCGTTGCTGGCCGGGCGAGTTTTCGATGAACACGACAGCACGAATTCGCCGAGCGTCGCAATTGTGAATGAGTCTTTCGCGGGTACGCTTCTGAATGGCGTCAATCCCATCGGTAGAACCTTTCACACGGTTGCCGAGCCCGATTATCCCGAAACGGTCTATCAAATTGTTGGCGTGGTGAAGGACACCAAATACCAGACACTGCGCGAATCACAACAGAAGATTTGTTTTGTGCCTTCTTCGCAGTACCCACTGGGCGGCGGACCCTTCGCGCAAATCCTGATCCGGTCGAATGTGCCGCTGCCTGCGCTGACCGAGCAGGTGAAGAGCGCGATCGCTGGTGTTAGTCCGGATATCTTGATTTCCTTTCAAGTTTTCAAGACCATGATTCGCGATCATCTGGTGGAGGATCGCGCGATGGCCTTGCTCTCGGGATTCTTCGCCGCTCTGGCGACGTTGCTCGCAGTCATCGGGCTGTATGGCGTGATGTCGTACATGGTGGCGCGGCGGCGCACCGAGATCGGAATCCGCATGGCGCTGGGAGCGGATTCGGGCGACGTGTCGAAAATGATTCTGCGCGAAGCTGGGTTGCTGCTGGCGATAGGCCTGGCGATCGGGACTGGCCTCGCGATGGCTGTTTCCACGGCCGCAAGCACGTTGCTATTCGGGCTAACACCACACGATCCGACGACGCTGGCCGTGGCAGCGGCGGCGTTGGCCCTCGCAGCGGTCGGCGCCAGTTATTTGCCTGCGCGGCGCGCAGCGCGGTTGGATCCGATGTTGGCGCTCCGCGAGGAGTAATATGTGTTACCGAAAACTAAAGGCACCGGTCGCTTACGCTCGCGGCTCGGAAAGAATGTTTCATGCTTAGAGAGAGTTACCGAGCCGCGACCGTGAGGGAGTCGGTGCCTTTGCACGCTACCAATTCCCCGGTAGCTTCAAACCGGGCGGCGGGAGTAGAACATCCGGCGCTCTTTTAGCCAACAAGAAAAATCGATCGCCCGATACTGCTACCACGTCGTGAGTCGCGTTCACGGCACTCTCAAGCGTCGCGCGAAAACGGGCGGGCAGATAAAAATCGGCAGCCGGATGCGCGGCAATTATCTTCGCCACGTCCGCATCGGTCTGCGCCACCACAGCGGTTGCAATAGGCTCGGTCGAATTTAGTCCCCACGCGCGCAGGCGTTCGTGAAATATGGGTTCCCAATGTTCCATGCCGTCAAACTGCGCAGCCGTTACGGTGATACCCAGTTCAACATAATGGGGCGCCAGACGCTCCACAAGTCCACTCGGATCGATCCAGCAATAGTGAATCCTTGGCAGTGCAAGCACAGCGCTGTAGAGTTCGTCATCGGTATCCACCAGCACCAACGGATTGGGCCGGCCGCGGTCTGAGTAAGCGCGCAGCCAGGTTTCGGAAGGCATCGGAAGGTATCGGCCAAACGAGAGCCCCCAGGTTTTGTGCGGCGCTTCGGCTTTGATCGCGAAGACCAGGCACAAGAATACTAGAAGCCACTTCCGATTTATGGGAGAAAAACACGCAGCCAGCATACACAGCGGCGGCAAGAGGAAAAGCACCCATCGAAATTGGCCTCGTACCTGAAACAGGGAGAGGGCAAAACAAACCACGAACAGCCATGCAGACAAGAGAATCGGCTGCACGGTGTCGCGGCGTTTCGCGGCCAGCCACGCTCCTGGAATTGCGGCTAATACCAGAAGACACAAAGTCGGATCCACCAGGAACAGGCGCTTCGCGTAAAACACCAGCGGCCATTCGTTGGATATCTGAGCAGGCGGGTGAACCCCGTAAGCCAACAGTTGCGTCTGGATATAGTCGGCCCAGAACCAGCGGAAATGTACCATCAATTGATATATGTGCCAAGGCGCGGCCAAAAGCACCGCCAGCCCGCAAGCTTCGACCACCCGGAGAAAACGCGGCCGTTGCTCGCGGCGAATCAGTGCTGCGAAAACCAATAGCGTAAGGATGGGGATGGCCCCGGCCACGTTCTTAGTCATAATCGCGGCCCCGGTGAAAGCCGCAAATCCGGTAACCGAACTCCCGCGCACCAGCCGGGGATCACGATAGACAAAGAAGAGCGCGCCGGTAGTGAAAAACGCGAGTAGCAGATCCGTGTAGCTGAGGCGCGCGAAAATATGCCACATGGGGTCGGAAACCAGCAGTAACGCGGCGACGACTCCTGCTACAGTCGATGTGCTCCCGCGGCACCACCAGTACAGTAGGGTCACTCCCAGCGCGGCCGCAAGCAACATCGGTAGCCGAAGCGCGAACAGCGAGATACCCAGCAGCTGCATGGAGAGCGCGGAGAGCCAGAGCTGCATGGGCGGCTTTAGCAGATAGATGCGGCCCAGGAACCTCGGCGTCAGCCAATGACCGTGCAGGACCATGGTCATCGAGCTATTGGCAAAAACCGATTCATCCTGGGACCGGTATCCGCCGATAGGATCCGAAACGGGCGCCGCCACCTTCGCCCTCTCAATCCCGATTCCAAGTAACACAAGAGCGGCCATGAAGACCAACGCCACGCTCAGGCGCGCCGCTGATGGGTTCATCGGTTGTTCGGTTATTCGGTTCTTCAGTTCGCCGGCTCGTGGTTTCGATTTATTCCCGGATGATTGTAGCACCAAACCGGATAACTGAATAACCGAATAACCGAAGAACGGCGCGCTGGGCGGGCCTCGCGCTATAGTGACGGGGAATGAAGGATTGGGTTCTCGCACTGTTGGTCCTGCTGCCGGAAATCCTGATTTTCTACCACGAAGTGATTTTCTCGGCGCACTATGTGATCCCGTGGGATTTTCGCTACTATCACCTGCCGCTCACCACCTTCATCGCTGCTTCGTGGCGCGCAGGACTGTTCCCGCTTTGGGATCCCTACACCTATTGCGGGATGCCATTTTTCGCTAACATCCAGGCACAGATCTTTTATCCGCCGACGGACCTCACCGTATTCTTTGCCAATTTCTTTCCAGCCAACCGGCTGATGTATTTCATGGAGCTGCATCTTCTAGCCCACATCCTGCTGGGCGGCATCTTCACTTTTCTTCTGCTCCGTGAGATCGATGTCAACCGCGGGGCGGCACTGACTGGCGCTACTATTTTCCAGTGCGGTCCGTATTTCGTCTCGCAGATACAACACTTGGACGCTATCGATGGCGCAGCCTGGATTCCGCTGGCCTGCCTCGCCGTGGTACGCCTGTGGAAACGGCCTTCCCTTCGCTGGACGGGCGTCCTTGCATTGAGCCTGGCGCTTTCCATTCTGGCCGGCTTTCCATCTACTGCCGCGGCCGCTATGTTATGCGTGTTCGTTCTTGCGGCAGCGCTCATCGTGTTTCAGAAGTCGCCTCCCAAGCTGTTGCTTTACTGCGCCGCGGCCACGGCGCTCGCCGTCCTCCTCAGCGCAGTGCAGCTTCTGCCGACCCTGCAGGCCAGTGCCTTGAGCGTGTCCAAATTTCGCGGCGATTTTCGCGGGACCAGCTGGGGCGTCCCTTGGCAAGCCTTTGCGTCCATGCTGTGGCCCGATTTCTATCACGTATTTGAATTGAATCTCTACAAACTGCCGTGGAATCCGACGTTCTTGTATCTCTATTGCGGGATTCCAGCGCTCGTGTTTATCGTAATTGCCGTCGTCCGCAGACCACCCTACCTAGCCGCGTTCGGATCGCTCATGGTGGCTGCCTCTGTCTGGATGATGGGGACGCACACGCTGCCGGGCCGTCTGTTGTTTCCATTTTTGTTCGACCTGATGCACGACTCCGTGTATGTCGAGTTCACGATGGTGGTCTTCTCCTTGGGCATCTCTGTTATTGCAGCGTTGGGCGCGAACTCCCTGCTTCGGCGCCCAATGCTCTCGGCCGCGGTTCTGGTGATCACTTTTCTGGATCTGATGCTGGCAGGATCGGGAAAGATTATGAACGCGGCTTCCGTCGACGCTGAGCCCGGAATTTCTTACAGCCAGTTTGGTGGAAGCCGCGAGCTGATGGACGGGATTCGCCAGCGACTGAATCAAACATCGCCGCCCGCCCGGTTCGATCTATACAACGATTTCACAGGCTGGGTCACTACCACTCCCATTACTCAGTTGCCCAGCGCGAATGGGAACGATCCTTTCGCGTTATACCGTCTGATGCAGGTGCGGCTGCTGTTTTCGACGGGCGAACGCTGGGGCCGTTTCTACCAAGTTACGCATCCGGATTCACCAATCCTTGATCTGCTGAACGTGAAAGTGCTGCTTTCCATGACTCCGGTGCCCGAGAATCCTAAGTTCGTCAAAGTTGCCGATCTGCCCGGCCACTCCATCTATGAGAGCAGCTCCGGGCTTCCGAGATTCTTTTTGGTTCCTAACGTGGCGCGCGCAGTGGACATGCAGGATGCCGTTAGGCAGCTTGGGGCACCGGCATTCAATCCCGCAAAAGTCGCCGTAGTAGAGCAGGGAAATGCGGCGCATTTTCCGGATGGCGCTAGCGGGACGGTACGTATCGTTGAATACTCGCCGTCTGAGGTCAGGCTACAAGTAGAATCCACTCACCCGCGATATTTGGTGACGTCGGAGGCGAATTATCCTGGCTGGCGCGCTTTCCTGGATGGCCAGGAGTGTCCTATTTTGACGACGAACGTTGCGTTTCGCGGGCTCGCAGTACCGGCCGGGAATCACGAGGTAGTGTTCCGATTCCGGCCGGCTATCTTGCTGTGGTCCGCCGGTGTGAGTATCCTCGCGTGTCTGACATTGGCTTGGTTGATGCTCGCGGGCTTGTGGCACAATTGAAGGCTCAGGGATCAATTTGAATGGTAGTTGTGATGCAGGAAGGGGCCGCGGAGCCCCAAATACAAAGTGTGATCGACCGGCTGGTGTCGATGGGGTTCATCGTCCATCGTTCCTCCGGCGTCATGCACACGGTGCTGGGCGGTGTCGGGCCAGTAGGCGACTTCGATCCGATCGAGTTCGAGGTGATGGAGGGCGTCAAGGAATGCCACCGCATTGTGTCGCCCTACAAATTGGCGAGCCGGCATTTCCGCCCCGGCGGCACCATCGTGAAGCTGAATGGCGTCGAAATCGGCGGCAATCGTGTGATCATGATGGCCGGCCCTTGCAGCGTCGAGAATCGCGACCAGATTGAGCAGGCGGCCGAAATCGTCGCGCGCGGCGGAGCCCAAGTAATCCGCGGCGGCGCGTTTAAGCCGCGATCGTCTCCATACAGTTTCCAGGGCTTGGGCGAAGAAGGCTTGCGGATGCTGCGGGAGGCAGCCGACCGCCACAAACTTCTGGTAGTCAGCGAAGTGATGGATCGAACCCAGATCCCGCTGCTGGCCACTTACGCCGACATCCTGCAAGTGGGCGCGCGAAATATGCAAAACTTCAACCTGCTGCGCCAACTGGGTGAATTGCGCAAGCCCGTCCTGCTGAAGCGCGGCATCTCCGCCACCATCGAAGAGCTGCTGCTGAGCGCTGAGTATATTCTCGCGGGCGGCAATTACGATGTGATCCTGTGCGAGCGCGGCATCCGGACTTTCGAGAACGCCACTCGTAACACGATGGATATCTCGGCCATCCCGGTGGTGAAATCGCTCTCGCATTTGCCCATTGTCGCCGACCCTTCGCACGGTACCGGCCGCCGCGACAAAGTATTGCCCATGGCGCGCGCTGCCGTGGCCGCTGGGGCCGACGGATTGCTGGTGGAAGTGCACCCCGATCCCGATCACGCCCTCAGTGACGGCGCTCAATCGTTGCGGCCGCAGCAATTCGCGGAGTTGATGGACCAGTTGCGAAACATCGCCAAAGCCGTGGACCGGTCGGTTTAGCGGTCCAATGCATACCGTCGCCATCTTCGGAGTCGGACTCATTGGTGGATCCTTCGCGCAGGCTTTGCGAGCTGCGGGATTCTCCGGGCGCATTATCGGGGTAAGTTCGCCCGAGACCATCCGGAAGGCCCTGGAACTCGGGGTCATTGACGAAGGAATGCCGGCTCCAGACGCCGCCCACGCTGCGGACCTTATTTATCTGGCGCAGCCCATCCTGCGGATCATCGAAATCCTGCCGGAGCTGGATGCCTGGGTGCGCCCCGATGCGCTGGTAACGGATGCGGGTAGTACAAAGACTATAATCGTGGAGCAAGCCAGGACCATCTCGCGATGCCAGTTCCTGGGTGGGCATCCCATGGCCGGGCGCGAGCAACGGGGGGTGGAAGCGGCCGAGGCAGGGTTGTTCCGTGGACGTCCCTACGTCCTTACGCCACGGTCCGAGGCCGAGCTCCAGACCCAGCCGGCGCGGGATTTGATTAGCTGGATTGAGAAAATCGGCGCATTCACCGTCATTTTGAGCCCTACCGAGCACGATCAGATCGTGGCCTTCACTTCGCATTTGCCGCAATTGGCCTCCACTGCATTAGCGGCGATGCTCGAAGGCCGTACTGAGCCGGCTTCCCGTGTTTTCGGTCCGGCTTTGGTAGATAGCACCCGGCTGGCCCTAAGTTCTTTTGAGATTTGGGGCGATATCCTGGCCACCAACGGGGACGCCATTCGAGCAGCTCTTAGGAGTTACATAGTCCAGCTTGAGGAGTTTTCCCAGGTACTAGAGCCGGGCCCGATGCAGGAAAATTTCCGACGGGCCGCGAAGTTTGCCAGCCAGTTGCGAGATTCCTCTTAGAGGCTACATTTTTGTGACAATCGGCTTGACATTCGGACTATAATTAACAGGATCAATGGATTTGCAATCTTCATCTCTCGCCGCCGTCGTGCGCAGCGATCTGATCGGCCTGGAAGGAGTGACGAAGTTCTCTCCGAACCGGCGTTTCGCCACGGTCTACTCGGAAGGTAGTCCCGCGGACATAATTTTCTTCATTGAGTCTGGACTGGTTAAAACCTATAAGCGCGGGCCGGACAACAAAGAGATCATTCTGCAGATCATTGGCGCCGGCGAAATGTTCGGCGAACAGTGCCTGGGGTCTGAATCCAGCCGGACCATGGCAGCCGAGGTCTTGCAAGAGGGAGTGATTTACGTTATTCCGCGCGATATATTCTTGCGCGTTTGCGAAAAGCGTCCCGATCTCTGGCGTGAAATCTCAGGTGTGCTGACGGTTCGCAAACGTCAATTGGAGAAAAAGATCGAGCTGCTGTGTCTCCATGACGTCGAATATCGCATCCTCTATTACATGGCTGAGCTGGCGCGCTCGTTCGGCGTGAAGGTGAACGGCGCTGAACATTCTATTCCGCTCTCACAAGGCGAACTGGCCAGCCTGATCGGCGCCACGCGCGAGACCACTTCTACCACCCTCAATCTGCTGGCGCGCCGCGGGCTCATCAAGCTGGGACGCCGGCAGTTGATTGTTCCATCTGTGGACGGCGTGCTGGCGGCCGCCGATCAGCGGACGCGCGCGGCCAAGGTTCCTTAGCCCAGACCGGCTGCACACTCGCCAGCCGCAACTACACCTGTGCTGCAACCGCACACCTCACAAGCAGTTAAACATCGTTGCTACAATGACTTATCGATGGAAATCCAATTGCATCCACTCGTCGCCATGAAGCTTGTCCTTATCCCGCTCCTGGCCGCCTCCGCATTATTCGGTCAAGGCGTGGAGCCTGCCAACGATACCCAGGAGCAGGCCACCGATCTGAACATTAACTCGCGCTACACGGTGGAAAGCGTGGACCTTAATAACCAGCATCACTACCGGCTCAGCACCTCTATCCTCAATGAAATGCATCGGCTGATCGGTGCCCGGCTGAACGACGATGCGGTGAAGCGTCTGGCGGGCAAGATTCGCGGCGAGCTGCGCGCGCATGAGGTTACGTTCAAGCTGCTGCGTGGAGGCAATCCCAATTCCATCAAGGTTCTCTTCGAAGTGGAAACGGCTCAGAGCAATTTCGATCTGTCTATTCCGAAGTTCGCTTACAACTCGCGGGAAGGTGGGACAGGCGTAGGTCAAGCTACCGCGAGAATCGGAGAGAACGCGTTTAGCCTCGCCGGGCTGAGCGATGGCGACTCGCTGGCCGAGCGTTATACCGGCATCCAGGCGAAGTATGAACGGCTATCGCTGGGCTCCGATCGAGTCAGCATGGGCTTCGAATTCGATGCCTATCACGAACAATATACCGGCGCCACTCTGAGCGCGCTTGCGAGTGGTGTAGATGCTTCTTCCCTTGGCGCTGGGGCTTATCGTTCCAGATTGAACTTTGAGCCCAGCGCCACTTTTGTTCTAGCCGCGCCGTTGACGCTCACTATCGGCTTCAGCTTTGAACAATTGCAGCCTCAACTTTCGGCCGCGCCATCCGAATCGGCGAACGCTCTGATAACTACTCTGCGCTATCATCAGCGTTGGATCGATTCGGATGACACCAACCAGGAGCTGGATGCAGGCTACTACCTGCGCGCGGCCACCAGATCACTCGGGTCGGACCTGGCCTATACCCGGCACGCCGTAAACGTACGCTACGCTCTGGTGCACGACCATCAGACCATCGAGATCGCACTGGTAGCGGGATTGATTTACGGACGCGCGCCGCTGTTCGAGCGTTTTGTGTTGGGAGATAACACAACGCTACGCGGCTGGGATAAGTACGATATCGATCCCTTGGGCGGAAACCGGATGGTCCACGGCTCCGTCACTTATGGGTACCGTATAGTGCGGGTGTTCTATGATACAGGTGCGGTTTGGGACCAGGGAACAACGCCTGAGGCCCGGCACTCGGTGGGTGTCGGGGTCTCCAGCGGCCTGGGACTCTTTCAGAAAGGAGCGGTCCTGCTGGCGGTGGCATTTCCCATCCGGCAAGGCCGCGCAGAACCGGTTTTTATCGCGGGTATGAATTTTTGACGGTTGCGACAAAGCGGTCGCTGGCAGCGCAGGTTTTTCTACAGGCGCTGCTGTGCTTGGAACTCCTGGGCCTTAGTGCGTCCAGTGAGGATCTCTTTGCCCGCCGCTTTGCCGATCAGATCCATGTGCTTGCTCCGCGCTTGCATTTCCTTACCGGCAAATCTCTGGAGCGCTTGAAAGATGGCGCCACGGTCCCGTTTGATTTTCAACTCAGCATCGCAGCTGGTTTTAAGAATAACTTTATAGGACATCCCGCCGTGGAGCGATTTAGCGTGAGTTACGATGTGTGGGAGGAAAAATTTCGAGTAGTGCGGCTGCGCGATTTTCGCAAATCCGCCGCCGGCCTTTCCGCCTTGGCCGCCGAATCCTGGTGCCTGGAAAATTTGTTGGTGCCCGCCGCCGGCCTACCGGCCGACAAGGAACTCTGGGCGCGTCTCGACATCCGCACCGCAGAGCCGAGGGACCCGGTGCCTTCCACCGCTGACTCGGGTATCAGCATTCCGGCGCTAATTCAGCTACTGAGCCGTCCACCGCATCCTCAGCAGGACCATTGGACGCTGGAATCGGCTGCGTTTCATCTCGCCGATCTCAGGCAATGATGTGAAGCCATGAACCGCCTTCGCAACCGGTTGATCGTCGTATTTGCCTTGGCCACGCTTGCACCGTTGTTGGTGACGGCGTGGATATCGGTATCGTTGCTTGAACCTAGTTTCTCGCTGGCCGCCACCGAGGAGCTGGATCAGGTATCCAAGGCGCTCGAAAAAACCGGACGCGAGTTGTACCAACGGACACGCCAGGGCCTGAAGCAGGATGCCGAACTGGGCCGCGTGGCTCCTGAGCGCTTCGCCTCAACCACCAAGACCCAATGGCCTGCCTCGGTTCAGGAGTTCTTCGCATCCGGTGAGCTGGATCATGTCGGGCTGAATGGAAACCAAGGCGACCGCATGGATTACCTGGTCCGTCGCGGCGACGAAGTTTGGGTCTACTCCACTTCGTTGCATGGTGTGAAGATGAATCAAATCTCCCAGCAATACGCGCACGCCCGCGCGTTAGTGACAGCCGCTGCAGCCCGCGATCTCAGACGCGGATTTCTGGTATTGGCGGCGACGGTTTGGGTAATCGCGTTCGGTGCTTTGATCTATATAGCCCACCGCATGAGCCGTCCCATCCGGCAGCTCACCACGGGACTTTCCGAAGTCGCGGAAGGCCACTTGGATTATCGCGTGGCCGTGGCGCGCGACGATGAAATCGGCGCTGCTATCCAGGCTTTCAATCGGATGGCTGAAGAGTTGAAGCAATCCCAAGAGCGGCTGGTCTACCTCACGCGCCTGGAAAGCTGGCAAGCGCTGGCACGCAAGATGGCCCATGAGGTGAAGAACTCTTTGACGCCGATCCGGCTGACTATGGAAGAAATTGTCGCGCGTCAGAACGGCACTGGCGGCGAGTTCTATGAGCAGGCCGCGCAGATTGTGGTGGATGAAATCGTGGGGTTGGAACGCCGTGTTCGCGCATTCTCAGAATTCGCCAGCGAGCCTCCTATTTCGCCCCGCATGATCGATATCAATGTGATGCTCGAAGAACGCATCGCGTTTTTAAGAGCTGCGCATCCGGAAGTGGTGTATAGCACGCGTCTTGCGCCAGAGGGGCTCAAAGTTTATGCAGACGAAGATCTGGTGAAGGGCGTACTGACCAATCTGCTCGAAAACGCAGCTCAGGCTGTGGAGCCCGGTGGCGCGGTGCTGGGTGTTACGGTTGCTGCAAGTGGCCAGGTGGCCATCGAGGTGCATGACTCGGGCCCCGGCGTAAGCGCGTCCACCACATTGTTTGAACCAACCATTTCGTTCAAGCGTGGTGGCATGGGGTTGGGACTCTCCATTGCACGCAAGAGCGCTCTGCTCTCCGGTGGCGACATCCTATTAGTAGAAGGCGAACTGGGAGGAGCGGCCTTCCGTGTCCTGTTGCCGGCTGCGTAAGATGTGGTGCCACCTGATGTGGTGCCGGCAGCCCTTCCCAATGTCGCTTAGTCTCCCCAGGTGGGGCAGAGCCATGCCCTGCCGAGTCATTTTGCAGTTGGCAATAAATCCAAACTCATCCAGGCCGCGTGCCAGCAGGTTGAAAACACTGCTGGCAGGGCATGACCCTGCCCCACAAAGAAGTCCTGTCTCGAGAGTGGGAAGATTAGTTGACATTACGCGCTTGTGCGGACGCTTTTTGCCTCTTTGCGGCGCACGCATGATCGCGTGCGTTGCGATCTGCTCTGTAATGTTGCAGGCCCAAGAACCACCACCCATCGCCCGCGTACCCGTGCGCCTGGTGATTGCCCCGACGTCCGTCACCGACCAACACGGCAGGTTCATCAACGGCCTGGGTGAGCAGGACTTCACCCTCTACGACAACGACATCCCACAGCAAATCCACGAAGATGCGGATTTCCTGCCTATCTCGCTGGCCGTTGCTATCCAGAACAACAACGCCATGGAAGGCGTCCTGCCGCAAATCCACCAACTCGGACCGTTGCTCGGCACGCTGGTGGTGGGCGAAGGCGGTGAAGCGGCCATCCTGACCTTTAATCAGAAAGTGGAATTGGTCCAGGATTTCACGGGCGACCTCGGCCGTCTCACGCAGGCGCTGAAACACGTTGACACTGCATACAGCAAAAGCCATTTGATCGATGCCACGCTGAAGTCTATCCTTCTGCTTAACGCTCGGCCGCCCGAGCGCCGCCGTATTCTGCTGCTGATCTCGGAGACTCGCGATCAAGGCAGTGAGAGCAAGCTACGCGATGCGGTTGCCGAGGCTGAGGTGAACAACATTCTCATCTATTCAATGAATATCTCGCGCGCGCACGCTGCCGGCCAGATCTTGCCGGGAGGGCTTTCCCTGGACCCCATGGCGCTGATCAAGGAAATCTACGGCGGAATAAAGACCGTCGTTGTCGAGAATCCACTTTCAATCCTAACGCGCTATACCGGCGGACTACAATACGGGTTTTTTAAGCAGCATGCCTTCGAAGAAGCAGTCACCAAGATCGGCGAAGAGATTCATGGACAGTACCTGTTGACCTACACGCCGTCCAATATCCAGGAGCAGGGCTACCATAAAATTCGAGTCGAGTTGAACCGGCCTGAATTTACGGTTCGGAGCCGGCCCGGCTACTATTCTACGGACTAATAATATGCCCGCTCAGCGCATTCTCATCCTCGACGATGAACCGAACATCGGCAACTCGCTGCGCATGATTTTGGAGCGCGAGGGCTATGCGGTCACGGTCACGAGAACCATTGCGGACGCGAAAGCCGTGGCCGGCCGCGCGGACGCGCTGCTGCTGGATGTACGCCTTCCCGATGGTAGCGGCATCGATCTATTGCGCCAATTGCGCGAGCGCGATTTTCCGGCGCCGGTGATCATGATCTCAGGCCATGCCACCATACGCGATGCGGTGGACGCCACTCGCACCGGCGCGTTCGATTTTCTCGAGAAGCCGCTCAGCCGCGACAAGGTGCTGCTGTCTCTGAAGAACGCGCTCGAGCAGGTGAACTTGCGCCGTGAAAATGAACGGCTGCGGGAGCTAGTGGGAGCCGGGTCGCGCATGATTGGATCCAGCCCTGTTTTCCTGCGCGTTGTGGAACAGGCTACGCTCGCCGCGCGTTCGGACGCCCGCATCTTGATCATGGGCGAATCGGGAACTGGCAAGGAATTGCTAGCTGCGCATATCCATCGTGAAAGTCCTTTCTCGAACGGACCATTCGTGAAAGTGAATTGCGCCGCCATCCCTTCCGATCTCCTCGAAAGCGAACTCTTCGGACATGAAAAAGGCGCTTTCACCGGGGCCATTTCCACGCGCAAAGGTAAGTTCGAGCTAGCCGACGGCGGCACCATCTTTTTGGATGAAGTGGGCGATCTGCATGCCGCATCGCAAGCCAAGCTTCTGCGGGTTCTGCAAGAGGGCGAGTTTCATCGCGTAGGCGGTGAGCAGCCGATTCGCGTAGCGGTCCGGGTTATATCCGCCACCAACCGCAACCTTACGGATTTGGTGACGCAGCAGAAATTCCGCGAGGATCTCTACTACCGGCTGTGCGTGGTGCCCATTCGCGTTCCCTCATTGCGCGAGAGGCCGCAGGACATAGCGCCATTGGCCGAATATTTTCTCGACGATTTCTGCGTGCGCAACAATTTTCACTCCAAGCAGATTTCCGACGAAACGTATCCAATCCTGGAATCCTATTCCTGGCCTGGAAACGCCCGAGAACTACGCAATATCGTGGAACGCATGGCCATCTTGACCAAGGGCGATCATTTGACGGCCGAGTCGGCGCCGGTTGAAATCCGGCTGCCCCAGGATTTCTCACCGCGATCGAATCTGAAAGAAGCCCGCGAATCGGCCGAGCGCGATCACATTCTGCGCGCGCTCGAGGAATCCAGTTGGAACGTCTCGGGCGCCGCGCGGTCGCTGGGTATGGAGCGGACCAACCTGCACAAACGCATTCGCGCGCTGGGTCTGAATCGGGCCAAACATTGAGAACCCGCGCGCTCCCGGAAGAATCCGTGAAAAACTCGGCAGGAGCGCGGGGTTGGCAGACGAAAGCGTCTGCCCCACGTTGACGCACAAGGATTTACGATTGAGTGGCGCAGGCGCTTTCGCCTGCGAACCGATTTTTCGCGGCCTCTCACGGTCGCGGTTCGGTAACCCTCAATCACGGTCAGGCAGCGGTGGCGGCGCGCTTTACGATATCTTCGGCTAGCCGCCAATCGGCGTCGGCTGTGCCTTCGGGGCGTCCGGCGCTTTCCCAGAGCAGCTCCGCGATGCTCTTCACGCGTTCGGTGATCGCTTGTGGGGGATCTGCAATCCGTAAGCCTGGGGTCTCGGTGGGTGGCAGGAGTTGCTGAGCCAACGCATCGCGGCAACCATCATAAACGACTCGGGCCTTTTCTACGTCCACCAAGGCGGCTTCAATAGCAGTCCGGTTCGGGTGTGGATCGGTAGTTAGCGCCTGGAGGTGCCGCACACGTTCGGAAAACTGATGAAACGCTCTCTGATACGCGCGCCAAGCCTCCACTCGGGTTATGGTTTGGACGTGTGCTCGGATCATGCCTATATAGACGAACGAAACCGCAGAAAGGTTCGAAATTCTTGGAGCTATCTGGGTTCTTCTATCTTTAAGAATTGGTTAACAGAAATGTCCTTCAATTGCTGTTTTGCGCCACTGGGCCATTCTATTTGGAGTTCGGTAACCTTGGTATCGCGGCCTACGCCAAAGGTCAGAGCTAGATCGCTTTGCGAGCAGTAGCTGGAGCCGCTGCGCACCATATTCCATTGTTTGCCGGACGCGCTTTCGATGCGCACCACTGCTCCGATGGCACTGCGATTGGATTTGGTTCCAATCAAACGCACATTCAGCCAATTGTTCTTGTTGCCGCCGTCGTTGCGGAACAGGTAGGCGGGGCCGTTGTTGGTGCTGATGATGACATCCAAATCGCCGTCATGATCGTAATCGGCGTAGGCAGCTCCACGCGCGACGATGGGGCGATTGAAATCCGCGCCCATGGCCGCGGTCACGTTTTCAAAATGCCTTTGCCCGAGGTTGCGGAATAGCAGCGGCGGCTGCTCGAAACGCACTTTGGGTTGCACGCGATTGATCTCTTCGTCGATGTGGCCGTTGGCGGCGAAAATATCCGGATAGCCGTCCAGATCGTAATCGAAGAAAAAAACTCCGAACGCGAGAGTGAGCAGGCTGGCGCGGCCGACGCTGGAACTCGGCGCTTCATCCACGAACAATCCGGTGCCCTCGTTGTGATAAAGGCCCAGCATCTGGTTTGAGAAGTTACCTACCAGCAAGTGCGGCTTTCCGGAGCGATCGTAATCGGCGGAATCGGCGCCCATGGCCCCGCGCGCGACACCATCTTCACCGAACGCTACGCCTGCCACCATGCCTTCTTCGGTGAAGGTGCCGTTGCGATTGTTCCGGTAGAGTTTGTTGGGCTGCGTATCGTTCGAGACGAAAATGTCCGGCCAGCCGTCGCCGTTGTAATCGAGGATGGTCACGCCCAGAGACTTGCTGGAGGGGTCGCCCAGGCCGGCCTTGTCGGTGACATCTTCGAACTTGCCGCCGCCGAGATTGTGAAACAGGCGCGACTTGGTGCCCTTGTAGGATTCCGGCGTGCAGTAGGATCGAACGGAGCCCTGGGCGCAGTGCAGATCGCCCTTTTCGGTCCACTGGACGTAGTTCGCGACCAAGAGATCCACTTTTCCGTCGCGATCATAATCGAACCAGGCGGCGCTGGTTCCGAAATTTGCATTGCGGATGCCGGAGGCTGCGGTCACGTCGCGAAATTTTCCGTGGCCTTCGTTGTGGAATAAATGGTCGCCATCGATGGCCGTGATGTAGACGTCCTCGCGGCCGTCGTTGTCGTAATCGGCGATGGCGACGCCCATTCCGTACATCTCGATATCCAGGCCGCTTCCGGCGGTGATGTCGGTGAAGGTACCGTCGTGATTGTTGTGATAGAGCGCTGGGAGGGATTTGCGGCCGCGCGGGGTCCAATCTTTGGAGTTGATCAGCAGAATGTCGGGCCAGCCGTCGCCCTCGGCGTCGAAGAAGGCCACACCGGAGCCCATGGTTTCGGGCAGATATTTCTGGCCGGCTTTTCCGGCGTTGTGGTGGAATTTGATTCCGGCCGCGGATGTCACGTCGGTGAAGTGGACCGTGGTTGGTGCTTGGGTGGCGGCTAGTAATGCAACGGCGATGGCCAGGGAGAGTGTGATGCTTAGGGATTTCATTGCGAGGCACCGGCTCCCTGACGGTCGCGGTTCGGTAACGGATTCTTCCGAGCCCCGACCGTAAGGGAGTGGGTTAATGGTGTGGACAATGACACGCTCTCATGGTCGTGGATTTGTTGGCGCTCGTTGTTGTCTTCAGGACTTTGCAGGCGGCGCGAAGCTGTGATGGATTGGGCGGACTCCTGGGCTTTGAAGCGCAGGAACAGCTTTTGTTCGCGCGCGGCTTTCTCTTGGTCGCCCAGGCCGCGGTAGGACAACATCATCGTATAGTGCATTTGCAGGTCTTCGGGATCGACGTCGCAGACTTGTTCGAGAACCTTGACGGCTTCCGCGTACTGGCGCTTCAAAAACAGGATGCGGGCGATTTGATTCAGCACCACGCGGTCGCGCGGGTACATCTGAGAGGCGATCCGGAGCGAAGTGAGCGCGGCATCGTAATCGCCGTCGGCCTTTTCGGCCAGGGCTTTGAAGTACCAGGTCCGGCCGAGTTTGGAATTTAGGGCGAGCGATTTTTGGATGAACGGTTTCGCCGCGTCGGTTTCGCCTTCTTGAATTAGGGCGCGCGCTACGTTTAGCCAGCCGTCGGGATATTCCGGTTCGGCCTCGGTGACTTTGTGAAATGCGTACTCCGCGCCCTTCAGATCGCCTTGCAGCAGCAGGCCGATGCCCCAGTCGTTCCAGCGCTCGCGATCTTGCTTGGAGACGATCGGTTTCCAAACCGTTGGTGATGGACCGAGCTGAAGTTTTGTTTCCGCCTGCGCCAGCGTCACGATGGGCAAATTGGGAATCTCGCCTTTAATTTCGCTCGATACGTTGGCTGGAATATTGTTTGCGGTGAAGAGATATTTGAGGCTGTTGTGATCGGGGCTGAGCAGCGATGGATCCTGACCGGGGGCGGGTTGGCCGGCGAATGCGAATTGCGTGTAGTAGTGCGAGAACTTGCGGTAGTTCAGCTTCGCTTGGAGTGTGATGGGTCCTTTGGCATCTTTGGGAATGCGAACGAGGTAGTGGGCCACGTCGGCGGCGCCCGGAGGAATCAGGCGCACGTAGAGGACACTGCGGGCCTGCCAGGCATTGCGTTTATTGATTTGATTGCCGGCGGCATCTAGCTGGTACGCCTTGTAGAAATGCGCGCCGGGCTCAACGGGACCATGGCCGTTATCCTCAACTTGGCCGCTCCAGAAAATGACGCGGCCGTCTGAGTCGCGGCCTTTGAGCTCGAGCCATACGTCGAAAGAATCCACTGTTCCGCCGGGAAAGAAATGACCAATTTTGCGCGTGCGCACCACCACGTCCACGCGCGCGGTTGTTCCTGGCACGAAGACGGCGGCGGCTTTGTCGAGAGGAGCTGATAGTTGGCCGACTTCACGAATCACCACGTCGTGTTGTTGCTCGGCTTCCTCACCGACCGCGAATCCGGACATCACTTGCGGTCCCTCGCCCGAGCGGCGGACCATGGCGGTCTCGCCTTTGTGTGCATCTACGGGCGAGGCCGAGAAGATGTCGACGGTAATGAAGCCCGACTTGAGGAAATCCTCTTCAGCTTTCAGTTGATCGGTATCCTTGTTCACGTAAGCGATCGCTGTGTTGGCGGCGGGGAAACGGTGAGAATGGATTTGGCCGTCATGATTTCCCGGATCGTGCGAGGCCACCAGCGGCATGTGGCAGTCCGCGCATGTGGAGGTCTTGGGGGGATAGTAAAACGATCGCGCACCTTGCCCAGACACGCCGCTGGCTTGCCAATTGTCGTAGTCGTTGAAGCCACGGAACCAGCGATAGTTGTTCACGGGAACATCCAGATGGACCTTGTGGCATGCCGCGCAGAATTCAGAGGCGTCCTGGCGCATGAAGGGTTTCATGAAGGTGCGGCGATGCGGTTCCGGATTGAGATACGTCAGAAAGTGGTCGAGCGCGTGGATGACGGGATTCTTGCTGGTCGCCAGCTCGTGCAGCGGAGGATATTCGATGGTGAATCCTCCGTTACCCATGGAGCTATCGACGTGAACAATGGCATGGCAGGATGTGCAAGCGAGTCCGGCATGCGCTTCCGCGGTATCGATCTGTTCGCTGATGGGCCGATCGAAGCGTCCGTTGAAGAACACGGCGTGATCGTGACAGCCGGCGCACCACTTGCTGGGTTTGGTGCCGATAGTGGACTGCATGTATTCGATGGCTTTCCGATAGAACTGGTTATTAAAGGAAGCGAAATGGTGTACCGAGCTTTTCCATTGTTCGTAAATATCCTTGTGGCACTCGCCGCAGGCCGCGGAATCCATGAAGAAATTCGAGGGAATAATACCGCCGACGTTTGTCTTGGCTGAGGATGGGAAAAAAGGCGACTTGGGTCCGCCGCCTTCTCCATCCATGGACAGAGGCGCGGTGTGAGGATTGTGAATTCGGTCGTTCGGATTGGGCGAAATTCTTCGATACAAGTAGGTGGAGAGCGGGAACAGAACCAGCGCGGCAAGGGCAAGTTGGAAGGCTGGACGAAAGCGCTGCTGTTTCCAGGCGTAGGGGATTAGTGCGATGACGCCCAGCACAGCAGTGATGATGTGGACCCAGAGGATCCAGCGGTGCTCGCGGACGTTCCCGGCAGCGGCCAGGTAGATGGCGGCCAGGAATGCTATGAGGAAGAATGCCAAAGCGGCGGAGATGCTGCGCCGGAGATTGGTGTTCTTCGCGATCAGGAAGACCACTGCCATGGACAGCGCGAGGCCCAGCACCAGGTGCAACAGAACGTTGCCCATGTAAAAGACTGTTGCGGAAGCGAACGCCGCGATGTAGGCAGTGTTCAGGAGAAGAACAAGGAACGCGATGGCGATCCATTGGGACAGCTTGGATTGCATTGACCCTTTTGAATAGCTTAGCGCTTTAAGCGCGAGTGGTCCCTAGTATATTTCTACTAGTCGCTGGTATACCATTTCACATATGAGAAACGCCTGCGTCACAACGATGGTGTTTGCTGTTATTGCCAGCGGTCAATCGATTACTATCAAGACCTCTACCATTCTGGACGGCAAGGGTGGAATCCTGCGCAACAAGATGATTGTCGTTGAAGGCGGGCGCATTGTGCGCATTGCCGATGCGCGGGGGGCTGCGACTTATGATTTGACCGGGATGACCGTGATGCCGGGGTGGATCGATACGCATGTGCATCTGGGTTGGCATTTCAGTAAGGAAGGGCGCCTGGAGCAAGGGAAGGAAGCGCCGGAGCAAGCTGCGCTCTATGCTGCGGGCAATGCATACGCCACGCTCATGGGTGGATTCACTACGGTGCAGAGTGTGGGGTCCGCCATCGATGGCGATTTGCGCGATCTCATTAACGCCGATGTGATTCCTGGGCCGCGCATTCTTACTTCGTTGCGCGCAGTTACGGAGAATACTGGCGACCCGGAGAAAATCCGGGTGTACGTCCGCAAGATGAAGGAAGACGGCGCGGATGTGATCAAGCTGTTTGCTACTGCAAGCATTCGCGATGGCGGCAAACAGACTATGACGGATGAGCAGGTGCTGGCCACTTGCAGTGAAGCGAAAGCGCTGGGGCTGCGCTCCGTGGTTCATGCGCATGCGCCGGGTGGTGCGAGAGCCGCGGTGATGGCCGGATGCACCTCGGTGGAGCATGGCGCGCTGCTGGATGACGCTACTCTGCAGCTTATTGCCGAGCACGGAACATATTTTGATCCGAATTTTCTGGTGCTGCATAATTACCTGGACAATAAGGCGAAGTTTCTGGGGATCGGCAATTATACCGAGGAGGGTTTTGCGTACATGGAAAAGGCGATTCCGATGATGGCCGATGTCATGCAGCGGGCCATGGCGCATCACGTGAAGATCGTCCTGGGGACCGATGCCGTGGCGGGCGCGCACGGGCGGAATGCCGAGGAGTTTATTTATCGGGTCAAGGATGGAGGGCAGCCGGCCATGGATGCAATTATCAGCGGAACGTCGCTAGCTGCGGAATCGCTCGGATTGCGGGACAAGATCGGAAGCATTGCGGAGGGAATGGATGCGGACATTGTTGCGGTGGCAGGGAATCCGCTGGACGATATTACGGTCGTGAGGAAAGTTTCTTTTGTGATGAAGGGCGGGCGCGTTTTCAAACATTAGGGGCTGGGGGTTTGGGGCTGAGGACTGGGCGTGGCTTCCCACAGCGATACTAGGTTGTCGCCGGAGATGCGGCGCCAGGTTTGGTAGCGCTTGCGAGTTTCGGCGTCTGGGCCGGTTTGGTTGAGTAGCCAGATGGACTTGCCCTTGGGCGCGGCGTCGGGCAGCACCCAGCTCACATAGCTGAAATCATATTGGACGGATGCGATGTTGGGAGCATCCGAGAATTCGCGGGCGCATACGAACGGCTGCGGTGCGCCGGAATGCTGGAGCTCGCGCAGCACTTGGTCCAAGTTGCGCTGGCTTGCTTCGAGGTCGAGCGCCATGCGCGGGGTCCCACGATAGACTAGATAGTTCACGCGCCAGAATCGTGTGAATTGGAATTGGCCGTAGGGGAAATAGGAAATTGCGAGTGAGAGAAGGATGCCCGCAATGGCGGCCGGCAAGCGAGGCTTCGAAATGGCCGCGCAAAGCAGCAACAGAGGCGGGAACAGTTGCATGCACTGGCCAACTCTGCCGCTATGGATGGCAAGGATCATGATCAAGCTGGGGGCTATCCAGAGGACGTATAGGAACCAGCCGGGTGGTACCTTCCAGCGTTCGCGGAAGAATAATCCACAAGCTATGAAGGCGCCAATCAAGTTGAGGCTGTAATCCATCAGGTTCTCGCCGATCATGCCAACATGCCGGCGTAGCGCGCCGCCGAGGAATACTGAGGTGGTGCCGGAAACCCTCAGGAAGTACGCGTTCACTAAGTGCGAAAAAGCACGGAAGCCTCCGACACTTTCCGCGAGCGGGATGTACCAGGCCATGAATGCAATTAGCCCTAGAAGCGCGCCGAGTGTGACCGCGCGCCAGGCATCGCGCAAGTGAAAGAGCAGGGCCACTGCGATAAAAGGAACCAGCAAACCTACGCCGCTCTGGCGGAAGCCGGCCAATACGCCGAGGCCGGTTAGACAAGCGACGATGCGCCACTGTCGACGGCTAGGATCGAGGAAGGCGAGGTAACCGGCGACGGCCGACGACGCCATGTCGACGATACTGGTGGCGGGTATTGAACTATTCAGAGCAACGCCCGGCGAATAAGCCAGAAGCAGAGTGCATAACCCAGCAGCGTGGTTATCGGCGAGGACTTGCCGGGCTAAGAAGTAAAAGACCGTTAGCGCGAACATCGCCATCAGCAGGGCGAGAAAGATTTGCGCACGCATGGCTCCGCCTAACAGGGGCTCAAGGCCGCGCGCACTGAAAACCCACAGCGGAAATCCAGGCGGGTGGGGTTGATTCTTGAGAACGTTGAACTCGGCCATTCCGCGAGCATAGAGCGAGGAATCCCAATTGAAGCAAAAGCGCGTTGCAAGATGCAGGATGCGGAGCGCCAGCCATAACAGCGCCAGTGCGACGATGATGAGCGTTTGTTTTGAGCGAGTCAAGAATGCGTTACTTTCCAGCATTCTGTGCCACAGCCGGCCGGCATTCGGTGAGTTGGTAGAAATGGGTAAGCGGCGGGCGCATTCCTGCGATTTTCATGGCTCCTTGTTGCCACCGTGCATAGGACTCGAGCAAGATGTCGCGTTCGATGCGGCCGGCGCAAGCCTCGATTTGTAGCTCGGTGGTGGTGTGTCCCGGAGAAATGTCGCGGGTGTTGCGGGCAATCCAAATGGTGGCGGCGGAGGATAAGCGGCGGCGGGCGTCGGGAATGTTTTCCTGGAAGAGCACGATATTGGGTGTGCGGCCGGATAGGTACGCGGAGAGGACCTGAGAGTCGGTGTTATAGGCGTCCATGAGGATAAGATCTCGGGGTTGAGCATCGCGATTGAGCTGGCCGGCGATTTCTCGAAGCGGTGCGGCATAGCCGAGATTCAAGAAATTCTCGCGGCGGAAGTACATCACGATAGAGGACGCGTAGGAAAGGAAGATGAGTGACGCCACGCCCCAGCGGAGCGGCATTCGATGAAGGTGCGAAATGCCGAGTGCTACTGCGAGGCTCAGGAACGGCAGCAGCCAGAGAAGCCGGGCCGGAATGAAGGGATAGCTGGCCCAACGCGCGACGCCGATGTAGCCAACCACGGCGGCAATCGCGAGCAGGGCAGGGAAGTAGCGGGCAAATTCCGCGGTTCGTGCGCCCGCCAAGGCGAGTAATAGGATGATGGGGACCAATACGAGCGACAAGGCCAGAAACGATTCGCCGATGGTGAGCGATACGAGGCCAAATCCAATTTTGACAATTTGTTCGAGCGCGGCATTACCGGAAATGTTGTACTTCGCGGCATAGTCTGAAGCGACTCCCCAACGCCCGAGGGCGCGGATCATGGTGGTTGCCCAAGGTGCATAGCCGAGGGCCACGGCGCAAACGAACGCGGCTATACGGGCCATTCCTATGCTGCGCCAGCCAATCAGGATGAACCCCGCAAGCACGGCGAGCCCGGGGACGTAGTGGGTGTAAAGCAGGAGCAGTACAGCCAATAGAGCGGCTGACGCACGCAGTAGGGAGAGCGGATTTGGCATCCAACGCTGGAGCATCGCCAGAGCCAGCAAAGCCAATGCGGCCTGCATGGAGTAGGATCGCGCCATACGGCTATACAGAAGCAGGCATGGGGAAAATGCGAACAACGCAAGGGCAAGGTATCGCTCGACGGGTTTCATGGACCGCGTCCAGAAAAAGTCCAGCAGAAACGTCGCCGCGAGAGCCCACACGACTGAGAATGCGCGCAATGCGGCCACTCCGGTGAAGGGCAGCGGTAATTTGGCCCACCAGTGCAGGAGCACGAAGTAAAGGGGCGGGTGGATGTCGCGCTGAACGATAGGGATGATTTCGCGAACCGGATGCGGAACGGTCATCACGGTGAACAATTCGTCAGTCCAAACGGGAAGCAGATTGAGAGCGGGGAAGAGGAGGCAGACTTCGAGACACAGAACGACCGCGAGTGGAAGCCAACGATGCACCTCCCGAGTTTACCCAAGTTCCGATGGGTTACTGCATAACAGGCGGCTAGCAGGTGCGCGACCCGGTGGGGCAGCTTGATAAGCTGCGGCCGATTGTCAATCCGGCCCGAATGCCCACTTCTACCGGACTGCGGCGGTAATCAACCGCCGCGCAGGCTTCCAACCTGCCCCACTTCGCCAACCTTTTGCGTTTTTATAAAGGGCACCCGCGGCTAGCGTCCTTGCCGGTTCAACTGTTCGCAGTCGTCACAGAGCCGATAGTTGCAGGTGCCCTTGCGCCGCTCATCGCCTTCTATCTCGCGGCCACAGGGACATGCGCTGTTGTTGTGATAGATGCGCCGGGGGATCGGTTTATTGGCCTCGCGGATGGAGTAGAAGCTGGGTATGTTCGGCATCGGATAACTTCTCTTAGACTCAATTGAGCCCAAACTCATTTCAAAATTTTCACTGATTGAGTCAGCCGGATGTCAGCCATTGCACGACGTGGAAAGCTTGCGATTCAAACTCGGCCAGTATCCGGAGGTCCACCAGCAGAGCCAGCATCAGGGCGGTGCGTGGGCGGTCTCCGGCCATTGGCAGCACGAAGAGCGGCGCGAAAGCCCGGCTGTAACTATAGGCGTCGGACCAGAAGAACTTCCTGGTGATGGCGGCGAACATTAAGGCATACAAAACCAGGACGACCTTCTGTGCGGGAGGACGGACGTGCCGCAAGCGCGCCATTGCAAGAACCACCACGGCCACCGTACCCGCCAACGCAAGTTCATCCAGGACGCGCGCAATGGTGCGAAGGAGTGGTGAAAACCGTGGGTAGGATTGGGGTTCCAACGCTTGCTGCAGAATGCCAAGTTCCAGCCGCGGGATCATGAAGGCGGGCGCCATGGCCGGGTGACCAGCGCCCGCGGCAGCCAAAACCGCATAAATGTAGCCGTACCAGCAAAAGGCAGGCAGGCCGGCGCTGGCCCAAAGAGCGGCTTTGCGCCAATCACGCTGATACATACTCGCGAGCACGCAGGCGGCCGGCAACAGAAGGCCGGTTTCGCGCACCAGCCCCGCCGCCGCCAGAATCAACCAGAGTGCGGATACGCGGCCAGTGATAAGGTGCCAGGCCAATCCGGCAGCCAACGCGGCAATGGCAACGTCCACTGTCATCGAATCTACGGCGATGAGAACGGCGGGCACGGCTAAGAAACAAAGCCCCCATGCAGGATGATGGCCTTCTACGATTTGGAGACGCACCATCCAGTAGGTGCCGGCGAAAATGAAGGCGAGAACCACAAAGACATAAGCGCCGTCGATAAATCCTGGGCGCCCGGCAGCCAGCACCCACGCCAGCGCGGGAACCAGGATGCGGCGTGAGCGCATGAGCGGATCGTCCAAAAAAGCCACCGTGCCATCGCGCAGAAGTGGATTGTGCGCCATGATGCGGTAGTATTGTCCGTCGTAACCGGTGGGGTTGGCGTTGCGAAAAACTCCCTGGGCTGAGGCTTCAGGCAGCTTGGTCCGGTATCCAATGCGGAACAGACCGGTCCAGTTGTCCTGGTAATTCACATGGACGGTTAAGGCCTGCCAGGAAAACACGGCCAGAACGGCCAGCATCGCGAAGGCGAGCGCATGCAAAATTTCTTTGCGGGAACCTGGCGTTGGGCCGAGTTTTTCCATTGTGCTCGTTTAACGAGGATAGAATAAAACTCGGCCTACGGGCTTGTAAGAAAACAACTACGCTGGGCACGGCCCCGCGCCACCGGCTAGTTCGCCACCAGATATCCAAACATATAATCAATGGGCGCGGTGCCGCATGCGGTTTCGTGCGTCTCTGTCACGCTCAGGTTCGAGGTGGTTCCGTTGGGGTTCGGTGGCGTGTATCCGTCGAATGAGATCGCGACGGATGGGTAGCAGCCGGTGGAATAAGGAACGTCCATAACAGTGCTCCATTCAATGGACGTAGGGGCGGAGCCGCCGACGCCATTTTTCAAGAGTCCCACACTGTACACCAATGGTCCGGTGCTGCTGTCGAGTTGGTGTGCTTCCACAACAACGCGCCCTTTGCCGATAATGGAGGCCCCGCCATTCCCCCAGGCTGAAACAGTGGGATTGTAGCCGCCGCCACCATACGGAATGGGATCGGTCCAATTGATGGTGAAGGTAGCTGTATCCACCACTCCGATTGCGTACCACAGTGCTCCGGAGGTTCCCTGAGCTACCAGGACGGCAATGTTATTGGCAACTGTGACAGTTGGCACGTAGCCTTGGTTCAGGCCGGCATTAATTTCAATCGACGAGCCCCAACTAATGGATGGCGAAGGCCCTAGCGTCAGCACGCCGACTTTGTAATAAAGAGCGGATTCGCCCGCGGATTCCTGATGCACTTCGACGACGGTGCTGGTGGTGAGGGACTTTCCATTCAGGTCGGCAGCCACTGTGGCGTTATAACCGGTGCCGTACCGGTCCGCGCTTGACCAAATGATGTTCGAGAAAAACGGAGGGCTGTTCTTGCCGATTTGGTACCACAGCGATCCATCGCTATCCTGACCACCCTGATGGACCTCGATCGCGGTGTCATAGTTGTCGCTGCCATCATAGGCCAAAGCGATGGAAGGCGCGTGCCCAATCTGCGGGGTTGTCTGCGGCGGACTGTAAAGATACTTGGACACACCCCCCCAGGAGATGGACGCGGTGTCAATTGTTCCAATGTGATCTTGGAATGCGGCTAGGCCATTGGGTACCCCGTTCATCGGGTTCGAGGGCCCCATATTCACCTGGTCGATGGTAACGACATTCTGGATGCCGTCGGAAGACAGCTTGGGGAGATATCCGTTGCCGATGTTCTTTGCGGGCACCAGCCATGTGATGGTGATGTCCTGCGCCTGGGCTCCGCTCGCGAGCAACACTGCCGCAAGACTCATTGTTACTAAATTTCGTTTCATTCGAATTTCCTCCGCTTTCTGTTTAATACCTGCTCGGTTTGAAAGTGATCATCGCGCGTGAGCTATTCCATCCGGCCAGAAAAATGTCTGTTTTGCCGGG
Source organism: Bryobacteraceae bacterium (assembly GCA_036008345.1). Lineage (GTDB taxonomy): Bacteria > Acidobacteriota > Terriglobia > Bryobacterales > Bryobacteraceae > Palsa-89. Next base: position 114,468 of record DASYNU010000167.1, read on the forward strand.
CGCATAGTTAGCTGACTAACGCTCCGGAGCGCCGCCGCCAGCAACCCGGAGTATCATCGACGGTGAAGAGATGAGACTGATTGACCTTTCCCGGCCGCTTGAAAACACAGTGCCTGCGGATCCACCGGGGCTCGGGCCACGCATCGAGTACTCGGATCACAAGCAGTCGCTGGCTGGAATGCTTGGGATGTTTCCGGGGCTCGAAGCGAGTGAGTTGCCGGGCGGCGAGGCGTGGGCGGTGGAAATTCTGACTGTCACTACGCATAACGGAACGCATGTGGACGCGCCGTGGCATTTTGCTTCCACGATGAATGGAGGCGAGCGGGCGTGGACTATCGACGAGGTTCCGCTGGATTGGTTTTATCGTCCGGGAGTCAAGCTGGACTTTCGCGGGTTTGACGATGGGCATGTGGTGACGGCTGCGGAACTGGCCGAACGGATGGAAGCCACGGGGCACGAGTTAAAGCCATTCGACATCGTGCTGATGAACACGCGAGCGGGCGCGGCGTATGGCACTGCGGCTTACGTGGATTCCGGCTGCGGATTCGGGCGCGAGGCTACGCTATGGCTGCTCAAGCGCGGCGTGCGGGTGATGGGGACCGACGGGTGGAGCTGGGATGCTCCATTCTCTTTTACGCGCCGCCGATTTTTGGAATCGCGCGATCCGTCAATAATCTGGGAGGGCCACAAGGCGAGCCTCGAGCTTGGGTATTGCCATATTGAAAAGCTGGCGAACCTGGAACAGTTGCCGGCGACTGGTTTTCTGGTCTCATGTTTTCCGTTCAAGATCCGTAGCGCGTCGGCGGGCTTTACGCGTGCCGTTGCTATCTTGTGAAGCCTGGAATGAGCTAGCCTCCAACTATGTCTTACATCACGACGGAACGGAAGGGTCACGTACTGCTGATCGGCTTGAATCGCGTGGCGAAGCGCAATGCATTCGACCCGCCGATGTTCCACGACCTGGCGCGCGCTTACGGCGAGTATGCAGCGAATCCCGACCTTTGGTGCGCGGTGGTGTTCGCGCACGGACGGCATTTCACTGGCGGCATCGACTTGACGCAGTTCGCGCCGCTGTTTGAACGCGGCGATCCGTTTGTGATGGATGCCGGCCAGATTGATCCCTTCGGTTTGCGGAGCCATCTGTCGAAGCCCTTGGTGATGGCTGTTCAAGGCATTACGTTCACCATCGGGATTGAGTTGCTATTGGCCGCGGATATTCGCATCGCGGCCAGCGACGCACGCTTCGCGCAACTGGAGATCGCTCGCGGGCTATATCCACTGGGCGGCGCGACGTTCCGGCTGGTTCGGGAAGCCGGATGGGGAAACGCGATGCGCTACCTGCTTACGGCGGACGAGTTCGGCGCGGCGGAAGCGCTTCGGATGGGGCTGATACAAGAAGTGACCGAACCTGGGCAGCAATTGGAGAGAGCGGTGGCCATCGCGGAAAGGATCGCGGTGCAGGCTCCGCTAGCTGTTCAAGCGACACTGCGTTCGGCGCGGCTGAGCATCCTGGAAGGTGAAACGGCAGCGGCCGCGCGAATCCGGGATGACGTGCCGGCAATATTCGCTAGCGCCGATTTCCAAGAAGGCGTGGCTAGTTTTCGGGAGCGGAGGGCCGCAAGTTTTTCCGGCAAGTGACGCCGCAGAACATTCACCGGTGGAAATCACGAGGAGCGTGGCTTGTAAGAGAGGGAGTATGTTGCGGTGCGAATTAGGGTTTCGAACACGACAATACTGATTGTGCATCAGGGTGGGCTTTGCGCCGATTGGCAATCGGCGAGCAGGCTAACAACCTGCCCTACACGGCGGTACGATCAGGTTTATGAATCGCAGAGAATTTGTGTCATCGGCTGGTGTAGTCGCGGCGATGGCCGGATCTTCAGCCGGATCGCCCGGCAAGCCTGTGTTGATGAAGTTGGGATGTCAGAGCGCTCCGAGCAATGAGAAGCATTTTCAATATTTCGCACGCTACGGAGTTCGGAATATTTGCGGGTATCCGGAGACCTCGGATGGCCGCCTTTATGCCACGGTTGAAGAGCTCAAGCGGTTGCGTGATTTGGCGGGAAAATACGGTATTAGCGTGGATTGCGTGGCTCCGCCATTTCTTACATCCAGCCATATCGACAGTGAGAAACACCCGGCGATCATGTTGGCCCAAAGCCCGGAGCGCGATCGCGATATTGAGGCATTTCAGAACCTGATCCGTAACTCGGCGGCTGCGGGGATTCCGTCTATTAAATACAACATGAGCATATTGGGTGTGCTGCGCATTGGCCGCACTCCCGGCCGCGGCGATGCCACGTACAGTACATGGAAATTGAGGGATGCGCACCCGAGCACGCCACTCACGCGCGCCGGCCATGTGGATGCAGATGCGGCCTGGGAGCGGATTACGTATTTTCTGGAGCGCGTGGCGCCTGTCGCTGCGGAGTACAAGATTCGGATTGCTTGCCACCCGCATGATCCTGGAGTGCCCCCCGAGGGTTACCAGGGCGTGGCGCGAGTGCTGGGGACGGTGGATGGCCTGAAGAAGTTTGTGGCGATTCACGCGAATCCATATCACGGTTTGAACTTCTGCCAGGGAACGGTTTCCGAAATGCTGCAGAATCCTGGGCAACAGATCTTCGACGTCATTCGATATTTTGGTTCACGCCAGAAGATCTTCAATGTGCATTTCCGCAATATCCGCGGACATCGCGACGACTTTATGGAGGTGTTCCCGGACGAAGGCGATATCGATTTCGTCAAGGCCATTCAAGTGTACAAGGAAGTTGGTTATCCTTACCTGTTGATGCCCGATCATGTGCCCGAAGCGGCGGACGATCCCGCTGGGCTGCAGTCTTTCGCTTACTGCTATGGTTACATTCGGGCGTTGATTCAAGCCGTGAACCAGATCTAGGAGACTAATGCTGACGGACCAACAAATTTCGGAGCTACGATCGCACTTTCCGATCCTCCAATCCAAGACGTATCTATATAACTGCTCGCAAGGCGCATTTTCCGACGCGGTGGAAGGCGGCCTCCAGGAATACGCTCGGAGCTGGCGGACGTCTTCGGCTCCTTGGGACGATTGGATGGAAACATACGAAGCTCTGCGCACCCAGTTCGCGCGCTTCATAAATGCCGAACGGGACGAAGTTGCGATTGTGGCCAGCGCGTCGGCGGGCATCAATCCGATCGCGAATGGAGTGCAGTTCGGCCAACGCAATAAGGTGGTGATGAGTGAATACGAGTTTCCCACCATGGGACAGATCTGGCTGGCGCAGCAGCCGCGCGGGGCGGAGATCCAGTTTATGGATGGCGTCAACAATGTGGTGCCCACGGAATGCTACGCGGCCGCCATCGATGAGCGGACGTTGATAGTACCGCTCACGCATGTTTCGTTTGTCAACGGATTTCGGTCTGATGTTCCGGCGATTACGCGGATCGCGCATGAGCGTGGAGCGCTGCTGTTCTTGGATGGCTTTCAGGATTGCGGGACGCGCCCGATTGATGTAAAGGCTCTGGGCGCGGATTTCTACGTCACCGGTACGCTCAAATATCTGCTGGGGCCTCCGGGCGTCGCGTTCCTGTATGTGCGTAGGGAGTTAAGTGAATCGCTCACGCCGGCCATCACCAGTTGGTTCGCGCAACGCGACGCTTTCGCGTTCGATACCAAGCGTCTGGACCCGGCGACGGATGCCCGGCGCTTTGAAGGCGGTTCGCCGCCGATGCCGAATATTTATATGGCCGCGGCTGCGCTGAAGTTTCTAACGCAGATTGGCTTGGAGAATGTTGCGGCGCAAATCGAGCGGCTGACGCGGGCGTTTATTGAGGGCGTTCGCGATCTCAAAATTGAATCCAAAACGCCAGTCTCGAGCGTGGGGCCGCTGGTGGTGCTGCGGGCTAAAGATCCTAAGGCGATTCTGGCTCAATTGACCGCGCGAGGCGTGGTTTGCTCCATGCGTCGCGACGGCGTGCGCATCGCTTTCCATGTCTACAACACGCTGGAGGATGTTCATACCGCATTGAGCGCGTTCGAAGACAATCTGGATTTGATGGTGCGTTCGTGAAGGTGTTGGCTGGCGGGTGCCGGGTTTACTCGCCCGAGGACGGGCAGCTTTCGACTCTGGGAACTTGGGCGGAGCGCAAGGTAATCAGCCGGGCTAATGGCGCCAAGCGCATTACGCAAACGGTGAACGATTACGGGCCTGGCATCTCGCCGGCCGTCGTAAATCCGAATGCGGAAGAAGTGCTTTATGTGGCCTCCGGCGTGGGTTTCTGCCGCATCAGCGGATCGAGCTTTGGCCTACGCTCGGGATGCGCGGTATTTGTTCCTCCGGGCGCGGCGTACACGATCGAGAACATTGGTCCCGAGACGCTGCGGATGGTGAGCGCGTGTTGTCCCGAGGATTCCGAGCGCCGTGTTGCGGAGCGGCCCACGCAGCCGTCTTGTGAACTGGGAAAACTCATGGTGCATGAAGATGAACGTGAGGACATTCGGGCCGGCGAAGATCGTATCTTCCGGTATCTTGTCCACACCGATCTCGGCTGCCGGCAAGTGACTCAGTTCGCTGGATGGATTCCTCCCAGTAAGGCGCCGTTCCATTACCACACCTACGAGGAAGTGATTTTCATTCTGGAAGGCAGCGGAATGGTGCACGCGGATGAAGAAGCGTGTGAATTCCACACAGGCAGCAGCATATACTTTCCTGCCGGCGTTCGGCATTGCGTAGAGAATCACGGCGGCACCACAATTAAGCTGCTGGGTGCGTTCTATCCCTCAGGCAGTCCCGGCGTCGCTTATGAAGACCAGTGAGGCGGCTGGCCTAGGCATCGAGCAGGGCGAGCAGCTCTCGCGCCAGCTTTCTAGTGGCCAACTCAGCATGATCGCTATCGGTGGCGCGATCGGCACTGGGCTTTTTCTCGGCAGTTCGCTGGCTGTGCGCATTGCCGGACCGGGCGTCATCGTCAGTTATTTGATCGGCGCCGTCATCGCACTGCTGTTTATGGGCGCGCTCTCGGAAATGGCGGTGGCGCATCCGACCGCCGGTTCATTTGGAGTTTACGCCGAACTCTATCTCAACCCTTGGGCCGGCTTCGTGATCCGCTACACCTACTGGGCGGCGCAATGCATCGCCATCGGAGGCGAGGCGACAGCGATCTCGATCTACTGCCAGTGGTGGTTTCCAAACACGCCGAAATGGCTCTGGGTGCTGGGATTCTCGTTGGCGCTGTTGTATGTGAACGCGCGCAGCGTCGCGAGTTTCGGCAGCATCGAATATTGGTTCGCGATGATCAAAGTAGTCGCCATTGTGGTCTTCATTGTTTTTGGGTTGGCACTGTTGGTTGGGCTGGGCCCCATTCCAGCCGTTGGTTTTTCGAACCTCACGGCGCACGGTGGATTCCTGGCCACTGGTTGGCGCGGCGTCTGGATGGCCATGGCCTTCGTGATCTTCAGCTATATCGGAACTGAGGTGGTTGCGGTTACCTCCGGCGAAGCCAAGAATCCTGAAACCGCCGTGCCGCGAGCAATGCACAGCATGGTGGCTCGGTTGATCCTGTTCTATCTTGGCGCCATTGTGGTTCTCATCAGCATAGTTCCTTGGAAACAGATTCAGCCGGGAGCGGATGTGACAGCTAGTCCATTCGTAAAAGTGTTCCAGCTCATCGGCGTGCCGGCGGCTGCTCACTTGGTGAACTTTGTGGTGATCACGGCTGCGGCGTCCAGCATGAACTGCAATTTATACTTGTGCGGGCGGATGATGTTTTCGCTCGGGCGTGGAGGTTACGCACCACGGCTTCTCGGCCGAGTTACCGCGCGCGGCACTCCGCTTCCGGCACTGCTGGTTTCCGCCGCTGGATTGGGAATAGCTACATGGTTGGCGTTCGCTTATCCCGACAGCGCTTTCATCTATTTGTTCGGAATCGCGTTGTTCGGGGGATTGTTTGTGTGGCTGATGATCTTCGTTACGCATCTTTTCTTCCGCCGAAAATGGGAATCCGAGGGACGGCCTCGCTTACCGGTGCGTATGTTCGGCTACCCGTACACATCGCTTGTGGGTGCTGCGGCCATTGTCGCGATCCTGGGGACGACGTGGTGGGTGGAAGGTATGCGCGTCACGTTGATCGCCGGGCTGCCGTGGCTGGGAGCGCTCACGTTGGTATATTTTCTGATTCGCCGGTGGCGCTGGACGTCGCTCTAAATTCATGCGCCACGGCTCCGTGTGAGCGGTCTTCCTGGCGTACACTAAATCGATGAAGCGCTGTCTTCTCTTGGCCGCTGCCGCCGTGGCGTTTGCGCAACAGCCCGATACCCCGGACAATTACTATGCGCCAGAGGATGACGCTCGGGTGGGACAACGGTTCGCCACACAGCTGCAGGCCAACGTGAATGCGGCCACCGAATCGCGACTTGACCGGATCGGTAACCGCCTGGCGGCGCATAGCCCACAGTTCCGCTATCGCTTCTTCGTTTTCGACGGCGGCCAGCCATCCCCAGACACGGCGCCAGCAGCGGCGTTTCCAGCAGACTGGCGCCGGCTACAACTCGACGAGGCGATTGCAGTAGCGGGCGGCATGATCTTTGTCCCGCGCCCATTACTGTCGCGCGACGATGCCCAATTGTCCGCCATCCTGGCCCATGCCATGGGACATATTGCGCTGCGCCATCCCACCGTCGGCATGACCCGGGGCGAACTGGCGCAAGTGGAGGTGCAGGCTGCCAGCCGAGCTATGCCGGACGAGGCTCCCGAGCGTGTGCACGCCGTCGCGTTGAGGCGATTTGCATTCGATCGCGCCTGCGAGACGGCGGCCGACGGCTACGCAGTCAAGCTACTCCACGATGCCGGCCTCGACCCCGCCACCCTGGTGGCGTACCTTCGAACGCTGCCGGAGCCGCAGGGCAAGGACTGGTCCGTCTATCCGGCGCCCGCGGAACGAATTGAGGCCGCACAGAAGGCGATTGCCGGTCTCGGCCAGTGACCGTATCACTGTGGTAGCACCGGTGAGAAAAATATGAAAACTATAGATCGATCGTTTCACTGTCTGGCCGCCACTCTGATCGTGGCTGTCTGTTGTGTTCCGGCGCTCTCGGCCGGTGGGGAGATCGAACTCAAAGACGAAACCGGTAATACCATTGTCCGCTACATAGTAGATGCCCCCGCCAACGTCGCGCCGGCTGGCACCACCGATCCCGCACGGCAGGTGGGCGTGATCTTCTGCTTCCAGGAACACACCTCTCCGCCCGGCGCCGGTATCTTCCCGGTTCGTGAGTCGCTCAAGCGGCTCGGATTGAGCGACGGCTACGTGCTTCTGGCCATTCGTGCGCAAAGCCCCCGCGGAGGACTGGGACCGGCCGATCACGTGCCAATCCAGAAGCTACTCGAATGGGCGCAGAAGACCTATCCCGTCAACCCCCGCCGCATTTACATGTATGGCAAAGGCGCGGGCGGCTATGTGGCCGGTGAATTCACTATGTTGCATCCCGATCTCATCACCGCCTCGATTTCTTACAGTTGGGGCTGGTGGACCATGCCCTCTGAGCTGGATAAGCCCATCGACGCGGTGAACAGCGCTCCCGAATTTTACATGGTGCTGGGAATGCGGGATTTCACGCACCATATCACGACCGTGCGCGACACCTACGAGCGCGTGAAGGCCAAGGGCTATCACGTCATCTACCGCGAGTTTGAGGAACTCGGCGAGAGAAGTTACCACCCCACGAGCAATGACGACGCCATCGGCTGGGCGACCCGGCTGCGCAACAAAAACATTTCCCCCTCGCCCGAGGAATTGAAACTGCTTGCGGCCTTCGCGAAGGCTACGCCGCCCGCGCCCAATGCCGGCTATTATCCATCCCTGGCGCTGGTGGGCGGAGCTCCGGCGGGCGCGGTGCTCGAAAAGCTCTTCGTATCCAGCGACGCCGGCGTCAGGGCGGCTGCGGCCGAGACGTGCAACCACGGTATTTTTAGTGAGGCTACCACCGCGGCCCTGGGCAAGCTGCTTGCCGATTCTTCTCCGCAGATTCGCAATGCGGCTCTCCGCGCCTTGGCATCCTATGCCAACTGGCGTTCGGCGGCTGCCCAGCGGATTCTGATCCAGCGAGCGACCGATCAAAGATTCGACGTTGACGCCCGTCTCGACGCTGCCGACGGGCTCGCCCAGGCGGTCAAGCTACAGGCTCCGGGCGTGCAGCAGGACCCGCCCATGTTCCGGGCGCTGGTCTCGTTGACCAGCGATAAGAATGAGCCGCTGCAGGCCGTAGCGCTTCTCGCCCTCGCTCCTATTCGCCGGTATATAGTCGGAGGCGCCGATGAGGGGCAATTTCCTCCCGAGGAGGGCTGGGAGAAGTGGTTGGAGAAGATCACAGCCCAACAGGCCGGCGACCTGACCTATTACAGTGTTTGCGGTCCGGCCGGCAGCATCCATACGGGCGCTGAACCCGTGGATCTGTTCTGTGCCGGCGGCGCCCTCGTGAACAAGAACCCCGCTCAGGCCTTCCAGTCCACGTTCGAAGCCGCACAGCGCGGCTATGTGCCGGCCGAAGAGCTGGTGGGAATGATGTACGCCATCGGAAAAGGCGTGCAACAGGATTACCACGAGGCTGGAAAATGGTTTCTCAGCGCCGCAGAAGCTGGAAATACGCGCGCTGCTATCAATTACGTCGGCGCGTTGCGCAGCAATATGGGAAACCTGCGCCGTGATCCTGAACTAACGGCGCGCTGGGCCAAGTTCCTGCTGGCGCACCCGGAATACTCGCCCGTTCCTGGCCGTTGACGGAGCGTACGGCTCCGTCCGGCCCTGCTGCCGAACGAAGTATTTCGCAGCCGATCTCTTTTACACTGGTCAGATGCACTCTCGAATCCTTCTGCTTCTGATGCTGGTCTTTCCGCTTCTCGCTCGGGACGTGCATTCTTCCTGCGCCAATTGCGCTGCCTGGAACAAGCCGCACGCGGCATTCCGAATCTATGGCAATACTTACTACGCCGGCACTGATGGTCTGAGCTCCGTTCTGATTACGTCCGACACAGGCCATGTTCTCATCGACGGCGCGCTGCCCGAGTCCGCATCACGGATCGTCGCCAACATTCGTTCGCTGGGATTTCGTATCGAAGATGTGAAGCTCATCGTAAACTCGCACGTTCATTTCGATCATGCCGGCGGCATTGCCGAACTTCAGAAGCTCAGCGGGGCCCGTGTCGCCGCAAGCCCGTGGACGGCGGATGTCATGAGCAAAGGTGCAGTGCCGCGCGACGACCCGCAGTATGGCACCATCGCTGCCATCGCCCGTGTCGCGCGAGTAGAAACATTAAGGGACGGCGACGCCCTGAGCGCGGGGACAGTCACTCTTACCGCGCATCTTACTCCCGGACACACGCCCGGAGGCACCAGTTGGACTTGGCAGTCGTGCGAAAACGGCCGCTGTCTGAACCTGGTTTATGCCGATAGCTTGTCACCCGTGTCGGCCGACGGCTTCCGGTTCAGTCACAGAAAAGAATATCCGAATGGCGAAGATTTCGAGCGGAGCTTTTCGTTTCTCGAAAGTATACCTTGCGATATCCTCATCACGCCGCACCCGGATGCCTCTGGCCTCTGGAGTCGTCTGGAGCAACGCAACGCGAGGCCGGATGCTCTCGTTGACCCAACGGCCTGCCGCGTTCTCGCGGCAACGTCAAGGGAACAGCTGAAGAAGCGTCTGGCAACAGAGAGCGGGAGTAGGTAGCGCCCTGGTCGGCGAGTGTTTACTAATACCGTCGCGCCGGTCACTCTGACGCAAAACTGCAAATCAACGTGAGTTTCCGGCAAGGGTGTGTGATAGGGGTTGAAGGTGAGTGATAGGGTGTGCCAAGGGCAGGAGGCCCGGGTCTCGTTCTCCGGTTGAAGGGACTCCGCGACTCGCATTTCGTAGGCTATGTGCGGTAGCTTGTTATCGTGAGATCGCGTGCCATTTTGTTTTGTATCGCCGCAGCAGGGATAGTCGCCTACCTCCTCCTGGTACACGCGGATGGTCAGCCGGCGGCGCCTTCGAAGCCAGTGTTCCGATCCTTTCAGCGTGTCCAATTGCTGGAGGACCAGGGCGAAACGTCGGCCAGCGTCAGCGTCGGCGATCTTAATGGCGACGGCCTGCCGGATATCGTGCTGGCCAAGGGCCGGCACTGGCCGCTGCACAGCCGGGTGCTGCTGAACGACGGAAAGGGAGGCTTTTCGGCCAGCAATCTGGGCACAGCGCCGGCGCGGACCTACTCCGCAGCTTTAGCCGATGTGGATGGCGATGGCCATCTGGACGTTGTGATGAGCAATGATGCGCCGGACCGCAAACTGGTGTATCGGAACGATGGGAAGGGGCACTTCACGGAGATCGGGACGTTCGGCGAGCCCGGCTGGCCGACGCGATATGTGACGCTGGCGGATCTCAATGGCGACGGTTTTCCAGATATCGTAGCGGCTAACCGGGGAGATTTTCCAGATATCGGAGCAACTAACCCGGGAGCCGGACCGCACACCGCGGCGCCGAGCTTCGTCTGCTTGAATGACGGCAAGGGTCATTTTCCGGCCTGCCAGCCGCTGCCGACCGAATCCGCCACATCAATTGTAGCGGCGGATTTTGACGGTGACGGCGCGCTCGACCTATTCGTACCGCATCGCGACGGGGGACAGAGCATTATCTTATGGAACGATGGGAAGGGCCATTTCCTCACGTCGACCAAGGTGGGGCCGAGTCAGAGTTGGATCCGGATCGGCGTTGCCGCCGATTTTGATGGTGATGGTCATCTGGACCTGGCAATCATCGACGAGCAAAAAAGAGGCGCCTACGTGATCTTCAATCGTGGTGGGCGCAACTTCGGAGATCCGGTACAACTTCCTGGGCCGCGGCGGCCGCCCTACGCGCTGGCGGTGGCGGATCTCAATCGCGACGGCCGGCCGGACATCATTGTTGGCTGGGTGCATCAGCCGGGATCGGTCTACTACAACACGGGGCAGGGGCACACCTTCCATGAGGTCCCCTGGAACGATGGCAACGGGGTGGTCTACGGCATGGCGTTTGCCGATTTCAATGGTGACGGTTGGCCCGACATTGTGGCGGCGCGGTCGGACGCTCCGAACGGAATCTGGTTCAGTTCACCACCGGTTTCGGGGCGGTAATTGCTTCCTACATTTGCCCTTAACCCCTTGCGGCACCTAAGGTTCAATCGCGCGGGCGTTGCTCTTTCGAGCAGGCGGCTCGGCTCTTTGCACATCATGAGAGATGCTATCGTGCCTCCTGCGGCCGTCGCGCATCCTCGCCGGAAACTCAGCGGCATGCTGGTGCAATCCGCCGGCAGGCGTGGAAGACGGCCATTCCTGACGAATCCACTGAGGAAGCCATCGGTGACTGGCACTACTGGGTGGAGCAGGGTTACTGTCTTTGATTTAGGCACGGCTCCCGAAAAGCTCACGACGCAAAACTGCAAATCAACCATCGAGCACTATCCAAGCGGGAGCATGGTCGCTCGCGTTTTCCTCACCTCTAACCCATCGGTCTACACCCCCGAGCACGAGGCGATCGCACGCTGTTGGAGAAAGAAGGAAATGATCCAACCGCATGCCCTTATCTAAAGGCCACCGATTACGCTCGTAATCCCAGAACGTCCAGAGCGGCCCCTCGGGCTGCAGTTTTCGCAGAGCGTCCGTCCAGCCCTGAGCTAGCAGCCGAGCATAGGCTTGGCGACTCTGAGGTTGAATCAATGCGTTGTCATCCAGAGATCGCGTGGGATAAATATCCTGCACAGTCGGTACCACGTTGTAATCGCCGGCCAAGACGACGGGCACGCCGGCCTTCATGAGTTCCGCGCCGTGTTCGATTAAACGTTCGAACCAGGCCAATTTGTAGTCAAACTTCGGACCGGGTTGAGGATTTCCGTTCGGCAGGTAGATGGAAGCGATCAGCACACCATTTACCGCCGCCTCGATATAGCGTGGCTGGTGATCCTCTGGATTCCCAGGCAACCCAGATCGGGTCAGCACCGGATCGCACTCCCGCGCCAGGATGGCTACGCCGTTCCAGGAACGTTCGCCAAGCCAGACTCCGCCATAGCCGAGGTCACGCAGGGCACTTGCAGGAAATGCTTGCTGCTCTACCTTAAGCTCCTGGAGGCAAACCACGTCGGGCCGCGCCCTTCGGAGCCATGCCGTAAGATTATGCAGACGCTTGTTAACGTTGTTGATATTGAAAGTGGCGATCTTCAATGGACCGGCATCCCCCAAAGAGACCATTCTGACCTGACCCGAGTGTCACACTGCAAGTACTTCGTTGGATAGGAAGCGTTTCGATGAACCTTACCCATCGATCATGATCCTCATACTACTCAAAATTACTCACTGGTTGGTCACACGCAAGTTAACTGTGGACGAATGAAATTGCGAACTGATATGCAGAGAGTGAACCGGCCAGCGTGTGCCTTGCCGCGAACCCGACAAGGTCACAAGCGCTGGATTTGAACATCGAGATGTCGCCGATCGGCCGCTAGTTCCGGACGCGCGCTATCCGTGCAAGAACGATGCCGCCGTGGAACGCAACGATGCGTGCTAACCACTGGGACCAGCATCAGAATGGTGAAAAGCCTGCTGGTTTGGGCATAGATCTGATCCTGATGCGGCATTACAAGCTGGCGGGCGCGAGGGAGAATATCTTCAGTGGACGGCTTAATAGGCCTGTTGTTTCCATTGGCTAGAGGCCTTTCCCAAGTCCTGTTACGTTGCACCCGGAAACGTCGGCGGCGTCATTCCAAAGTTCACCCTCGTGCCCACCTCTCCCCGCTACATTTGGGGCCTAGACAAGCGCGTAAGCATTGGCTTTGGCACGCAGGCGTCTGAGGCAAAACGGGCGGTAATGCCTCCAAACTTCCGGGGGATTGAGTACTGTAATAGAACTCCAACTCCCACTCCAACGGCTGGGATCCGGAGGATGACGGCGGTTATGACGGCCGTCCTTCCCTTCAAGCAACCCAGCGTTGGTGTATGTAGAATCTTCACCAGAGCCACGTCAATCCCCCTTAATCGTCCAAAATGGTGGCTTTGATTAGTCCCGGAACGAGGTCTGGAAGCCCGTTAAACCGGAATCCACATCCGGCGGGACCTGGAGTGCCGATATTAAGAACATTTGACAGTGCATGTCCGATATAGGCCTGCCGGAGGCATGGCATCAGCCGGTCACGTTCGGTCAGACGGTCGCTAACCAGTCAATCTCACGAAAACGGAAGGGTTAACCGATAGATGAAGTAGCACACTGTTTTTGTAACTACTGATGGCAAAAGCCGGACATCCGAATTCACTACAAAGCATGGTCGGGAATCCAATGACTTCAACGGAAAGCGAACGGGCAAAGTGCCACACCCAGCGTGATCCGTTTTTCCGTTGGAAGAAACTGTCATTAACCCTGCCCTATTTGCTAATGATGTGTGTGCCCGGTGACGGCAAACCGCACCAGCCGAACTCCCTTACGAGAATCGAAGATATTCGTGAGCTATCACCGAATGAGGCGGCACGAGAATTTCCAGTCCATCTCCGTGCTGTCGTGACGTATTACGATCCGGCCGGTCTGTTGTTCGTTCAAGATGACTCGGCGGGTATATTCGTCCAGACGGAAGGAGCCGAGGCTGTCGAGCGGGGCATGGAAATCGATTTGACAGGGGTAACGGAGCCTGGCGATTTCGCGCCCGTGATCCGAAAGCGCTCAATTCTGGCCCTTGGTAAACGCACTCTTCCAAGGGCGAAAGCGATATCGCTGGACAGCCAGACAGCGGCTGCGAGCGACAGTCAATGGGTGGAAGCGAAGGCCATTGTGCATGCGGCTGCCATCGAAGACGGCTATCTCAATCTCTATGTTCCAACCACCACCGGGCGAGCTGTAAGAATAAGCATCGTTCATTTTCCACACTTGGATCTGGATCAGTTGGTTGGTGCCAGCGTTCACGTCCGGGGCGCTCTGGGCGTCGCGTTCAACAAAAGGCGCCAGTACACCGGACTCATCGTGCATGTCCAAGATTTCGGGGACCTATCGATGGACGTTATCAATCGTGCTGGGCCGTGGCAACTGCCACTTCGACCAGCCGTTACCCTTCTGCAGTTCTCGCCCGGGTTCTCCGGCGAAGAGCGCGTCAGAACACACGGCGTCGTTACTTTTCAACAGCCAGGCCAGGCGGTCTTTATTCGGGATGGGGATCAGGGTCTAATGATCCTGACCCGCACGTCACAGCGACTTGAACGCGGCGACGAAATCGAGGCTGTTGGATTCCCAGTCTTGGGAGGTTACACGCCGGCGCTTCAGGACGCCGTGATCCGTCAGGTAAGCAGCGGGCCCAAACCAAATCCCATTCGAGCCACCGCTCAAGCTTTGTCGCAAGGCCAGTACGACCAGCAGCTGGTGGAGGTAGATGGCGAGCTGTTGACTTGTTCAAGATCGCCGAATGGTCAAGTCGCGATGTCCCTGACTTCCGACGGACACATATTCGCGGCGCAGGCCGCCTCGTCTGAGCTTTCCGAGATGGACCGCCTGGCGCCCGGTAGCAGGTTGCAGTTAACGGGTGTGTCTATAGTAGACACGGAGGACACAGGGAACAAACCAGTGTCCTTTCATGTCCTGCTCAGGTCTCCAGGAGATGTGGTTGTGATCAAGCGGCCACCATGGTGGACCTTCTGGCACCTCATTTGGTCTGTGGCCGCTCTCGTTGTAGTAGTCTTCCTGGCCGTGGCGTTGATTCTGAGCTTACGCCGGCGAGTGAATGCCCAGAGTGCGGAGCTGCGTATAAAGAATCGAGAATTACAGCAAAGTACTGAGCAGTACCGCTTGCTCTTTGAAAAGAATCCAAACCCAATGTGGGTCTTCGCGTGGGATACGTTGGCTTTTATTGCGGTCAACGACGCAGCTATTCAGCAATATGGCTACTCGCGCGAGGAGTTTCTCGGGATGACCATCGAAAAAATCCTCCCCCGCGAAGAGGTGGCTCGCTTTCTGGATGTCAGGAACAACCGGCCGGACCGCAAGATGGAGCGGATCTCTGAGGCAGGCGTTTGGAAGCACAGCCGTAAGGATGGAAGCGTTCTTGACGTTGAGATAACTACGAACCCTATTCAGTTTCTAGGACAGGCCGCCAGTCTGGTCCTCGCGACTGACATCACAGAACGTCAGCGGGCGCAGAACGATTTGGAACAGAGAGTACGTCTGGCCGCTGTAGACATCGATGTCGGAAACGCGGTTATTCAGGGTCACTCTCTACAGGATGTTCTCAGACTCTGTGCGGATGCCGTGGTCCGCCGCTTAGACATTGGCGCGGTGCAGGTCTGGACTGTAGCTACAGACGCCGGCCTCCTTGAGCTCCAGTCCAGCGGGGGAGCTTTCGCGGGCCACAGCGCTTACAGCCGCATTCCCCTGGACAACTCGACGACCGTAGGATTGATCGCTTCCGAACGCCGGCCCCATGTTAGGGACCTCGTCAACGGCTCCCAAATGCAAGAGCATGACTGGGCGCGGACCGAAGGGTTCACTGCGGCTGCTGGTTTTCCTCTGGTCATTGAAGAACGGCTGCTTGGTGTTGTCGCGTTGTTCAGCAAGCACCCGTTCGCCGCTACTTTGATGGCAGGATTCACTACTGTGGCGACGGGGATCGCCGCAGGAATAGAGCGCAGACGGATGGAAGAATCACTAGCGCACGATAGGAGCCTTCTTCAGACATTAATCAACAATGTTCCGGACTATATCTACGTGAAGGATGTTCAACATCGGTTTCTGGTTGCCAACGCTGCGTTGGCGCGGCGTATGGGTGCCGCCACTCCAGAAGAACTCTTAGGCAAAAATGACTTTGACTTCTATCCCAAGGACATAGCCGAAAAGTATGCGCGCGATGAGGACGAGATAATGCATTCCGAAACTGGAATCGTCAATCGCGAGGAGTCAACCTTGGACCGCGAAGGTAACACCATCTGGCATTTGACGACGGAAGTGCCCTTTCGGAATGCGGCCGGCGATGTTCTAGGATTGGTCGGGATCGGCCGAAACATCACAGATCGAAGAATGGTTGAGGCGGCGCTTGTGGAGGCGAAAGAGGCTGCCGAAGCGGGAAATCAAGCCAAGAGTGAGTTCTTGGCCAACATGAGCCACGAAATCCGAACCCCGTTGAACGGTGTGATCGGCATGACCGGCGTATTGCTCGACACTGCCTTGACAGCCGAGCAGCAGGACTTTGTCGAAACCATCCGGCAGTCTGGCGATATGTTACTCACCGTTATCAACGATATTCTCGACTTCTCAAAGATTGAAGCGGGCAAGTTGGCGCTTGAGTCCCATGCGTTTGATCTGCGCCAGGTGTTGGAAGAGGTAGGCGAAATGTTGGCCTCCAAAGCCGCTGCCAGCGGCATAGACTTGGTGGTTCACTATCCGCCCGACACGCCGCGATTTTTTCTCGGCGATGCAGGCCGAATCCGGCAGGTAGTAACCAATTTGGCGGGCAATGCCGTTAAGTTCACCGCCAGCGGACATGTGCTCATTGCTGCGGAGTGCCAAAGCAAAGACGACCTTCGGGCTCAGGTACGGGTTTCAGTGCGTGATACCGGGATTGGGATTCCTCCGGAGAGCATCGGATCATTATTCGAGAAGTTTACCCAAGTGGACGCCTCGACCACCCGAAGATTCGGTGGTACTGGTCTAGGATTGGCGATCTCCAAGCAATTGGTTGAGCTCATGGGGGGCACGATTCACGCAACCAGCCGTTTGGGCGAGGGCTCCACCTTCTCATTCGCGCTGCCATTACCGATCGATACGGAGCCGGCCCCCGCTCCAGTTCCGACGCTCGATCTGACTGGTTTGCGAGTTCTGATCGTAGACGACAACGAAGTAAATCGCCGGGTGGTACATGAGCAGATCTCCAGTTGGGGAATGCGAAATGGAAGTTTCGCTTCAGGCATGGAAGCCCTGCAAGCCGTTCGTGCGGCGAACGTAAGTGGGGATCCCTTTCAGATCGTAATTACCGATTATCAAATGCCGGAAATCGACGGAGCGACGCTGGCAGCCAAAATTAAGTCTGATCCCGCGCTAGGAGGTCCAGTAGTGATTATGCTGACCTCGGTAGGCCACTGGCAGGAAGTGAGCGGCATAGAAAGGGAGAGCATTGATGCGTTTCTGGTCAAGCCAGTGCGGCATTCGCAGCTGCTGAATACCTTGGCCAACGTCTGGTCGAGACGGGTGGCATCGGCACCGTCTTTCGCGGTCCCGCTGGAGTTTCAGCGGTCAATTTCGGAGCTTCAATCTAATATCGCGAAGCCAGCTAGTGCTACTTGGCGCGTTCTTGTTGCCGAAGATAACACTGTCAATCAGAAAGTCGCGCTCCGGATGCTTGAACGGCTCGGTGCCCGAACAGACGTAGCCGCAAATGGCCAGGAGGCGGTCAAAATGGCAAGCGACCTCCCCTATGACCTTATCTTTATGGACTGCCAGATGCCTGAAATGAACGGCTATGAAGCCACCAAAGAGATTCGGAGGCGCGTGGGACCCAGCCAACGCAGTGTGATTGTCGCGCTGACTGCTGATGCGAGCCTTTCTTGCAAGCAACGGTGCCTCGCGGCAGGGATGGATGACATTATTACCAAGCCTGTGAAACTGGAACATCTGAAAGCGGCGCTCGACAAATTGACTCTTCGGTCTTTACCGCAGGAAGTCTCCGATATGAGAGATCCTCGAATCGATTAGTGAAACTCAGTCTTCGTAGGACTCGCCCGGCCCAGAGCCGATTTCGGCTCCCGGCGACGAGAAATGTCTACCGTCAACACCGACGCCGCGCCGCGGAGTGCAACGTAGCTACCGCGATCCGGAGCCAGCGCTAGCCCATCAGCGGGCCCCGAGGGCGCAAAAAAGGCCAAGCGCAAAGCGCTTCTCTTTTGCGTCGCAAGAGGCGCGCTTCAGGGAGGGTTGACCGCTATCCGCGAACCTTGGTGTCCTCGGACGCGAGGCCCCCTGTCAACTCCGCCAACGCGGCGCGAAGTTCCCGCAGCTTGGGCGGCTTGTTCAACACGCGATCCACGTGGGGTGGAATGTCTCCCTCAGCGATGAGCCGCTGGCCCCATCCCGTCAGTAGAATCACTGGGGTGGATGGCGACGCGTTTTTGACCGCGCACGCA
>DASYNU010000168.1:0-10661 GCA_036008345.1 Bryobacteraceae bacterium
TGCTGCGCCTGGCGCAACAAGCGCGGGTCCCTGGTGGTCACGCGCTTACCGTGGATCGTGAAGTGTTCGCACAGGAAGTGACGCGCGCCATCGAACAGAACGGACGCATTGAACTTCGGCGCGGAGAAGTGGTTTCGATTCCCGCGGATGCCATCACCATCGTAGCTACCGGACCACTCACCAGCGGCGCGCTGGCTGAAGAGATCGGGCGTATCACCGGCGCCGGGCGGTTGTTCTTCTACGATTCCATCAGCCCCATCGTGGACGCTAGCACGGTTGACGCCAGCATCGCGTTTCGCGCGTCGCGCTACGGCAAGTCGCTGGATTCGACAGACGATTATCTGAATTGCCCGTTCGATCGCGAACAGTATGAGCGCTTTGTCGACGCGCTTCTCGCTGCAGAACCTGTTCCCGCGCATATCGCAGAGGATCAAACCCTGTTCTTCGAGGCTTGCCTGCCCATCGAAGAGTTGGCCCGGCGCGGCCGCGAAACATTGCGCTTCGGTCCGATGAAACCGGTGGGCCTGGTGGATCCCCGAACCGGCCGGCGTCCATATGCGGTGGTGCAGCTTCGCCAGGAAAACCTTCGCGCCGAGAGCTACAACCTGGTGGGCTTCCAAAACCACATGCGCTTTGCCGAACAGGCGCGCGTGTTCCGGATGATTCCGGGCCTGGAACAGGCCGAGTTCCTGCGTTACGGGCAGATCCACCGCAACACCTACATCAACGCGCCCGCGCTGCTTGCGGCTACGCTGCAGCTTCGTTCCCGGCCGGAGATCTTCTTCGCCGGCCAGATTTCTGGTGTCGAGGGTTATGTGGAATCCATCGCGACTGGACTGGTCGCCGGACGCCATGCCGTGGAGTTGGCGTTGGGCGAACCACAGCGGATTTTTCCACGCGAGACCGCCATTGGATCGCTATGCGCTTATGTTTCCGGCGCCGACCCAGCACATTACCAGCCAGCGAACATAACATTCGACCTGCTTCCCTCGCTCGACGAAGAAGCCCGCCATCGCCTGCGGCACGACAAGCGTGCCCGGCATGCGGAGGTGTGCCGCCGAGCGCTAGAGAAACTGGACGAATACCGCTCCGTCTATGCCTGACCTGGGAGCACAGATCGAAAACTATCTGGCAGAGCTAAGACGCGCCAATGCCTCCGCGCACACGCTACGAAATTACGCTTCGGATCTGGGCCAGTTTCTTGATTACTTCAGCATTAAGGGAAAAGTCGCAGTAGAAGAAATCGACGCGTTTGCGATTCGGGAATGGCTGGGTCATCTGTACGCGCAACGGCTTACAGCTGTGAGCATGCGGCGCAAACTGGCCGCCGTGCGATCGCTTTTCAAATTTCTGCTGCGCGAAGGCGTAATCGTGATCAACGTTGCCAGGTTGGTGCGCACACCCAAGGCTCCCAAATCGCTGCCGGTGGTGATGACCGCCGAGCAAACCAACACGCTGGTAGAAGGCGTCGCGGCCAATAAGCTGGAGCGGCCGTACCCGGCGCGCGATCTCGCGATCTTCGAGCTGCTGTACGGTTGCGGACTGCGCGTCAGCGAGTTGGTCGGCCTAAATTTGGAAGATTTCGACTTCACCGAACGATGGATCCGGGTGCGCGGCAAAGGCCGCAAAGAACGCCAGGTTCCCTATGGAACAAAAGCCGCCTCCGCGCTCTCACGCTATCTGGCGGACCGCCCTTCAAGCGGCGCCCTGTTTCTGAACCATCGCGGCACGCGCCTGACGGACCGCGGCGCGCGCGGCATCGTCAAATTTTACGCGCGCATGGTCACCGGCGATTCGTCCATCCATCCCCACAGCCTGCGCCACGCCTACGCCACGCACTTACTGAGCGACGGCGCCGATCTCAGGGCTATCCAGGAATTGCTGGGACACTCCCAACTTTCGACTACGCAAAAATACACCCAAGTCTCGCTGACGGATTTGATGGCCGTCTACGACAAAGCACACCCCAAAGCGTAGCTGCTGTTACTCTCAAATTGATGCCCTTCGATGGCCTACGCGTCCTCTCCTTCGAGAGCCGGCGCGCCACGGAAATCGCCGAACTCATTCGGCGCCAAGGCGGTGATCCTTTTGTCGCGCCTTCCATGCGCGAAGCTCCCATCGAAAACAATCCCGAAGCATTCGCATTCGCTGAGCGGCTCTTTCGCGGCGAATTCGAGATGATGATCCTGCTTACAGGGGTAGGTACGCGAGCTTTGGACAAAGTGCTGGCTGCGCGCTACCCGCCGCAGGCTTTTGCGGACGCGCTGCGCAAGATCACCGTGGTCGCGCGCGGACCCAAGCCGCTTGCCGCGCTGCGAGAGATGGCAGTCCCGGTGACCGTCGCGGTCCCTGAGCCAAACACCTGGCGTGAACTGCTGGCCGCGATTGCAGCGCGCCCTGAGCGTAGCATTGCAATCCAGGAATACGGAAAATCGAATCCTGAATTGCTCGCGGGTTTGCGTGCGCGCGGCGCTGAAGTCACAGCCGTTCGCGTCTATCAATGGGATCTGCCGGAAGATACGGCGCCGCTGCGCGAAGCGGCCCGCCGCATCGGGGAGGGCGACGCCGATGTCGTGATATTCACCACCTCCATCCAATTGACGCACCTGTTCCGCATTGCCGCCGAAGCGGGCGTGGAGAAAGCTGTCCACAACAACCTACTCCGCATGGTGATCGCTTCCATCGGACCTACCACAACGGAAGCGCTGGAAGAGTTCGGCCTGCTACCAGACATCGTCCCCAGCCATCCCAAAATGGGCTTTTTGGTGAAGGAAACCGCCGATCAGGCCGGCGCGATTCTGGAACGCAAACGAGCCGCGCATGCCTAAAGACAACGTTGTACGCGAGGTCGGAAAATACTACACCCTCGCCTTCCTGCTCCCAGCTTGCATTCTGGTTGGCTTCGGAATCGGATTTGGGCTCGACAAGCTTTTTGGAACGGGATACCTGAAGATCATCTTTCTGCTGCTGGGCGTTGCGGCGGGTATCATCGAGGTCATTCGTGAGTTGAGCCACGACGATGCGGCGAAGTGATCCTGCATTCTACGAGAGCGCGTTACGCCGCATCAAACTCATTATTCTGATTCTCGGCTTAACGGGCGCGGTGTTCCTAGCAGTTTGGAAGGATGTTCGGTTCGGCGGCGGATTCCTGGTTGGCGCGGCCGCCTCCTACCTGAGCTTCTGGCGCTGGCAGCGCGTAGTGGAAGCTATCAGCAGCGCCAAAGTGCGCAGATCGCCTTGGCTTCTGGCCATCCGCTTCGTAGTGCTAATGGCTGCAGGCTACGTTATAATCATGCTTACAGGGTTCAATGCAGCGGCGGCGGTGATTGGTTTGTTGCTTCCGGGCGCCGCGGTTACAATCGAAATCCTTTACGAGTTGATCCATGGAACATGAAGCACAATTCTGGCTGACGAGACTCTTTAACGAGTACCTGGGGAGCGCTCTCACTTCGTTTCTCACTTCTATCGGCCACCCGCCCACTGACCCCGCGCATCCGTGGCAAAACTGGATCGTAATCGAGATACTGGTGGTAGTCATTATCCTGTTCTTGTTTGCCTTGCTGCGTGCGCGCTTATCGGTGGATAAACCTGGCAAGCTGCAAATGACCTTTGAAGCGATCTACAATTTCGTCTCGGGCCAGGCTCACGACGCCATCGATCACGGCGCCAGCAAGTCGGTATCCTTTTTCGGAACGCTCTTTATTTTCATCCTCTTCATGAACCTGATCGGTGTCATTCCGGGCTTCGAATCGCCCACGATGACGCCAGCAGTGCCGGCCGGTCTAGCCCTATGTGTGTTTTTCTATTACCACTGGATGGGCTTTCGAGCCCAGGGCTTCGGCAGGTATCTGGCACACTTTGCGGGGCCCATGCCGTGGCTTGCACCGCTGATGGTGCCCATTGAACTCATCAGCCATCTGGCGCGACCCTTGTCGTTGACCATCCGTCTTTACGCGAACATGTTCGCGGGCGAGATGGTAACCACGACTTTCCTTTCGCTCACGTTTCTTGCGTTTCCAGCAATTTTCATGGGACTGCACGTCTTTGTCGCATTCTTACAGGCATTCATATTCATGCTGCTCGCCATGATCTATGTGGGCGGAGCAGTAGCGCACGAACATTAATGGCTTTATCCGTTCCGAGCGTGAGCCCATCGTCCCCCAGGATAGATTGGGAACCACCTCCTCGCGAACAATTTCTTTCGAAGGAGAACACTCGCATGACACGTAAAATGTTTTTTCTGGCTGCAGCAGTGCTGTTACTGGCCAGCCCGATCTTTGCCCAAACTCCGGCCGGGGGCGGCGGGGGTGACCTGCATCTGCCGTTCGCATATCTGGCAATGGGCATTGCTTCCGGTCTGTGCGGCCTGGGACAAGGAAAAGCTGTCGCATCGGCAGCTGAAGCCATGGCTCGAAATCCCGGAGCTCAAGGCGGAATTCGCTTCGCCCTCATTCTCGGCTTGGTGCTGATCGAATCTCTGGCGTTATACACGCTGGTTATCACTTACGTTGCAAGGTACGTACCTGCGGCAGTAGCAAAGTAAGTTATTCCGGGCAGTCTTCGGGCTGCCCCATTTCCGCTCATGAAGCTGCAAGGAATTTTCCCACCCATCACCACTCCCTTCAATCACGAAGGCGACCTGTGGAAAGTGAAGCTCCAGCACAATATCGAAAAGTTGAATCTAACTGGACTGGCGGGGTACGTCGTATGCGGATCCACCGGCGAGAGTGTCATGCTCACCACCGAAGAGAAAATCCAACTCTTCGAATGGACGGCCGAATACGCCGCGCCGGAGAAATTGTTGATCGCCGGCACGGGCGTAGAGAGCGTGCGCGAAACGGTGGCGCTTACTAATCGCGCGGCCGAAATCGGCTACAAAGTGGCCATGGTTCGCACTCCGCACTACTACAAGAATCTGATCAACAACGGGCCCGCCCAGATGTTGTACTTTAGCGCGGTAGCCGACCAGGCGAAAATCCCGCTGATCATTTACAACTGGCCGCAAACCACCGGGGTCGACATTCCGGCTGAAGCCGTAGCCCAGCTATCGCAACATCCCAACATCATCGCGATCAAGGAAAGCTCGGGGAATCTCGAAAAAGTGCTGCAGATGATCCGCGAAGTGAAAAAGGGATTCCAGGTGCTGACGGGCTCAGCTCCCACGCTGGCTCCGACCTTGGCGGTGGGAGCGGTGGGCGCAGTGCTGGCGTTCGCGAACGCCGCTCCCTACGCCACCATCTCGATTTGGGAAGCGCATCGCACGCGCGAACTTGAGGCCGCGATGGATTGGCAGAATCGGATCGGCCGCGCCGCGTATCTGGTGACTGCCAAGTACGGCGTGCCAGGTCTCAAGCATGCCATGGACCTGGCGGGATACTATGGCGGTCCACCACGGCTGCCGCTGACTACGCCGAGCCCGCAAGCGAAGAAGGAAATTGAAGAGGCTTTTGCAGATTTAAGGGGCTGAAGGCACCGACTTCCTTAAGAGAGCCGTGAAAAAATCGGCAAAGGCACCGACTCCCTTACGGTCGCGGTTCGGTTACCGCGAGTGTTAGAGACCGGTGCCCAGGTGGTTGATCACAGCGCCCGTCACGTCACTGGTACGGCTGGTCCCCCCGAGATCCGGGGTTCTATGCTTTCCCTCCCGAAGCACCGCAGCGACGGCGCGTTCTACTGATCGCGCGGCTTCCTCCAACCCAAGATGATCCAGCATCATTCCCGCCGATAGAATCTGCGCCATTGGATTCACAATTCCCCGCCCAGCGATATCCGGCGCCGATCCATGCACGGGCTCAAACATTGAAGGATAGCGCCGCGTTGGATCGAGATTCGCGCTGGGTGCCAGGCCGATGCTGCCGGTGAGAATGGCCGAGACGTCGCTCAAAATATCGCCGAACAAGTTCGAAGCCACGACAACATCGAAGCTCGCAGGCCGGCGGATGAAGTTCATCGCGGCCGCATCCACCAAAAGCGATTCGGTCTCGATGTCGGAGTATCCAGCGGCAACAGATTGGAACACGCGGTCCCACAGCACCATTCCGAAACCCTGCGCATTGGACTTGGTGATGGATGTCACCCGCCGCTGCCGGTTACGCTTGCGAGCCAGCTCAAATGCGAAGCGCGCCACCCGCTCGATGCCACGGCGCGTAAAAACCGCGGTTTGGATGGCCACCTCATCCGGTTGCTGGTGATAAACAAATCCACCCACCTGCGCGTATTCGCCCTCGGTGTTCTCGCGCACCACAACCATATCCACGGCGCCGGGGTTAGCCAGCGGCGAAGCTACGCCCTCATAGAGAACGGCCGGGCGCACGTTCGCGAATTGATCGAAACTGCGCCGGATCGGCAATAGCAGGCCGTTGAGGGTGATGTGATCGGGAATCTTGGGATCGCCAACGGCTCCCAGCATAATCGCGTCCATGGGCCGTAGTTGATCCAACGCGTCGGCCGGCATCATGCGGCCATTCCTGAAATAGTATTCGGCGCCCCAGTCGAAATGGTGCAAATCGAAAGTGGCGCCGAAGCGGGCGCTAATCGTTTCCAATACCAGCAGCGCCGCAGGTACTACTTCTTTTCCCACGCCATCGCCCGGAAGCACCGCGAGCTTGAAGGTTGGCATCTATCCATTTTAGGGACTGGGGACTGGGGACTGGGGACCCTGCGAATTTGAACCAGCGTCTCAGCCGGTATCGAAAGCCACTCACTTCAGCGACTCACTTCCGGGTGAAATAATGGAGGAGTGAGGATTCTTCTTGCGTTTTTGCTGGCCCTGAGCCTGCGCGCCCAAACCACTGTGGACGCCAAGCAGCCCACCACAACCATTGCCCCCGTCGCGCCGCAAGATTACATCTGCCCGATGGATAAAGATGTTCGCTCCGATAAGCCCGGCTTTTGCCCGCGCTGCGGGATGAAGCTAGTCCTCGGCATTCCCGACGATGTTGAATATCCGCTAGAGCTCACCATTCGACCTTCTGTTTTTAGGGCGGGCGAAAAGGTGCAATTGAAATTCCGGATCGCCGATCCTCACACCGGTAAAACTGTGGATCATTTTGAAGTGGTTCACGAAAGACTGTTCCACCTGTTCCTGGTGAGCGAGGACCTGCAGTATTTCGTGCACGATCATCCCGTGCCGCAGCCGGACGGCACATTTCTGTACGACATGGCCTTCCCAAAGCCAGGCCTGTATCGCGTTGCGGGCGATTTTTATGCCACCGGCGGCACTCCGCAATTGACAGCGAGGACCGTGATTGTGCCGGGCGCGCCGGGTACCGATGTCAAATTAGCGAGTCCATCGCTCGAACCGGAACTGGGCGTCAGCCACTGCACTAACATGGACGTGGAATTGGTGACAGATCCCCCGCAGCCCATCGCCGGCATGAAAACGCTGTTGTTCTTCCACATCAAACCAGGCGATGGGCTCGAGAAATATATCGGAGCTTGGGGCCACATGCTGGTGGCGAGTGATGATCTGATTGATCTGATTCACGACCATCCCTTCATCGCCGATGGCGGACCTCAGATGCAATTCAACATTATCTTTCCGCGTGCGCGTACGTACCGGATCTGGGTGCAGTTTCAGCGCAATGGCGTAGTGAACACGGCGTCGTTTACTGTACCAGTGTCGGAGCTGAAGTAAGGCACCGACTCCCTCACGGTCGCGGTTCGGTAACGTGGTCCTGCGGCAAGGATGCACCATTCGGCAGAGCCGCGTTCACAACCGAATAACTGATGTTGGCCTGTGTGGGCAAAGCCAACGCTGTGCCGGCCGCCTCCACGGCGTCCAATATTCGCAGATACAAATCCTGTTGGATTCGCATGAATTCGTCGCCGTCCTTGGTCAGCACATATATAAAGATTTCGAGATCCAGAGAGTACGTGCCTACGCCGACAAAACGCACCGGAAGAGCGCCGGTCTCAAGCTTGGGATTCTCGGCGAGGATCTTCGCAATGGACTCGAGCAGTTCCCGAACCTGATCCGGCTGGGTATCGCGCCGGACATTCAGCACGAAATGGAACAGCATCTTATCGCGCCGGCCGAAATTCTCGAGGGTCATGGAAGAGAACTGGCCGTTGGGAACGGTGACCAGTGTACGGTCGAGGGTACGAATACGCGTGGATCGCAGGCCGATATCTTCCACCGTCCCCGTGCGATCGCCGAACTTGCAAAAATCTCCAACCGCAACCGGCCGGTCGCTGACCACCGCTACGCCACCGAAGAAATTTTCGATGGTCTTCTGAGCAGCCAACGCGATGGCGATACCGCCAACACCGAGGCCAGCCACAATGGTGGTGGTGTTGTAGCCCCAGCTGCTAAGCAGCGCGGCGATCATCAGCAGCAGGATGGTGATCTTGAGAACGCGCGCGGCCAGCGGCAGAACGGAATAGGAAAATGACCGATGCTTCGATCGCAGAAAAACATTCAAACGGCGGATGATCACATCCACGGTCCGCATGAACAACCATGCGAATCCGAGAAAGAACAGCAGCGAAAGACCCCGTTCCAGAAGCGGCCGGACCAGTGCCGAAGGATCAATCCATTCCATTCCAATGCGGAACACAGCCGCAGCCAGCAGCAGTTGAACAGGTGCGACGAAACCGTCCAGCTCGCTCCAATCGGCTTGCCGCCAAATCCGCTTCAGCACGGGCCGAACCATACGCAGCGCCAGGGGACACAGTAATTTGGCGAGTCCGGCTACCAGCACCCCGAGCATTACCAGCGCGATCCAGCGCCACAACGATGTATCCAAGAAGGTCCATGCGACCAATGCTTGCGGCAGATATTTCTCTACCGGCGAATCGCTGGTGATCTGCGCCAGCCGCGGGATGCGTTCGACGCTGCCGGAGGAAAACACCCAGATGGAAAGCTTGTTGCGAAGCGTCACACGTTGCAACTCCAGGTCCACGTTTTGGCCGTTCACCGCAAATGAATCCACTCGCTCCCGGTCAGTATGTTCGTCCCCCGGGTCGCGGCTGAGCTCGGCGACGTCGAACTGGGAGTCCCGGTTCAGGATTTGTCCCAGTTGCCGCGCAAGATCGGGACCTTCCTTCCATCGCTTGGCTGGAGGCAGCTTGCGCAGAT
Organism: Bryobacteraceae bacterium; assembly: GCA_036008345.1. Classification (GTDB taxonomy): domain Bacteria; phylum Acidobacteriota; class Terriglobia; order Bryobacterales; family Bryobacteraceae; genus Palsa-89. The sequence goes on from DASYNU010000168.1 coordinate 9,080, forward strand.
CCAGATATCTCGCGGCTCGCGTGTAGTCATGCGTGCGAACCGCTTCCAGAAACGCGAACACCGAGCCTTGCGGCGACTCCCGGTCTAGCGGGTCTTTGGCCTGAGACGGCGCGGAACTAGATTGCTGCGGCGCGCCCAGCAGAATCCCAAGCGTTAGAAACGCAGCCGGTAGAATCTTCAGAATAAGGAAGCCCATGGCTTCCATTGTGCATTTTGTCTGCCAGCGTGCGGCGCCGGCCTAACGGTTACATGTAAGATTTGCAGCGTGAGCGATTCGAGAGGCTAGCCGACTGCCTTGATTCTCTGCAAGTTATGAGTTTGGCACTTTAGCGGCAGATGAACACTGGGAGTCATGCCCTACGTGATCTCATTTTTCGAGTGGTTCGGAGACCTCCGCATGTTTTGCGGGCGCATGGCGAGGTCGATGTTTGCGCGGCCTTTCGAATTTCGCGAATTCGTGCGGCAGTTGGACGCCATCGGTTCGAAATCCCTGCCATTGGTTGCCTTGGCTGGCGCGGCCACGGGGTGGTGTTGTCGCTGCAAACTCGCGACATCTTGACACGTTTCGGCGCCAAGTCGATGCTTCCGGCGGTCATCGCGTTTTCGTTGATTCGTGAAACTGGACCTATAATCACGGCTTAGTAGTGAGCGGGCGCGGGTAGGCGCGTGGCACAAGGTGGAGGTTTTGGTGTATCCAGCGGGAAAATGCATCGGTGGCCGAAAAAACGCGGTGAGTCCGCAGATTTCAATTTTGCGCCAGCAGCGAGACTGCTCCCGCGCTGCTCGGATACGTTTCGATCTTTGTTCCGGCCGGGAGTTTGAGCGGCTTTCGAAAATAGTAAGAGCGATCGAACTGCGGCTTGTAATCGTACAGCCAGATCAAGGGTTCAATGCCGCCGTCCGGCCGCGCCGCAATTACCTTCACGGAACTGCCCTCCATCAGGCTCTGCGGCCGGATGCCTGAAATCGTGATGGCGTGCTTCAGGGTGAAACTTCCGTCTACGATCAACTCCGGGCCGGCCGTGCTGTGGTGGGGAGCCATTGCATCGAAATTCCGATTCTTCGGCAGCAGCGCCGGGTCACCCTCCGGCGACCCGCCTTCCACCCAGTCTGAGATCAGGTGGATTTCATCCTGCGTCAAGGCTTGATCGTCGCGGATGTCGCCGAAGCCTTTTACCGCGGCGAAGGGAGGCATACGCCGCTCCAGCACCTCTTCCTTGATAGCTTTGGCCCACGGACGCGCTTGCTCGAACGTGGTCAGGGAGAACGATGATCCACCATCGCGATGGCAAGACGCGCAGCGCTTATAGACCAAGCGGGAGATTTCGCGCGACCAGGTTATCTTAGTCGAAAAAACATCGTGGGCGCTCAGCATAACGCCGGCGCCCACCAGGAGAGAAACGACAGAATGTTTCACTGAATACTGCTACAGGCCCCTATTCTCTTTATTGGCCTCGTGCAAAGGCGTGAAGAAATCCTTCAGGCTCATGTCGGCCGGTATCACGACGTCATAGAAGCCGAGCATCATTTCTTCCCAGCTTTGCTCGCCGAAACGAACCGTTGCAGTTGGATCGGGATTGTG